>CALWDR010000305.1 GCA_944376745.1 uncultured Lachnospiraceae bacterium
GCGCTCCTGTGGGTTCCGGTCCCTATGTATTTGAGAGCTATGAGAGCAACGTGGTTACCCTCAACGCGAACCCGGATTACTTCAAGGGCGAGCCCAAGATTCCTACCGTGAAGGTACAGGCCGTCAATGAGGAGGATAAGGTAGACCTGGTTCTGAATGGCGAGATCGATATCACCGATCCCTCCTCCTCTATACCGATTATGAAGCAACTGGACGCTGCCGCGGATAAGGCCAGCTACAACCTGGTGGATAATCCCGGATACGGCTACATCGGAATCAACGCCGAGCGCGTTCCCGACCTCAACGTGCGTAAGGGTCTTATGCATCTGATGAACCGGGCTCCGGCCGTTGCTTCCTACTACGGAGATCTGGGAGAGGTGATCGAGCGTCCCATGACGCCCACCCTTGCGGAGTACCCGGATGACGCGGAGGAATTCTACGGCTACGATACCGCCAAGGCTTTGGAATACTTCCAGGCGGCTGGCTATGAGCAGGTGGACGGCAAGCTGGTGAAGGATGGTGAGCAGCTGTCTGTGACCATAGGCGTAGGCGACCTTGCCACCCATCCTGCAGGACCTATCTTAACCCAGATGCAGCAGGATATGGAGGAGATGGGCGCACAGCTTGTGGTGCAGGATATGGAATTTACCAACCTTTCCAATTCTGTCAGCGGCGGACAGCTTGACATGTGGGTAATGGCCTGGGGCAATGCCACCGACTGTGACCAGACCCAGATGTTCGGCAGCGAGGGCGGCTCCAACTACCAGCGTTACTACAGCGATGAGCTGGACGCGATCCTGGAGGAGATTCGGACCACCATCGACTTCGATGCCAGAAAAGAGCTGGTAGCCCAGTCCCTGGATATGATCATGGACGCGGCCATCTATATGCCGGTATATCAGAGAAAGAATATGGAAATATATAACGCTAACACCCTCAATCTGGATACACTTCCGGAGACCACCACATACTGGAACTATGTGGCTGTAATTGAAACTCTGGAGATGCAGTAGGCATAAGGTTCTCTGCAGTCAGTAAAAAGAGTGGAAAACTGCGCGGGGCTGTCATGGTATGGCAGCCCCGAAATGTAATCAGAGAAAGTCGGAAGAGGAGATAGCATGAAGCAATACATTATCAAACGTCTATTAATCAGTATACTTGTTTTGTTCGGTGTTTCCATTCTTTTGTATAGTATTGCGCAGATGGTGCCCGGTGACTATGTCACCAATATCACCAGTGGAAATCCGAATATCACAGCGGAGATGGTAGAGCAGATGCGCGAGGCCTATGGCCTGGATACCGGTCCGGTGGAAGGATATTTTAACTGGCTTTCCAAAGCCATAAGGGGTGATTTTGGGACCTCTTTCGTCTATCAGAGGCCGGTCACCGAGATTATTTTGGATTATATGCCGCCCACTCTGGCGCTGGCGGGGATCGCCATGGTGCTGGAGCTTCTGATCGCCATTCCTCTGGGGATTCTGGCGGCGAGAAAACAGTATTCCGTTACAGACTATACCATCGTCGCGATCGCCATTATGGGTATCTCGCTGCCCACCTTTTTCTTCGCGGCGGTGTTAAAACGTATATTTGCCGTGGGGCTCGGCATCCTGCCCATATCGGGGATGGTGGACGCCCGCATGGACTATGAGGGCTTCGCCCTGTTCCTGGATCTGGCGAGACATTTTGTGCTGCCCATCGCGGTGTTCGTCATCACCGGCGTGGGAAGCTATTTAAGGTATGTGCGCACCAACATGCTGGAGGTCTTAAATGCCGACTACGTGCGTACCGCCCGGGCCAAGGGACTGCCGGAGCGGAAGGTCATCGGCAAGCATGCTTTCCGCAACACCCTGATCCCCATTGTGACCCTGGTGGGCGGCATGATCCCCGGCCTTTTCTCGGGCGCGGTCATCACCGAAGGGCTGTTTGCCATCGAGGGACTTGGAAATATAGCACTGAACGCCGTGTACGCGGGGGATATCCCCTACCTGATGGGCTTTAATATGTTCATCGCGGCGCTGACACTATTAGGTACGTTGGTTTCCGATATACTCTACGCGGTAGTCGACCCACGTGTCCGGTACTAAGGAGGTGGATCGTATGGAAGATATGCAGATAAGAAATCAACAGGAGCAGGATGAATTTGAGCAGAAGCAGGTGATCCTCACACCGGGACAGCTGGTGCTCAAGCGTTTTTTCCGCAACAAGCTGGCCTGCGTGGGACTGGGCATTATCATTTTCATGGTTCTCTTCTGTGTGGTGGGACCATTTATCAGTCCCTACGGAGAGGCGGAGCTTTTCTATATTAATCAGGAAACCGGAGAAGAAGTGCGCATGGACTCGGAGGAATTGGAAGAGGGAAGCGCAAGCGGTACCATTATTCTGAACGGAAGGGGTCCCATGTCCAAAAGTCATTGGCTGGGGACGGACGCGGAGGGACGGGACGTTTTGACTCGTCTGATGTACGGCGGACGTGTGTCCTTAAGTGTCGGCATTGTGGTTGTGGTCATCGAGCTGTTCCTGGGCGTACTGCTGGGGGGACTGGCAGGCTACTACGGGGGCAAGATCGATATGATCATCATGCGTCTGGTGGAAATATTTAACTGTATCCCCTTCATCCCTCTGATGCTCATCATCTCCGCGGTGATGTTTGCCTCGGGTGTGAAGCCGGAACACAGGATCTTCTACATCATGGGCGTTATGGGCGTTCTCTACTGGGCCGGCGTGGCCCGTATGGTCCGGGGACAGATCCTGTCCCTAAGGGAGCTTGAGTACATGCAGGCGGCGGAGGCCACCGGCATCCGCACCTCCCGGAAGATCATCAAGCATCTGGTGCCCAACGTGATGCCCATCATCATCCTGATCGCCACCATGGATATGGGCGGCGTGATCTTAAGCGAGTCCACCTTAAGCTTCCTGGGCGTCGGTATCGCCTTCCCCTATGCTTCCTGGGGAAATATGGTGAACGCGGTAAACCAGTCCATCATTATGAATAATTATATCAATATCTGGCTTCCGCCCGGAATCTGTATTTTGCTGACCGTTCTGGCATGGAACTTTATCGGGGACGGCATGCGGGATGCATTTGACCCGAAAATGAAAAGGTAGGTGAGAACTTTGGCAGATAAAGCCCAGAAGAAAGAATTAAGAGCGATCAAGAAATTCAACGCGGCCAGATACCGCGAGTACAATAAAACCATGAAACGTAAGAAAGTGCCGGAGTCCAAATACCTTACCAGGATGAAGAATCCGGACAATATCATCGAGTTTGACGACCTGAGAACGTATTTTTACACGAATGTGGGAACGGTGAAGGCCGTGGACGGCGTCACCTTTGACATCCCCAAGGGGAAGACCATCGGCGTGGTGGGCGAGTCGGGCTGCGGCAAGTCCGTGACCAGTCTGTCCGTCATGCGGCTTCTGCAGGGACCCCAGGGACAGATCGCGGGCGGCCAGATCCGTTTCAACCAGCAGTCCACGGGACGGGCCCTGGACCTGACCAAGGCCGGTATCAAGGAGATGGAGAAGATTCGCGGAAATGAGATCTCCATGATCTTTCAGGAGCCCATGACCACCTTGAACCCGGTGTTTACCATCGGCGATCAGCTCTGCGAGTGCATCAGCCTCCACAATCCCGAGATGGGCAAGAAGGCGGTGGAGGAGCGGGCTTTAGAGACCCTGAAGATGGTGGGGATCGTCCGGGAGGGCATTCTTAAGAATTATCCCCACGAGCTGTCAGGCGGCATGCGCCAGCGCGTGGTCATCGCCATGGCGTTGTCCTGCGATCCCCAGCTGATCATCGCCGACGAGCCCACCACGGCCCTGGACGTGACCATCCAGGCCCAGATCCTGGATCTGCTGCGGGATCTGAAGGATAAGATCAACGCTTCCATCATGCTCATCACCCACGACCTGGGGGTGGTGGCGGAGATGGCGGACTATGTGGTGGTCATGTACGCGGGCAGGATCGTGGAGCAGGGAACGGCGGATGAGATTTTCCACCATCCGGCGCACCCTTACACCATCGGCCTGATGAAATCCAGACCCATGCTCAACACCCGGGTTGACAGGCTCTATTCCATTCCCGGAAATGTGCCCAACCCCATCAATCTGCCGGAGCACTGCTATTTTAAGAACCGCTGCGAGTCCTGTGTGGAGGCCTGCAACGGCAAATATCCGGAGCTGGTCAGCCTGACAAAGACCCATAAGGTGAGCTGCTATCTGCACCAGAACAAACAAGAGACAGGAGGGGAAGCATAATGGCAAAGGAATATGTAGTTGAAGTCAAAGACCTGAAAAAATACTTCCCTATCAAATCAGGAATCTTACAGAGGACTGTGGGCCATGTGCGGGCGGTGGACGGCGTCAGCTTCAACATCGAGCGGGGCAAGACCTTCGGGCTGGTGGGAGAGTCCGGCTGCGGCAAGACCACCGTGGGCCGCTCCATTCTGCACCTGACGCCCCCTACCTCCGGCGAGGTGAAGATCAGCGGCAACAACATCAGCGGCCTGAAGAAAAAGGAGCTTCGCCCGCTGCGCCCCAAGATGCAGATGATCTTCCAGGACCCTTTCTCCTCTCTGGACCCCCGTATGCCGGTGGGCGAGATCATCGGCGAGGCGGTGAAGGAGCATAACCTGGTGCCCAAGTCCGAGTACCGGGATTATATATTGAAGGTCATGAAGGACTGCGGACTGCGGCCCTATTACATTGACCGTTATCCCCATGAATTTTCCGGCGGGCAGAGACAGAGGATCTGCATCGCCCGGGCTCTGGCCTTAAATCCTGACTTTATCGTCTGTGACGAGCCGGTGTCCGCCCTGGATGTGTCCATTCAGGCCCAGATCATCAATCTGATGAAGGATCTGCAGGAGGAGCGGAAGCTGACCTACCTGTTTATCTCCCATGACTTGTCCGTGGTGGAGCATATCTCCGACGTCATCGGCGTCATGTACCTGGGAACCATGATGGAGACCGGGAGCAAGGAGGAGATCTTCAAGGAGCCGCTCCATCCCTACACGAAGGCGCTGTTCAGCGCGGTGCCCATCGCCGACCCGGATGTGAAGATGAAGCGTATCATCCTGCAGGGCGATATCCCGTCCCCGGCCAAGCCGCCGGAGGGCTGTAAGTTCCACACCCGCTGCACCCAGTGCATGGAGCGCTGCAAGAAGGAGGCCCCCGTGCCCAGGGATATGGGAAATGGACATGTTGTGGCATGCCATTTGTACGATTAATGCCGCCCGATGACGGCTGGATGTTTGGAAAATGTTTTGCGCTGTCGATTCTGAGGAAGCCGAAAAAATTTTGCGTTATCGACTTTGAGAAAGAGCTGCCGTATTTTGCGGCAGCTCTTTCGCTGAGCGGAAGCGTGTCTGCGTTAACAAAATCGCTGTCCAGGGCGTCCTCCAGCCAAAACTGAAAGATTTCCGTTGACAAGCCTCGCCGTGTATTACTATAATAAGAACAAGTCAAAGGATCGCGCCAGGCGGTTTGTGCCTGTTTGGAGGAAGAGAGGGAGATTGGGATGAGACAGAAGAAAATTTTGCGGATCACCGGCATTTTGACGGCACTGCTGTGTCTATTGCAGATCGCCGTTCCCATAAGAGGCTATGCCGCGGGGGGCCAGATGGTGATCGCCGTCTCCGCCGATACGGTGGAGGTGGGACAGACAGTGACGGTGACTCTGTGGGCTGCCAGTTCTGGCGGGGCGAGAGCCTCCTCGAATATGACCTTTACCTATAATTCCGATACCTTTTCCTTTGTGAGCTGTAACGCCGAGGGCTATACAGGGGGCGAGGGCGGCCAGGTGAATGCCGGAGGAACCAGCGTGGAGGTGGTCCTGCGGGCGGTAAACGCCGGGGATTGTACGCTGCAGGTGAGCGGAACGGGCGGCGTGGTCAATGAAACCCAGGAGCCCTTAGACAGCCTCACCGCGGCGGGGGTCACCATCCAGGCCGTCAGCTCCGGCGGCACAGGCAGTACCGGCGGCCAATCGGAGGATGGCGGTCTTGCTTCCCTGTCCCTGTCGGCGGGAGAGCTGTCGCCGGCTTTTTCCGCGTCCACGCTGAAATATACCGCCACGGTTCCCTATGAGACGGAAGCTGTGGAGGTGACTGCGGTTCCCGCCCGGGAGGGAGCTTCCGTGACGGTTTCGGGAAATCAGAGCCTGGCGGTGGGAGAGAATACCATATCCGTCACCGTGGAGGCGGAAAATGAGAGCGCCGCGGTGTACGAGATCATCGTGACACGCCAGGAGCAGGGAGCGCAGACGGCAGCGTAGCCGGGAAATGATTCCCAGGGAGAAGGTCCCGATTCCACCGGCGATTCCCAGGAAGAGGAGCTCACGCTGGAGGATGCCAGACATCAGATCCAACGGCTGAACGAGGAGTACCGTGCGCTGGATGAACGCTACAAGGCGGAGAAATCCTTTTCCAGAAAAGTGATGGCCGTGATGGCTTTTCTGATCGTGGTCCTGCTGCTGGTGTGCATCAACCTGCTGATCGCGCGGGGACGCCGTGGGAACCGCTGGGAGGATTCCGGGGAGGACGGCCCGGAGGAGCCCCGGGGAAAGAAGAGCGGCTCCGGAGAAGAAAAGAGCGGTTTCGGGACACAGAAGAACGGTTCCGGGGAAGAAAAGAGCGGCTCCGGAGAAGAAAAGAGCGGTTCCGGGACACAGAAGCCGGGATTCCGAAGCCGGCTGAGAGACAGCTTTAAGGAGCACAGGGAGGACGACTGGCTGGACGGGGAGGACGAGGAAGAACCCGAGGAGGATTGGCTGGCGGAGTGGCCGGAGACGGCCCCGGACGCAGGCAGGAAGCTGAAGAAAGAACACAGGGGCAGCGCGGAGCCGGAGCCGGAGGCGGACCGGAACGGACGTAAAAAGAAGGATTCCAGCCATCCCTCCGGCAAGAAGCCGGAACCAGACTCCAAAGGGGAGATCGAGGTGATCGACCTGGATGATTTCTAGTCCCTGGGGAGCGAAAAGGCGGGAAGGATTTTTGAGGACAGACTGGCATTTCGTGGAGGCCGTCAAAGGGGGTTGACACGGAATGCCAGTTGTTATACTATGGATATAACAAAAGAGCAGGTGAGAGTATGTTTATTGAGATTGATTTTAACAGCGAGGAAGCATTTTATATTCAGTTGCGAAACCAGATCATTATCGGGATCGCCACCAACCAGTTCCGGGAGGGGGATACCCTGCCCTCCGTGCGGCAGCTGGCGGAGAACGTGGGGATCAATATGCACACGGTGAACAAGGCTTACAGCGTGCTGAAGCAGGAGGGCTTTATCCGGCTGGACCGTAGAAAGGGGGCGGTGATCGCCCTGGACGCGGACAAGCTTCACGCCATGGAGGAGCTGGAGGAAAATCTCCGTGTGGTTTTGGCGCGGGCCGTCTGCAAGGGTGTCGCCGAAGAGGAGGTACACCAGATGGTCAGCGAGATTTTCAGAGAAATGTGTTAATTCAGGAGGATGTTTGCGTATGCGCATGAACTATACGGACAAGGCCAGGAGAACGTTGGAGCTGGCGAAGCTGATATCGAAGCAGATGAACCAGAATTATATTGGGACGGAGCATCTGCTGGCGGGACTTCTTAGGGAGAACACCGGCGTGGCGGCCAATGTGCTGTCAGAAAACGGCGTGGAGGAGGAGAAGCTGCTTAACATGATCGAGGAGCTGATCGCCCCCGCCGGTCAGACGGTGCTGCTGGAGAAGGACGGCTATACGCCGAGAACCATGAGGGTACTGGAAAATGCCGCCCTGGAGGCGGAGCGGTTTGAGGCCAGGGCAATCGGAACGGAGCATCTGCTGCTGGCGATTCTGAGGGAGCCGGAGTGCGCGGCCTCCCGCCTTCTGTTTACCATGGGCGTCAACCTCAGAAAAATGTACGCGGATACCCTGACGGCCATGGGCGAGGAGGCTGCCGGGGCCAGAGAAGAATTAAGATTAAGAAATACAAGAGGCGTCGGCAGCGCCACGCCCACCCTGGATCTGTATTCCAGGGATCTGACCCAGCTTGCCAGACAGGGCCGCCTGGACCCGGTCATTGGCCGGGAGGCGGAGATCCGGCGGGTGATCCAGATCCTAAGCCGCAGGGGGAAAAATAATCCCTGCCTCATCGGGGAGCCGGGGGTGGGCAAGACGGCCATCGCCGAGGGGCTGGCCCAGCAGATCGTAAGCGGCCAGGTTCCCGCTACAGTGGAGGGGAAGCGCGTGGTGACCCTGGACCTGTCCGGTATGGTGGCGGGTTCCAAGTACCGGGGAGAATTTGAGGAGCGGATCAAGAAGTTGATCCGGGAGGTGATCGAGGCGGGGAACGTTCTGCTGTTTCTGGACGAGCTTCACACGATCATCGGAGCCGGCGGGGCGGAGGGCGCCCTGGACGCCTCCAATATCTTAAAGCCCTCCCTGTCCCGGGGAGAATTGCAGCTGATCGGCGCCACCACCATAGAGGAGTACCGCAAATACATTGAGAAGGACGCCGCGCTGGAGCGGCGGTTCCAGCCGGTGACGGTGGAGGAGCCCACGGTAGAGCAGACCGTGGCCATTTTAAAGGGCCTGCGGGGGCGCTACGAGGAGCACCACCAGTTGGAGATCACCGACGAGGCCATGGAAGCCGCGGCAAAGATGGCGGACCGCTACATCAATGACCGCTTCCTGCCGGATAAGGCCATCGATCTGATCGACGAGGCGGCCTCCCGGGTGCGGCTGGAGGGCTTCCAATATCCGGCCTCCTTAAAGGAGCTTGAAAAGCGGCGGGCGGAGCTGGCACAGCGGCTGGAGCAGGAGCTTCAGGAGGGCAATATCGAGACCGCCGCCCTTCTTCGCCAACAGGAGACGGAGCTGGAGCAGAAATATCAGAAGGCCCGGGGACGTTTTGACCGGGAACGGCAGAAAAAACGCCTCCAGGTGGGAGAGGAGGACGTGGCGGCAGTGGTTTCCGGCTGGACCAAGATCCCCGTGAAAAAGCTGGCCGAGAAGGAAACGCAGCGGCTGCGCAGGCTGGAGAGCACGCTCCACAAGCGGGTCATCGGCCAGGAGGAAGCCGTCAGCGCCGTGGCCAGGGCTGTCCGCCGTGGCCGGGTGGGCTTGAAGGACCCCGCCCGTCCCATCGGTTCCTTCCTGTTTCTGGGCCCCACCGGCGTGGGAAAAACGGAGATCTGCAAGGCGCTGGCGGAGGCCATGTTCGGCGACGAGCAGGCCATGATCCGGGTGGACATGTCGGAGTACATGGAGAAGCACAGCGTGTCCAAGATGATCGGTTCTCCTCCCGGATATGTGGGCTATGACGAGGGCGGACAGCTCAGCGAGAAGGTGCGGCGGAATCCCTATTCCGTGGTGCTATTTGACGAGATCGAGAAGGCCCATCCGGATGTGTTCAATATTTTGCTGCAGGTGCTGGACGACGGGCATATCACCGACGCCCAGGGGCGGAAGGTGGATTTTAAAAATACCATCATCATCATGACCTCCAACGCGGGGGCCAAGTCCATCATTGAGCCCAAGCGCCTGGGCTTTGCCGCCAGCGAGGACCGGGCGGCGGATTATGAGCGGATGAAAAACGGCGTCATGGAGGAGGTTCGCAGAATCTTCAAACCGGAATTTTTAAACCGCATCGACGAGATCATCGTGTTCCATGCCCTGACCAAGGAGCACATGAAACGCATCGTCACTCTGCTGTCTAAGACGCTGATCTCCCGCTGCAGGGATCAGATGGGCATTGAGCTTGTCATTCGGGATTCGGTGAAAAATTATATCGTGGAGAAGGCCTATGATCCCAAATACGGGGCCAGGCCCCTGCGCCGCATGATCCAGAACAAGCTGGAGGACGGTCTGGCAGAGGAGCTGCTGGCGGGGCATATCAAGGCCGGCAATCATGTGGAGGCCACGATCCGCAAGGGGGAGATCGCCTTCGTGAAAAAAGAGGCGGCGACTGCTTAGGGGGCGCCCATCACGCGGCGGCCGGGTCCGGCCCTGCGGGGAGAACAAAGCAGGCCGTCCCGCTGTCATGTTTTTTTGCGAAAAAACAAGAAATCTATGGAAAAACCGCGGATTTTATTATATAATGAGGGTACAACACAGACAAGTACGAACTTGTGCCATAACAGGAGGATATCACAATGGCTGTAATCGAACAATTAATCTGTACACAGGCGGATGGGACCATTAGCTTCGGCAACTATAAGCTGGCTTCCAAGTCCAAGCTGGACAATTTCGAGCATGGGGGCGACTTATACAAGGTAAAGACCTTTAAGGAGATCACGAAGCTGGAAAAGAACGGTATGTTCGTGTATGAATCGGTGCCGGGAACCACGGTCCTGAATCTGAAGGCAACCGGGAAGGAGACTTCCTTTCAGGTGGAGGGCCCGGAGGATGCGCAGATCACCCTGGAGCTTCTGGAGGAGACGGCCTACAGGGTCTACGTGGACGGCGCGGATGTGGGCGAGATGAAGACCAACCTGGGCGGAAAGCTGAGTCTGAGCGTGGAGCTGAGCGAGGATAAGCCGGTGTCCGTGCGGATTGAGAAGGTCGATTAAGAAAAAGACCGGAGCGTCAGATGTCCGGGGCCAGACCGCTGTCTGACAGCAGTGGAAAATGAATAGAACGTGACAGAGGGGTGTTGGGCAACCGGCACCCTTTTCTTCTATAGAAAAGATTCTCTATAGAAGAAAAGCCCTGGAAACTTTCAAAATAGAAATAGCGAGGTTGAGAAAGGGGAATACAGGTGGCAAAGGGAAAGACGGTTTATTTTTGTCAGAATTGCGGTTATGAGTCCGCCAAGTGGATGGGCCAGTGTCCGGGATGCCGAGAATGGAATACCTTTGTGGAGGAGGTGGTGGAGAAGACCGCTTCCGGCAAGGGGAAAGCTCCTGGCCGGGAGGCGGAGGCAGTCAGGCCCTCCACCCTGGACGAGATTCAGTTTGAAACAGAGGAGCGGATGTCCACGGACTTTCCGGAGCTGGACCGGGTGCTGGGAGGCGGCATTGTGCCGGGGTCCCTGGTATTGGTGGGCGGGGACCCGGGAATCGGGAAATCCACCCTGCTGCTGCAGGTCTGTCAGAAGCTGTCCCGGAAAATGGACGTGCTCTACATTTCCGGGGAGGAGTCCTTACAGCAGATCAAAATGCGGGCGGCGCGCATCGGGACCTTCACCTCCCGGCTGACGCTTCTGTGCGAGACGAATCTGGAGCGGATCTCCCAGGTGATCCAGCGGGAAAAGCCCAGAGTGGTCATCATCGATTCCATTCAGACCATGTACCGGGAGGAGGTCTCCTCCGCTCCGGGCAGCGTCACCCAGGTGCGGGAGGCCACCGGGGTGCTCATGCGCATCGCCAAGGAGCAAGGGATCGCCATTTTTATCGTGGGACATGTGACGAAGGAAGGCGTGGTGGCAGGTCCCCGGGTGCTGGAGCACATGGTGGACACGGTGCTGTATTTTGAGGGGGACCGCCATGCGGTATACCGGATACTTCGAGGGGTCAAGAACCGCTTCGGGTCCACCAATGAGATCGGTGTCTTTGAGATGTGCCAGGAGGGACTGCGGGAGGTGAAAAATCCCTCGGAGGTGATGTTAAGCGGCAGGCCCCAGGGGGCCAGCGGCTCGGTGGTGGCCTGCTCCATGGAGGGGACCAGGCCCATGCTGCTGGAAATTCAGGCGCTGGTCTGCCGCAGCAGCTTCGGAATCCCCAGACGGACGGCGGCGGGCACGGATCTAAACCGGGTGAATCTGCTGATGGCCGTGCTGGAGAAGCGGGCGGGACTGTCCCTGTCCTCCAGCGATGCCTATGTGAACATTGCCGGGGGACTTCGGATGAACGAGCCGGCCATCGATCTGGGAATCGTGCTGGCCCTGGCCTCCAGCTGCAAGGACAGGCCGGTGGGCGAGAAAACCATCTGCTTTGGGGAGGTGGGCTTAAGCGGCGAGGTCCGGGCGGTGAGCATGCCCCAGCAGAGGGTGACGGAGGCCGCCAAGCTGGGCTTTGAGGTCTGCGTGCTGCCCGCGGTGTGCCTGAGTGCGGTGAAGGAGAGCGGGGGGATGAAGCTCATCGGGGTGTCCAATGTGAAGGAGGCCATGGAGCGGGCATTATGAGGGTCGGCGCTATGAGGGTAGGCTTTACATTTGACAATGCCGGAGCAGGCGAGCCGGAACCATGGTTGGGACCGGAGAAAATATCCGAAATCCTAAATAGAATCTAAAACTTTCTAAACAAAATATGAAATATTTTTCTCCTGCCTTGACTTTCCGCCGGACAAGTCATAGAGTGGAAGAAACGTTAAAAAAGCAGGACAGGAAAGAGGAGACACCCTCCGGGTATCCCTGTATGTCCAAAAAGCAGGACGGGAAAGAGGAAACACCCTCCGGGTATCCCTGTATGTCCAAAAAGCAGGACAAGAAAGAGGAAACTATGAGCAAGGTAATCGGAATAGATCTGGGAACAACGAATAGCTGCGTGGCAGTTCTGGAAAATGGAAATCCTGTGGTGATCACCAACGGGGAGGGCGGGCGCACCACTCCCTCCGTGGTGGCTTTTACCAAGAAGGGGGAACGGCTGGTGGGAGACGTGGCCAGAAGGCAGGCCGCGGTAAACGCGGACCGGACCATTTTTTCCATCAAGCGGGAGATGGGAAGCTCCTATCGGATCAAAATCGACGGGACTACCTACACGCCCCAGGAAATTTCGGCCATGATCCTGCGGAAATTAAAGAAGGACGCGGAAAATTATCTGGGAGAGGCGGTGACGGAGGCGGTCATCACTGTGCCGGCCTACTTCAATGACGCGCAGCGCCAGGCCACCAAGGACGCCGGGCGCATTGCGGGCTTAAATGTCCTTCGCATCATCAACGAGCCCACCTCCGCGGCCCTGGCCTACGGGCTGGATCACGGGGAGCCCCAGAAGATCCTGGTTTATGATCTGGGCGGCGGCACCTTTGACGTGTCGGTCATAGAGATCGGGGATAACCTGATCGAGGTTCTGGCCACGGCAGGCGACAATCATCTGGGCGGTGACGATTTCGACGCGCGGCTGGCGGATTACATAGTCTCCGCCTTTAAAAAGAAGGAGCGGGTGGATCTGTCCAAGGACCCTTCCGCCTACCAGCGGGTGCGGGAGGAGGCGGAGCGGGCGAAGAAATCCCTGTCCAATGCCTCCGCCGTAAATATCAATCTTCCTTTTATCACCACGGTGAAGGGGGAGCCCAGGCATCTGGAGATGGAGATCACCCGGGCCGCCTTCGAGGAGATGACGTCCGATCTGATCGAACGGACGGCGGGACCTGTCCGGCAGGCCTTAAGCGACGCGGGGATCACTGCCAACGACCTTGGCCGGGTGCTTCTGGTGGGCGGTTCCACCCGCATGCCTGCGGTGTCCCGGATGGTAATGCAGCTGACGGGGAAGGAACCCTCCAAAAATATCAACCCGGACGAGTGCGTCGCCCAGGGGGCGGCGGTGCAGGGCAGCAAGCTGAGCGGCCAGCTCTCGGTAAACGCCGCGGCCAACGAGATCATCCTGATGGATGTGACGCCCCTTTCCCTCTCCATCGAGACCGTGGGCGGCGTGGCCACCAGGCTCATCGAGCGGAATACCACGATCCCCACCAGGCACAGCCGGATTTTTTCCACGGCCTCCAATTTCCAGACCTCGGTGGATGTGAAGGTGTTTCAGGGAGAGCGGCAGTTTACCAGGGACAATAAGCTTCTGGGAAATTTTGTCTTAAGCGGGATCAAACCGGCCATGGCCGGCGTGCCCCAGATCGAAGTTACCTTTGACATCGACGCCAACGGGATCGTGCAGGTATCTGCCAGGGACCTGGGCACCGGAAGACAGCAGCAGATCACCATCACCTCCAGCACGAACATGTCGGAGGCCGACATCGAGAAAGCCATCCGGGAGGCGGCGGAGTACGAGGCCACGGACGGCCAGCGGAAGGCTTATATCGACGTGCACAACGAAGCCGAGCGCCTGCTCCGTCAGGCGGAGGCCGCCTACGGCCAGTCCAAGAAGACGCTGGATAAGGAGACAAAAAAGCAGGTCAAGAAAGACATGGCTTATCTGCGCAAGCTGCTCTCCACCATCAAGCCTGCAAGCATAACGGCGGAGCAGACCGCCGAGCTGAACCGGGCAAGGGAGGCGCTGCTGAGCTCCGCAGCGGGTATTTTGCCGAAGGGGGAGTAAATTTTATTGACACAGTATATGGGCAGGGTTGGCTGCCGATGAATATAGATGAATATATTTGTATAAATTTTACAGATAAAGAGGGAATCCTGTTAAAAAATTTTTGAGAAAAATAAAAAAAGTAGTTGACTTTCTTCTGTCGGCATGATAATATAGCATTCGCTGTCGAAATAAAACAGCAAATGTGCAGAAACGGTATATGGCATTCAGGCAGTGGAAGGTCGTAAGACGCGCATAGGGTACTTTTTCCTGAAAGATGGAAAGAGACCGTCTTCTGTCAGGAAGGAAAGCAGTCCGCAGGGATATCCGGTTTAGTAAAATCCTGACCGGGCAGCCGGGAAGTTCCGACAGAGAAGAATTGAAAAAAATAATAAAAAATCTCAAAAAAGTTCTTGACAAAAGCCGACAGCTTTGGTATCCTATAGAAGTTGTCGCTCAAGACGAAACAGAGCTGGCAACAGCAGAGCACCTTGATAACTGAACAGTGAAATAACCTTGAAAGATTCAAAGAGAACAACACAGTTGAGCATTCAACTGATTCATTCAAGGCAGC
>CALWDR010000306.1 GCA_944376745.1 uncultured Lachnospiraceae bacterium
TGTCCTGCGCCAAGCGCTACGGCGGCGTCTACGTGCCCCCTCATCAGGCGGTGATCCACCAGTACGCCAGGGAGATGCTGGCGGAAGGGGGAGCCATGATCTTGGGCTCCGACTCCCACACCCGCTACGGCGCCCTGGGCACCATGGCCATCGGCGAGGGCGGGCCGGAGCTGGTAAAGCAGCTTTTAAATAAGACCTACGACATCAACATGCCCGGCGTGGTGGGCGTGTATCTTACCGGAAAGCCCCAGACAGGGGTGGGTCCCCAGGACGTGGCACTGGCCATCATCGGCGAGGTCTTTGCCCGGGGCTATGTCAACAACAAGGTGATGGAGTTTGTGGGGCCCGGCGTGTCCTCCTTAAGCGCGGATTTCCGGATCGGCGTGGACGTGATGACCACCGAGACCACCTGCCTGTCCTCCATCTGGAGAACGGATGATGTGATCCGGGATTTCTATGAGATCCACAAAAGACCGGAGGCTTATAAGGAATTGAATCCCGGCCCGGTGGCATACTATGACGGCATGATCGAGCTGGATCTAAGCGCCGTTAAGCCCATGATCGCCATGCCCTTCCATCCCAGCAACACCTACACCATCGAGGAGCTCAACGCGAACCTTCTGGATATCCTTGAGGACTGCGAGAAGAAGGCTCTGGTGAGCCTGGACGGCGCTGTTCCCTTCACCCTGAAGGACAAGGTGCGGGATGGGAAGCTCTACGTGGACCAGGGGATCATTGCGGGCTGCGCCGGCGGCGGCTTTGAAAATATCTGCGCGGCGGCGGACATTTTAAAGGGGGCAAGCATCGGGCCGGACGAATTTACCCTAAGCGTCTACCCGGCCAGCACGCCCATCTACATGGAGCTTGTGAAAAATGGCTCCGTGGCGGCCCTGATGGAGACGGGAGCCATTGTCAAGACCGCCTTCTGCGGTCCCTGCTTCGGCGCGGGAGACACTCCGGGCAACAACGGCTTCTCCATCCGCCATTCCACCCGGAACTTCCCCAACCGGGAGGGGTCCAAGCTGCAGAACGGCCAGATCGCCTCTGTGGCCCTGATGGACGCCCGTTCCATTGCGGCCACGGCGGCCAACAAGGGGTATCTGACCGCGGCCACCGATATGGACGTAACCTACACGAACCCGAGATATTATTTTGACAGCAGGATTTACGAGAACCGCGTCTTCGACAGCAAGGGCGCGGCGGACCCCAGCCAGGAGGTCAAGTTCGGCCCCAACATCAAGGACTGGCCGGCCATGAGTCCCCTGCCGGAGCATCTGGTGCTGAAGGTGGTCAGTGAGATTCACGACCCCGTCACCACCACGGACGAGCTGATCCCCTCCGGGGAGACCTCCTCCTACCGCTCCAATCCCCTGGGACTGGCGGAATTTACCCTGTCCCGGAAGGACCCGGCCTATGTGGGCAGAGCCAAGGAGGTGCAGAAGGCCCAGAAGGCCATCGAGGCGGGCCAGTGTCCCCTCACGGCGCTGCCGGAATTAAAGGACGTGATGGCGGCTGTGCACACCAGATTCCCGGAGGCCGGGGAAGGAAACCTGGGCGTGGGAAGCACCATTTTTGCGGTGAAGCCCGGGGACGGCTCCGCCAGGGAGCAGGCGGCCTCCTGCCAGAAGGTGCTGGGCGGCTGGGCCAACATCGCCAACGAGTACGCCACCAAGCGGTACCGCTCCAACCTCATCAACTGGGGCATGCTGCCCTTCCTGATCCCGGCAGGAGAGCTGCCCTTTGCTAACGGTGACTACCTCTTTGTGCCGGACATCCGCAGAGCCATCACGGAGAAGCGGACGGCCATTCCCGCCTATGTGGCGAAGGACGGCGGATTAAAGGAATTTACCCTGAACATGGGCGAGCTGACGGAGGACGAGCGGACCATCATTTTGAGGGGCTGCCTGATCAACTATTATCGGGATGAAATGTAAATCTGGCTGTTTTTCGGGGAGAAAGGTTTCCGGCAGAGGAGGATTTCAGGAAAAACAGCCGCAAAAATGAGCTAAGGAGAGGACTCTTTTGGAAGAAAAACGGGAAGAGCGGGGACAATTGCAGCAGCAGACGGAGGTTCGCCGGGAGCCGGCGGACCGCAGCCGGCGGGAACAGGAAGCTCAGCCGGCGGACCGCATCAGACGGGAACAGGAAGCCCAGCCGGCGGACCGTGGCCGTCAGGAGCAGGAGGCCCGGCGGGAGCAGGCGGACCGCAGCCGGCGGGAACAGGAGGCCCGCCGGGAGCAGCAGGCCCGCCGGGCACAGCGGGAACGCCAGGCCCGGCGGGAGGAGCGGCGGGCGGCCTGGAACATCAGGCCCTATCTTGCGGTGGGACTTACGGCCTTTATCGTGATCTTCTTAAGCATGGTGGCCTTTTTCCTGATCTACCGCTACCATGGCCTTCTGGACAACTGGAAGCTGCTGGTGGGGATTTTACAGCCGATCATCATAGGCTTTGTTCTGGCTTATCTCATCAACCCCATTGTAAAATGGGAGGAGAAGTATCTTCTGAAATGGTTTTTGAAGCGGGCGAGGCGGGAGCAGAAGGCCAGAAAGGCGGCCAGGGCTCTCAGCGTGGCCGGAGCTTTGATCTTCGTGGGGCTGATCCTCGTTGTGCTTTTGAATATGGTGATCCCGGAACTGTACACCAGCATCGAGCGGATGGTGGTACAGCTTCCTTCTCAGGTGGAGCGCTTCATTGCCTGGCTGGAGGGCTATGTCAGCTCCGACAGTCAGATCTCGGCCTATCTGGAGCAGGCACTAAACAGGAGCATCTCCATTTTTGAGGACTGGGCCAGAACGGATTTCCTGCCCCAGACCCGGAACCTTCTGACCTCTCTGACCACCGGCGTGCTCTCCGTGGTGCGGGTCCTTTTAAATATCCTCATCGGCGTGATCGTCTCTGTGTATCTTCTGATGAGCAAGGAGACCTTTGTGGGTCAGGCCAAAAAGGTGGTCTATGCCATTTTGCCGGCGAAACAGGGCAATGTGCTCGTGGAGGTGGCGCGCAAGAGCAACCGGATCTTCAGCGGCTTTATTTCCGGGAAGATACTGGACTCCGCCATCATCGGCGTGCTCTGCTTTATCGGCCTTTATCTGCTTCGAATGCCCTATGTGGTGCTGGTCAGCGTGATCGTGGGCGTCACCAACGTGATCCCCTTTTTCGGCCCCTACATCGGAGCCATCCCCAGCACCATCCTGATCATGCTGACAAGTCCCATTCAGGGGTTGTATTTCCTGATTTTTATCATCATTTTACAGCAGTTGGACGGAAATGTCATCGGGCCCAAGATCCTGGGGGATTCCACGGGCTTAAGCTCCTTCTGGGTGCTGTTCTCCATCCTGATCGGAGGCGGGCTCTTCGGCTTCATGGGCATGGTGCTGGGAGTGCCGGTATTTGCCACCCTCTACTATCTGGTCCAGAAGCTGACAGCCTACATTCTGCGCAAAAAAGGACTGCCCCAGGAGACGGCGGACTATACGGAGCTTACCAGGGTGGACCCCGCTACCAACCGGCCCGATTACACCAAGATCCCGGAGCCGGAGAAAAGGCAGAAAAAGAAAGGATGAAAACTTACCCTCATCTGACGGGCCGCGTGTGTTCCTGACGGGTGAGGGTAAGCTTTTCATCAGGGAAATGCCAGAAAATGGCGTAACAGTTCAGACAGCTAGGCAATAAAAAGACAGACCGTGCAAATTTATTTGCTAAGGGCGGTCTTTTTATTGCCGTAGATTGGCTAAACGCCAATCAGCCACAGACAGGAGCTGCGCAGCAGC
>CALWDR010000307.1 GCA_944376745.1 uncultured Lachnospiraceae bacterium
GCTGCTGCGCAGCTCCTGTCTGTGGCTGATTGGCGTTTAGCCAATCTACGGCAATAAAAAGACCGCCCTTAGCAAATAAATTTGCACGGTCTGTCTTTTTATTGCCTAGCTGTCTGAACTGTTACGCATTTTGTTAATGATTCTCCACCTGGGGCAGAACGCCGTCAATATCCACGTAATACTGTCGGTAGTTGTCCTTTCTCACGTACACCCGCACAAAGCTGTCCCGAAACAGGCTTTCCGGGTTAAAAAACAGGTTGCGGCTTCGGAAAATGTGGACGATCCCGTAGGAATCCTCGTATTTGCAGCGCACAACATAGGGGTATCTTCCATTTACATTGACATTGAAATTGCGGCTGACCTCCATAATTTCCGCCAGCACGTAATTGCCCTCCGCCAGCAGCTTTTTCGCCGTTCTCCGTTTTCCCGCCTGCTGTGCCAGAAAAATGATTCCGATCAGGAGGAAGGGCATTCCACAGAGGCCAAAGCAGAGCAGCATGATAACGCCCACCTCCGGCACAAAAAGATACAGCACGATTCCCAGGGCCGTAAAGATGGCTCCCAGTATGGTAAATATGATTCCGATGATCCAAAACGCATTCCAGTCAAATTTTAACTTTCTGTCCATGGCTTATTTTTTCTTTTTACCTCTTTGCTTCAATTTCATCCGCAGGTGCTCTCTGTATTTCTGAAGGATCTCATTGTGCTCCTTGGCGTTCAAGGCGGGGAAGGCCTTCAGGAGACGCCTCACGCCAAACTGGCGGTTTTCCAAAAGCTCCCGGTATTTTCTGGAAAGCTCCGCCGCCTCCTTGTAGCGCTCCTTATATTTCCTGGAAAGCTCCTCCTTATACTTTTTGGGAAGCTCCGCCGCCTCCTTATGGGTTTCCTTAAATTCCTCGGACTTCTCCACCGCGGCGGTGACATTTTCGTAAATGTTCTCTCCGATCTCATTGGAAATCACCTTCAGCCTGGAGGCCACCTCGTCCATCAGGCGCAGCCTTTTGTTGAACTTCAGAATCGTGCTCACCGTGATGATCAGGTCGCAGACAAAGCCAACCAGCAAAAGGATCAGAAGTATCAGGCCGGGTATTCGTGGGAACACCGTTATGAGCCTGTACAGGAAAGGGTGGACAAGCTTCATCACAAAGGTGCAGGCCAATCCCCACAGAACGGAGAATTTCAGGCAGACATATCCACAGAGATTGAAAGGCTCGTTGGAATAATCCCACCATTTATTGTGAAACAGCTTTTCCAACAAAAATCCCGTGAGAAATTCCACCACCGTGGTCAGGACCAGGGAGCCGAAAAAGAGTAGAAGGAGATTTTCCTTCAAGGGCGTCAGGCACAGGATCACCACAAAAACGCCTACCCCGTATACCGGACAGACGGGACCGTTCAAAAATCCGCGGTTCACGAATCTTCCGGTGTCCAGGGCGGCGTAGGCCACCTCCGTGCACCAGCCCAAAAAGGCATATATGAAAAATATCCAGAGCACCTCGTAAATAGAAACCGGCATGCTGCTCACTCCCTGCTGTATTCTCCCAACTCATTTTTGGCTGTTGATCTTATCTTACTATGGAAAAAGGAAAAAAGCAAGGGGAACGGAGGAGAATTAATTGGTACGGTCTGGCTTTTCATTGCCTGGCTGTCTGAGCTGTTACATATTTTTCAAATAATTTTTCTTTCAGTTCATTCATTTTTTCGAAGCTGTCTTTGTCCATAAAGAAAAATTCATTTTCTTTCACATCCCGGTAGGACACATAGGTCTGTCCTGAAAATGCAGCCGGGATTTCCTCTTCCAGTTGATCCAGACAAAAGAACGGACGCATCAAAAATTCCGACATATCAAATACCCGGTAAGGATCTCCAATCTGAATAGAAAAATAGTACCCGGCATTTCTGCCAGATACTATTTTTCTGAATATTTATTCTTATTCGAATATTTTTATAAAGAGACTGACTCCCATCTATTGATTGCCAGACGTCAATTTTCTATCTTTCCGAGTCTCCACTTTCTGTCAGCGAATCAACATCTGTTAAATCTTCTTCATCTTCCATCGGACTTTCTTTCTCACTGTTCTCAGAAAGTTCTCCCTCATCCACCAACTCCTCCGGATGCTCCACAACCAGAGACTTGTCCTCCCGGACCTTGGCGATGCTGGCCACGGTGATGTCCTCATCCAGGTTGATGAGCTTCACGCCTGAAGTGATCCTTCCCAGAACGGAGATGCCCTCCACCTTCATGCGGATGATGATGCCCTCGGTGGTGATCATCATGATCTCGTCGTCCCGGTTGACCGCCTTGACGCCGATGACATTTCCGGTCTTCTCGGTGATCTTGTAGCACTTGACGCCCTTGCCGCCACGGTTCTGAGGCGTAAATTCCTCCATCACCGTGCATTTTCCAAGGCCCTTCTCGGAGGCGATCAGAAGGTACTCGCCCTGGGTGTTGAGCTGCATGCCCACCACCTCGTCACCGTCGGACAGGTTCATGCCGATGACGCCCATGGACACCCGGCCCGTGCTTCTGACATCCGTCTCATGGAAACGGATACACTGGCCGTATCTGGTGACCAGAATGATGTCCTTGGTGTTGTCGGTGGCCTTCACCTCGATGAGCTCGTCCTCCTCCCGCAGGCTGATGGCCCCCAGGCCGGTCTTGCGCACGTTGGCATACTCGGTGATGGGAGTCTTCTTCACGATCCCCTTCTTGGTGGCCATAAAGAGATAATCCCCGTCCCGGTATTCCCTGATGGGGATCACGGCGGTGATGGACTCTCCCGGCATGAGCTGCAGCAGGTTGATGATGGCCGTCCCACGGGCTGTCCGCCCGGCCTCGGGGATCTCGTAGGCCTTCATCCGGTATACCCGCCCGGTGTTGGTGAAGAACATCAGGTAATGGTGGGTGGTGGTCATCAAAAGCTCCTCGATGTAGTCGTCCTCGATGGTCTCCATGCCCTTGACGCCACGACCTCCACGGTTCTGGCTGCGGAAATTGTCCACGCTCATGCGCTTGATGTAGCCAAGCTTCGTCATGGCGATCACCGTGTTGGACACGGGGATCAGATCTTCCATGGAAATGTCGTACTCGTCGTAGCCGATGGAGGTTCTCCTGTCGTCGCCGTATTTCTCGGCAATGATCAGAATTTCCTCTTTTATCACATTGAGCAGCCGTTTCTCATCCGCCAGGATGGCCTTTAACTCGGCGATCCGCTCCATCAGATCCCGGTACTCCGCCTCCAGCTTCTCCCGCTCCAAACCGGTGAGGGTGCGAAGCCGCATGTCCACGATGGCCTGGGCCTGGGCCTCCGACAGCGCAAACCGCTCGATCAAGGCTTCCTTGGCGGCGGTCACGTTGGCGCTGCCCCGGATGATGCTGATCACCTCATCGATATTGTCAAGGGCGATCAGCAGGCCTTCCAAAATGTGGGCCCGCTCCTCGGCCTTATTTAACTCGTATTTTGTCCTTCTGGTGACCACGTCCTTCTGGTGAAGGAGATAGTAGCCCAGCATGTCCTTGAGGTTCAAGACTCTCGGCTCGTTGTTGACCAGGGCCAGCATGATGACCCCGAAGGTGTCCTGGAGCTGGGTGTGCTTAAAGAGCTGATTCATCACCACATTGGGGTTCACGTCCCGGCGCAGCTCGATACAGATGCGCATGCCCTGCCGGTTGGACTCGTCCCGCAGATCCGTGATGCCGTCCAGCTTCTTCTCCCGCACAAGCTCCGCGATCTTCTCGATGAGGCGGGCCTTGTTCACCATGTAGGGAAGCTCCGTCACCACGATGCGGTTCTTGCCGTTCTGCATGGGCTCGATGTCCGTGACGGCGCGGATGCGCACCTTGCCCCGTCCGGTGCGGTAGGCCTCCTCGATGCCGGCGGTTCCAAGGATCATGCCTCCGGTGGGAAAATCCGGGCCCTTTACGATCTTTAAAATCTCCTCGATCTCCGTATCCCGGTCCTCCAGCACCTGGTTGTCAATGATCTTGACCACAGCGTTGATCACCTCCCGCAGATTGTGGGGAGGAATGTTGGTGGCCATGCCCACGGCGATACCGGAGGTTCCGTTTACCAGAAGATTCGGGAAGCGGGAGGGAAGCACCAGGGGCTCCTTCTCCGTCTCGTCGAAGTTGGGTCCGAAGTCCACGGTGTCCTTGTTGATGTCCGCCAGCATTTCCATGGAGATCTTGCTTAAGCGGGCCTCCGTGTAACGCATGGCCGCCGCTCCGTCCCCGTCCACGGAACCGAAGTTACCGTGGCCGTCCACCAGCATGTAGCGGGTGGACCATTCCTGGGCCATATTCACCAGGGCGCCGTAGATGGAGCTGTCCCCGTGGGGGTGATATTTACCCATGGTATCGCCGACGATACGGGCGCATTTCCGGTGAGGCTTGTCGGGGCCGTTGTTCAGCTCGATCATGGCGTAGAGGATTCTCCGCTGTACGGGCTTTAAGCCGTCCCGCACATCCGGCAGCGCCCGGGACGCGATGACGCTCATGGCGTAGTCGATGTAGGACTTCTCCATGGTTTTTTTCAGATCTATGTCGTCTATCTTGTCAAATATCTTGTCATCCATTTAAAAATTTTCCTCCTGCTTTTTGCAGCCGCATTCTCAGTTCAGCCTAGTTCACAGTTCAGCCGCGCCATTCGCAAAAACGCACCTGCGGTGCTCTCCGCAAAGGCCAAACTGCTATTAAATATCCAGATTCTGCACGTATTTCGCGTTCGCCTCGATAAACTCCCGCCGGGGCTCCACCTTGTCTCCCATGAGAGTGGTGAAGGTCAGGTCGATCTCCGAGGAAGCCTCCTCGTCCATCACCACGCGCTCCAGGACCCGCCGCTCCGGGTCCATGGTGGTCTCCCAGAGCTGCTCCGCGTCCATCTCCCCCAGTCCCTTGTAGCGCTGGATCTTGTTGTTGTTGTCCCGTCCGATCTCCGTGAGGATATTGTTAAGCTCCGTATCGTCGTAGGCGTACCACACCTTCTTGTTCTTCTCGATCTTGTAGAGGGGCGGCTTTGCCAGGTACACGTAGCCCTGCTTGATAAGCTCCGGCATGAAGCGGTACAAAAAGGTCAGAAGCAGGGTGCTGATGTGGGCGCCGTCCACGTCCGCATCCGTCATGATGATGATCTTGTGGTATCTTAATTTTGTGATGTCGAAATCCTCGTGGATGCCCGTGCCGAAGGCGGTGATCATGGCCTTGATCTCCGCGTTGCCGTAGATCTTGTCAAGCCGCGCCTTCTCCACATTGAGGATCTTGCCCCGCAGGGGAAGGATGGCCTGGGTGGCCCGGCTTCGGGCCGTTTTGGCGCTGCCGCCGGCGGAATCTCCCTCCACGATGTAGATCTCGCAGTTCCTGGGGTCCTTGTCGGAGCAGTCCGCCAGCTTGCCGGGAAGAGACATGCCCTCCAGGGCCGTCTTTCTCCGGGTCAGGTCCCGGGCCTTTCTGGCCGCTTCCCTGGCCCGCTGGGCCAGCAGGGATTTCTCGCAGATGGCCTTGGCCACCGTGGGATTCTGCTCCAGGAAATAGGTAAGCTGCTCGCTGACCACCGCGTCCACGGCCCCTCTGGCCTCGCTGTTGCCCAGCTTCTGCTTGGTCTGTCCCTCGAACTGGGGATTTTCCAGCTTGACGCTGATGATGGCGGTCAGTCCCTCCCGGATGTCGTCGCCGGTGAGGGCCGGCTCGTTATCCTTGAGGATCTTATTATTTTTCGCGTAGGCGTTGAAGGTCTTGGTCAGGGCGTTGCGAAAGCCCGCCAGGTGAGTGCCGCCCTCGGGGGTGGTGATGTTGTTGACGAAGCTGTAGGTGGCGTCGTTGTAGGAATCGTTGTGCTGCATGGCCACCTCCACATAGACGCCGTCCCTCTGGCCCTCGCAGTAAATGACATTTTCGTAGAGGGCCTCCTTGCTCCTGTTCAAGTAGGTGACAAATTCCTTGATGCCCCCCTCGTCGTGGAAGGTCTTCTCCTGCTCCATGCCCTCTCTGGTATCCCGCAGGGTGATCTTAATGCCTCTTGTCAAGAACGCCATCTCCCGCAGGCGCTGCTTCAACACCTCATAGTCGTAAACCGTATCCTCGAAAATGCTGCCGTCCGGGGAGAAGGTAATCTTGGTGCCGGTCTTCTCGGGATCGCATTCCCCCACTTCTTTCAAGGGGTACATGGTCTTCCCCCGCTCATAGCGCTGCTGGTAAATTTTTCCCTCGCTGTAGATCTCTACCACCAGCCAGTTGGAAAGAGCGTTCACCACGGAGGCGCCCACGCCGTGAAGGCCGCCGGACACCTTGTAGCCCCCGCCGCCGAACTTTCCGCCCGCATGGAGCACCGTAAATACCACTTCCACCGCGGGAAGGCCGGATTTGTGATTGATCCCCACGGGGATTCCCCGCCCGTTGTCTATGACGGTGACGGAATTGTCCGGGTTGATGGTCACGTCGATGGTATCGCAGTACCCCGCCAGCGCTTCATCGATGGAATTGTCCACGATCTCATAGACAAGATGATGAAGCCCCCGGCTGGAGGTGCTTCCGATATACATGCCCGGACGCTTTCTCACGGCCTCCAGTCCCTCCAAGATCTGTATTTGGTCTGCTCCGTACTCTGTACTCATTTCTTTCCTCCTGATTCTTCGTTCCAAGATACATGTCCGTCTCTCACATGAAAGATCTTATTGATTTGAAACCTGTTTTTCACAAACTCATCCAGGCCCGTGCAGGTGATCACGGTCTGAATGTCGTGAATATTGTTAAGCAGAAAATTCTGCCGGTTGCTGTCCAGCTCTGACAATACGTCGTCCAGCAGTAAAATGGGCGTCTCGTGAATGGATTTTTTTACCAGCTCGATCTCGGAGAGCTTCAGAGACAAGGCGCTGGTACGCTGCTGCCCCTGAGAGCCAAACCTTCGTATGTCAACGCCATGAATGAAAAAGGATAAATCATCCCGATGGGGACCCACGGTGGTCTGACCGGTCTTTAAGTCCCGCTCCCGGCTCTTTGCAAGCTTCTCCTCCAAAAGCTCAGGGGGCGTGTCCGGCTCGTATCTCGCCTCAAGCTCCTCCCGGTTCCCCGAGATATTTTTGTGTATCTTGCAGACAATGCCGTTTAGCTGTTCCACAAAACGGGCTCTGGCCTCAATGATGCTGCCCGCGCACTCCACAAGCTGCGCATCCCAGACAGCCAGGGTATCGAAAAGCTCCCTTCTGTAGGGAATATCCTTCAAAAGCCTGTTGCGCTGATTTAAAATCTTATTGTATTTTGCCAGCTGGTGCAGGTACACCTTATCCAGTTGACATAACTCCAAATCCAGAAATCTCCGCCGCTCGGAAGGTCCATTTTTGATGATGTTTAAATCCTCCGGCGAAAAAAATACAAGATTCAGGATTCCAAACAGCTCCGACGCCTTGCGGATGGGGACCCGGTTGATAGCGATCCCCTTGGAGCGGTTCTTTTTCAGATGCAGGTCGATCTGATAATCCAGGCCCCCCTTCTCCACAATGGTGCGGATGTGGGCCTCCTCGCAGCCGAAGCGGATCATCTCCCTGTCCCTGCTTCCCTTGTGGGATTTGGTGGTGCCGCTCACATAGACGGACTCCAGCACATTGGTCTTGCCCTGGGCATTGTCCCCGTAGAGAATGTTGGTCCCGGCATCAAACTCCATATGCAGGCTTTCGTAATTGCGGAAATCCCTTAATTCCACGGATTTTAGTATCATTTTACTATCTTGATTGTTTCGTTTTCAAAGGAAACAACGTCTCCGTCGTACAGTTTTTTTCCTCTTTGCACTTCTGTCTCGCCGTTGACCTTCACCTGGCCCTCCTGTATCACCAGCTTGGCCATACTGCCGCTCTCCACCAGATTGGCGGCCTTTAAGGCCTGGCCCAGCTTGATATGATCGTCTTTTAATTTCAGAATTTCCACAATTTTCACCTTATCCCATGAGACAGCCGGGACGCCCCAGGGCGCCCTGCCGTTTAAAATTATGATGTAAGGGTCCCAAAGTCATACGCTTTTATGACCGGGCCCGGTATCATGTCAGATATTTGCCGCGTTAAAGTTTACCGGAAGGATCAGATAGATAAAGGATTCCTCGTCGTTCTTGATAAAGCACGGGGCCTTGGGGTTCACCATGTAGAGGGTCACCTCCTCCTCGTCGATGACCCGCAGGGCGTCGATGAAGAACTTGGGGTTAAACCCGATGAGAATATCCTTCCCTTCCTTCTCAATGTCGATCTCCTCGTTCATGGAGCCGATAAAGGAATTGATCTTAAGCTCCATGATTCCGTCGGTGATATGCATGATGATGGGCTTCTTGTCCCCCTCCTTCACCAGAAGGGTGGCCCGGTCGATACAGTCCAGAAGCTCCCGCTTGTTGATCCTGATCTTCGTCTCGTAGTCGGAGGAGAGCATCTGCTCGATGCGGAAATACTCTCCCTCGATGAGGCGGGAAACCACCGTGGTGTTGTCAAACTCAAAGACGATATGGTTATCGGTAAAGAAAATGTTCACATCGTCATTCACATCCCCGGAGAGGATCTTGCTGACCTCCTGCAAAGTCTTGCCGGGAACCACCACCTTGTGGGGCTCGTAGGATTCCTTCAGCTCGATCTTGCGGATGGAGATGCGGTGGCCGTCCAGGGAAACCACCTTCAACTCATTTTCCCGGATGTCAAAAAGTTCCCCGGTCATCAGCTTGTTGCTGTCGTTGTCAGAGATGGAGAAGATCGTCTGGCGGATGACCTCCTTTAAGGTGAACTGGGACAGCAGCAGGGAATGTTCTCTCTCAATATAGGGTAAATAGGAAAAATCCTCCCCGGATTTGCCGATAATGTTAAACTTGGCCTTCTCGCAGGTGATGACGGTCTTGAAAGAGGCGTCTGTTTCAATGGTCACATCACTGTCCGGAAGCTTTCTTACGATCTCGGAAAAAATCTTGGCGTCCAGGGCGATGATCCCCCGCTCCGCGATCTCCCCCTCGATCTTCGTCTCGATGCCAAGCTCCATGTCGTTGGCGGTAAGCTTTATCTCGTTGGCGGAGGCGTCGATCAGAATGCACTCCAGGATGGCCATGGTGGTCCTGGAGGGAACGGCCTTGGATACGATGTTGACTCCGTGAAGTAAGTTGGATTTGGAACAAATAATTTTCATGATGTGAAAAACTCCTTCCTGATTTTGGCGTATACATATAAAATGAGACATCCGTCTCCGTCTTATTAAGGGATGTTTATATGTTCATAACTCACGCAAAGCCCCTTTTCTTAAGGGCTTCAGGTATTTTTTCAGGGTGTAAAACCCTGTGCATGGCGCCGGGATGGACCCTTGACAGACTGTGGATAACTTGTCCCTCTTTAGTTGGGGTTGATCTTCTTCTTGATGGTGTCGATCAGTCCCCGGGTGGTCTCGTTGCTCTCGTACTCCTCCGTCACCTTCTTGATGCCGTGGATGATGGTGGAGTGGTCCCGTCCTCCCAGCAGGGCGCCGATGGTGTCAAGGGGCGTGTCCGTCATATTCTTGCACAGATACATGGCGATCTGCCTGGGCTTGGCAATGTCGTTGCTGCGGTTCTTGGAGATCATCTGGTCCGCCGTCAGGTGGAAATGCTCCGACACGATCTCGATGACCAGCTGGGGCGTCACCTCCCTGGGCTTGTCCGGGGAAATGATATTCTGAAGCTCCCGCTCGGCGATCTCCATGGTAATCTCCGTCTTCTCCAGGTTGGAAAAGGCCAGAAGCTTGTTTAGGGCCCCCTCCAGCTCACGGATGTTGGACTTGATGTTGGTGGCGATGTACTCTAAAATGGCGTCGTCTAAGTGGAAGCCGTCGGTCTCTTCCTTCTTCTTTAAAATAGCCATTCTCGTCTCGTAGTCGGGGACGTTGATCTCCGCCATCAGCCCGCACTCGAACCGGGAGCGGATGCGCTCCTCTAAGATCTCCATGTCCTTGGGCGGCTTGTCCGAGGAGAGGACGATCTGCTTGCCCGCCATGTGCAGGGCGTTGAAGGTGTGGAAAAATTCCTCCTGGGTGCTCTCCTTGCCGATGATGAACTGGATATCGTCTACCATCAGAAGATCCACGTTGCGGTACTTGTCCCGAAGCTTCTGCATGGAGGCCGGGTTACCGTTACGGATGGAGTCGATGACCTCGTTGGTAAATTCCTCGGAGGTCACGTAGAGGATCTTGCTCTTGGGCTGCTGAGTCAGCACAAAATGGCCGATGGACTGCATGAGGTGGGTCTTGCCCAGCCCCGGTCCCCCGTAAATGTAGAGGGGGTTGTACACCTCTCCCGGAGATTCCGACACAGCCAGGGAGGCCGCGTGGGCAAACCGGTTGTTGCTTCCCACCACGAAGGTCTCGAAGGTGTAGTTGGGGTTTAAGTTGGATTTCCCGCTCTGCCGCATAAAGGCCGGGTCCTTGCTCTTGTAGGCCGGAATGGTCCTGGTCTGCTCCTGCAGGATAAACTCTATGTCATAGTCGATGCCCGTAAGCTCCGCGATAGCCACCTTGATGGGCAGGGTGTATTTCTTGGTTATGTAATTTAAGCCCATCTGCTCGGAGGGCACAAGAATATAAAGCTTATTGCCCTCGATGTTGTAGACGGTCAGGGGCTTCAGCCAGGTATCGAAGGAAATATCCGACAACTCGTGCTCTTCCTTTACGGTTCTTAAAATTTCATTCCATTTCTCAAGTATCAGCTCCATATGCTTTCTCCAATACAGTATTTCTTCCGGTCTATCAGAATCTTCCATACTCTATCATAACGCAAATCGGCGAAATTAGCAACAGAAATCTTATCAGGGTACAGGGATATGTAAATAAGAAGAAAGGCGCATATTTTTAGAAAAATGAGGTTATAAACATATCTACACCCCGCAAACTCCTGTAAAAAGCCAAAAAGTGGACAGGACCGGAAAAATACGCACAGCTTGTCCGACAGTTATCCACAACTTATCCACAATTTGTGAATAACTTTATGTAAACATCCACATATGCACAGGAGGATGAGTTTCTTCCTTATATTATATAAAGGTTAAAATATCAACATCTAGTCTGGATAAGTCATATTTTCATAGATATGGTGTTTTGGGTTTTCCACATTCCGGCGCCCGCCTTCCGGTTGGAAAGAATCTGGCATAAAAAAATAAAAAAATGCTGAAATGGCTTGACTTCAGGGGATTTTTTGATATAATTGAAATGATGTTTTTCCATGTAGAGGAGGTGTATAACCGATGAAGATGACATTTCAACCGAAAAAGAGATCCAGAGCAAAGGTTCATGGTTTCAGAGCTAGAATGAGCACCGCAGGCGGAAGGAAAGTATTGGCTGCAAGAAGATTAAAAGGAAGAAAAAAATTATCAGCTTAGGCCACATAATTTGTGGTCTTTCTTCTTCTATAGGCTCTTTATAAGGAGTGGAAGAGTGAAATTTTCGGAATCGCTGAAAAAAAACCGTGATTTCCAGCATGTATATCGGAATGGGACATCCCTTGCCAACCGCTTTTTTGTCATGTATGTGCTGGAAAATCAGCTCGGAAAGAATCGAATCGGAATATCGGTAAGTAAAAAAGTAGGAAACAGTGTCGTGAGGCACCGGGTGACCCGGCTGGTCAGGGAGAGCTACCGGCTCAACGAGGAAACATTTGCCCGGGGAATGGACCTGGTGGTGATCGCCCGGGTGAGCGCGAAGGGCATCACCTTCCGCCAGACCGAGAAGGCGCTGCTGCATTTGGCGGGCCTTCACAGGATCACGGCGGCGGACAGGGAATCGGATCTCGCCCGGAACGCGGCGGCGAACAGGAAACCGGATGTCGCCTGCCGGGAAGCGGGCGGACAGACGCGAAGAGAAGAATAGCGCCGTATAAGAAAAGAAGATGGTGTATTTTGAAGAAAATTTTAATTTATCTGATTAAATTGTATCGGAAATATATTTCTCCCATGAAAACCACAAAGTGCCCCTATTTTCCCACCTG
>CALWDR010000308.1 GCA_944376745.1 uncultured Lachnospiraceae bacterium
TCAATACCTCCTCCAGCTCCTTGTATGTGGTGGGCATCTCAAGGCCCAGATTGTCCAACCACTTTTTATTGATGAACATCTGGTTGGCCACCTGCGGCCGCATGGGAAGCTTCTTGGGCAGGCCGTAAATCTCCCCGTCCCGGTCCACCATGGCGGCCTTGATCTCCTGATCCTCCTCCATGATTCGGCTTAGATTGGGCATGTTCTCCGCAATGAGGTCTGTAAGCTCCACCAAAAGACCTTTACTGTTCTGGATATCAAGATCGATCAAGGTATCCGAGCCGAGAAAGGAGTCCGGCAGCTCGCCGCTGGACATGAGCAGAGCCTTGTTCTCCGCCCAGTCGCTCTGGGTATAGACCTCCCAGTCGATGTAGATGTTGTACTTGTCCTCCAGTTCCTTCATGATTCCCTCATGGAGGAACTCCGTGGGCCAAGCGTCGCTGGAACGGGTGGTCACGATGGAGAAGTGGACGCGTCCGTCCCCGCTCTCGTTTTCCTTCTCCTTGTCCCCGCATGCCGCCAGTCCCAGCGCCATGGACAGCGCCAGAACCAGTGCGGCAGCTCTGGCAGCTCTTTTCATTGGTTTCGTCCTTTTCATCTTTTTCCTTCCTTTCTTTGGTTGCAGGCCGTTTTCAACCGCCTGGTCTGTATCCTTACTCATCCCTTCAGAGAGCCCACCATGATTCCCTTGTTGAAATATTTCTGCACAAAGGGATACAGGCACATCACCGGCAGGGAACCCACGATGATCGTGGTGTATTTGATAAGCTCCGACAGTCTCCTGGCCTCCGCGGCCGCCGTGCCGCTCAGCATGGAGCTGGCCGTCTGGTTCTGGATCAGAATCCTGCGGATAAACAACTGTAAAGGCTGCAATTCCTTGTCATGGAGGTAGATCAACGCTCCAAAATAGCTGTTCCACTGCTGTACCGCGAACCATAGTGCGATAACGGCAATGATGGGCTTTGCCAGGGGCAGCACGATTTTAAAGAAATACCCAAGGGTCCCCGCCCCGTCGATCTGGGCGGAATCCCACAGTTCCTCCGGAATGCTGGTCCGAAAATACGTCCGGGACACGATGATGTAGTAAATGGACACAGCGAATGGTACGAACATGACCCAGATCGTATCATACAGTCCGAAATTCCGGATATTGATGTAGGTGGGGATCAAGCCACCGCCAAAAAACATAGGGATCATGTAATAGGCCCGGATCAGCTTGCCGCCGTAAATATTTTTCCTGGAAAGGGCAAAGCCGGCGGGGATATTTACCAGAAGGCAGGTCCCGACCCCACAGACCGTGTAGAGAACGGTGTTCCGGTAGCCGATCCAGAGCTCCTCATTTTGCAGCAACGTCTCATACCCTTCCAGGGATAACCCCTTGGGCCAGAACATCACCTCGCCTAAGTTTACCGCGTTGGGATCGCTGATGGAGGCGATCACCACAAAATACAAGGGGTAGAGCACGATGATCATCAGTATGATGATGATGGTATACACGATTCCGTCAAAAATTTTATCCTCTCTGGATTTTTTGATCCTTCGAGCTGTTTTTGCCTGTTTCATTCTCACACCTCGCCTCCTACATCAACGCGTTGCCCGTCATCCGGTCTGAGATCTTGTTCACCGTCAGCACCAGCGCCAGGCTGACTACGGTATTGAACAGGCCGATGGCCGCCGCCTGGCTCTGCTGTCCTCCCAGAATACCCAGCTGATACACATAGGTGGAGATCACCTCGCTGGTGGGCCGGTTCAGATTATTCTGCAGCAGATAGACCTTTTCAAAGCCCACGCCCAGGATCGATCCCATCCGCAGGATGAACTGGATGCTCATGGTCGGCACCAGCATGGGAATGTCGATGTGCAGAAGCTTCTGGAACTTGGAAGCCCCGTCCATGGTAGCCGCCTCGTACAGGGTCGGATCCACGGAGGAGAGGGCCGCGATGTAGAGAATGCTGTCCCAGCCGGCGTTCTGCCATAAGCCCGACACCACGTAGATGGTGGGGAAGGCCTTGGTGCTCCCCATCAGGTTGGGAAGCTCCGCCCCGAACAGCCCCGCCAGGGCGGAGAAGATCCCGCTGCTGGGGGACAGGAACAGGATCACCATACCGCACAGCACCACCGTGGAGATAAAGTGGGGCAGAGACATCACCGTCTGAAAATATTTTTTAAACCTTCCCTCCCGCATCTGGTTGCAGATCAGCGCCAGGATAATGGGAATGGGGAACCCCAGCGCGATGCTGTAAAGGCTCAGCACCAAGGTATTTCTCAGAAGCCGCCAGAACCGCCAGGATTCAAAGAACTCGATGAACCACTGAAATCCCACCCAGGGGCTTTTGAAAAATCCGTCCACGTAATTGTAGTCCTGAAACGCCATCACCACGCCGTACATGGGGATATAGATAAATAACAACAGCAGTACGAAGGACGGGAGCAGCAATAAGTAGATCTCCTTATTTTTGTTCAGCTTCTTCAGTACGCCTTTTCCTTTTTTCTGTTTTGCCATTACAATTTCACCTCTGTCCAATTTTCCATCTCACTACCGGCCCAGGGTATCGGGATCCACCGCCGTCATGGTGATCAGTCCCGCATCCGCCAGTTCGCCGCTGAAGCTGTCCTTCGTAATCTCCGGCAGAAGGTTGGTTCCGCTTTCATTCTCGATCAGCTTCAGATCCCAAAGATAGAGATTCGCCATTCCCAAGGGCGCCTGCGTCTGGAACACCGGGATCACCGCGGTATGGTCCGCCGTGAAGGTAAGCTCATAGCTTCCCTTCCCGTCCTGAAGCCGGGCGGTTAAATCCACCTTGGAGGCCCCCTGCCAGTCCTTGGCCGCGTTGATCACCGTGGTCTTCCCGGAGCCCTCCTCCAGATAGTAGCCAAAGCTTAAGGTATAACTCTTGCCGGGCTCCACGCTCACCTGTATTATGGCATTGGGATTCTCGTTGCTGCCGTTGTACCCCGGGAAATTCAGAAGCAGCGTGCTGCCCTTTACAACGTCCCCGAAGCTTCCGCCCACGTTATTTCCGTTGCCCTCATCGTCTCTGCCGCCGGTGGGCACCAGCGCCTCCGGGTCCACGTTCACCGCCCGAGCCAGCTTGGCCGTCACCAGCTCTCCCGTCATGTTCCGGGAGGAGAAGTCTTTGAGAAGATCCTTGCCCGTGCTTTCCTCAACGAGGCTGATCCCCCACACATACAGCTTGGCGGCTCCCCTGGGCACATGGGCCTGGAACACCGGGATCACCAAGGGATGATCCGCCGTGAAGCTGACGCTGTAGCTGCCCTTCCCCTGAAGGGGCGTGCCGTCAAAGGCCACCTTGGAGCCAAGGCCCCACTCCTTCGCCGCGTTGATCACCGTAGTGTGCTCGGCCTCGCCGATCAGACAGTAATTGTAGCGGAAGGTGTACTTCTTCCCCTCCTCCACCGGTACCTGGAATAAGGCGGAGGGGTCTACCGCGCTTCCGGTATAGCCGGTAAAATCAAAGAGCCACACGGTATCCCCGCCGATCATTTTATCCGGCGCGGTGCTGGTGGGCGTCAGGGTATCCGGATCCACGTCCACCGCGGACACCAGCTTCTCCGTCTTCAGAACTCCCTTGAAGTTCCGGGAGGACAGATCTGCCAGAAGATCCGTACCCGTGCCGTCCTCCACCAGGGAGATCCCCCAGACATACAGCTTGGCCGTTCCTCTGGGCGCGTGGGTCTGGAACACGGGGATCACGGAAGGATAGTCCGCCGTGAAGCCGACCTCCACGGTGCGCTTGCCGCCCAGGGGCGTATTGTCAAAGCCCACGTTCGAGCCAAGGCCCCAATCCTTCGCCGCGTTGATCACTGTGGTGTGGGCTGCGTCTCCCACAAGACAGTAGCTGTAGCGGAAGGTGTAGTGCTTCCCTTTCTCCACGGGCACCTCGAAAAGGACGCTTGGATTCTCCTCGCTTCCGGTATAACCGGTAAAGTCAAAGAGCCACACGGTATCCCCGCCGATGGTCTCGTCGGGCCCCACATCCGTGGGCACCAGGGTATCCGGGTCCACGTCCACGGGAGCCGCCAGATTCTTCTTGACCAGCTCGCCCCGGAAATTCCGGGAGGAAAAGTCTGCCAGAAGATCATTCCCCGAGCTCTGCTCGATCAGCTCAAGCCCCCAGACATACAGCTTGCCCGTTCCTCTGGGCACATGGGTCTGGAACACGGGGATCACAGAAGGATAGTCCGCCGTGAAGCTGACTTCCACGGTGCGCTTGCCGCCCAGAGGCGTGTTGTCAAAGGCCACGTTAGAGCCAAGGCCCCAATCTCTGGCCGCGTTGATCACCGTGGTGTGGGCCGCGTCCCCGATGAGGCAGTAGCTGTAGCGGAAGGTATAGTTCTTTCCCTCCTCCACGGGCACCTCGAAAAGGACGTTGGGATTCTCCTCGCTTCCGGTATAACCGGTAAAATCAAAGAGCCACACGGTATCCCCGCCGATGGTCACATCCGGCATGGTGTTGGTGGGCACCAGGGTATCCGGGTCCACATCCACGTTGGAGACCAGGCCGGCCTCCAACAGATCGCCCTGGAAGATCCTGGAATACAGCTTTGCCAGAAATTCCTCGCCGCTCTCCTCCTCCACCAGCTTCATGTCCCACACATACAGCTGGGGCGTTCCCGAGGGGACATAGGTCTGGAACACGGGATAGATGGACGGATAGCCGTCCGCCGTGAAGGTGGTGGTGTAGGTGCCCTTCCCCTGCAGGGGCGTGTTGTCGAAGGCCACCGTGGACCCCATGCCCCAATCCTTGGCCGCGTTGATGACCCTGGTGCCGGTGCTCTCCCCGATCACGCAGTACTGAAAGCTGAAGGTATACGTCTTCCCCTTCTCCACCTCCACGTTAAAGAGCAGATTGGGACTCTCGTTCTCCCCGGTATAGCCGGAAAAATCAAGGAGCCATACGGAATCGCCGCCGATGGGGATCTTGGAGTTGTCCTGGGTGGGCTGTAAGTCGTCGGGATCGATATCCACAATGGACACCAGCCCCTCGTCCGCCATCGTGCTCTTGAAATCCTCCACCTTCAGGTTCGCCAGAAGATTCCTGTCTTCACCCGTCTTAACCAGCTTTAAGTTCCACACATAAAGCTGGGCTGCTCCCTTGGGGATATGCTGCTGAAACACGGGATAGATCCAGCTGTAGGAATCTGCCTCAAAGGTGACGCTGTAGCTGTCCTTCCCCCACAGGGGCGTATCGTCGAAGGAGACAATAGAGCCCATGTTCCACTCCGACGCCGCGTTGATCACCGTGGTGCCCGCGGCATCCCCGATCAGACAGTAATCAAAGCTGAAGGTGTACTCCTTCCCCTTCTCCACGGGGGTGTCAAACCGCGCGCCCGGCGTCTCGTCCTCTCCCTTATAGCTTGGAAAATCAAACAGCCATACCGTCTGGCCGCTCTCATCCTCGGAGGCGATCTCCGAGAAACCGGTCCCCTTCAGGATCATATCGAAGGGATTGCCGGTCTGGCCGCCGTTTCCCAGAAGGATCAGCGCCGCCTCCGCCGCCAGCACAAACAGAAAGCATATGACTGCCGCCAGAAGCAGGAGGATTCCCTTCCCGGCTCTTGCCGTCCTGGCCTGACCTGCCAGTTCTACGTTTCTTTCCATCACAAACCTCCTATCTTTCTCTGCAATGCTCAATAATAGCCCGTCCAGTTTTCCTCCGGTGCCGGAACATCGGGTACCTCCGGCTCAGGCTCCGGCTCTTCTCCGCCGGGCTGAGGCTCTGATCCCCCGCCGTCCGTTCCCGGCTCCTCCTGTCCCGGATCGGAAGTCCCGGTACCGGAACCGTTTCCTTCCTCACTTCCGGGGAAGGGGACCTTGTTGTCCCCTCCGCTCTGGCTGCCGCCCTGCTGGTCCTTCTCATCCTCCTCAGGACCGGGCTCCTCCGCCGCGTCCGTTTCATCCCCGTCCGGCTCCTCATCCACGTCCGGCTCCTCCTTCACGTCCCCGTCGTCTCCGTCCGGGTCCTCGTTCTTATCCCCGTCGTCCGGGTCCTCAAGCTGTTCGCCCTGCTGTCCTGTGGGATCCTTCTCCGTATCCGTCTGCCGGCAGCCACGCAGCCAGAAAATCAAAATAATAATGAGAATCAAGAGGCAGACCGCTGCCACTGTCAGTATGAGTTTCTTTCTTGTCTTCATAGACGCTCCTCTCCCTTGCCGCGTAATTGCTTGCTTTTGTGAAACCTAAGCTCTGTACGTACGCCTTCTCCTCGTCCGTGCCTTCCGCAAGGATGGCCTTAGCCACCTCCTGCACGGATCTTTCGCGCACCACAGGCTCCGTCAGGGTGACCGTTGTCCCCTCCTCCGTCTCATAAGAGATGGTAAGCTGCGTGTAGATGGAGGTGGCGAACTCCGCCCTGGGGATCTCCGTGATCACGATGTTGCTGACCACGCCCTCGGTCACGCCCTCGATCCCTGCCTCCGCGGCAGACAGCTTATTGACGCCCTCGGTGGTCATGGACAGCTCGGTCTCGCTTAAGCCCCATTTCCAGGACCATTTCAAAGTCTCCTCCTTAGCGCCCTCCGGCAGTACGATATTGTAGCCAAACCGCAGCTCCGTCTCCGCCGTTTCCTCCTCATCCATAAGAAGGGAACCACCCAGGAAGCGAATGACCTCCGGTTCGGGTTCCGGTGCTTCTCCGCCCACCGTGATCTTCAGCACGTTGCCGTCGCCGTAAAAGCTTCCGGTGAGGATATACTGGGGAATCACCGCCGTCTTGCCGTCCGCGGTCCGCGCCTGCACCTCCGTATAGAAGTCGCTGTGCATGTGGCCCGCGAAAATGCCCTTGATCACATCAGCGTTGTTGGTGATGAGGTCGTATACGCCGGTGGACTCGTCCGAGCCGATGACGTAAACGCCGCTGTTGAAATCATAAGTGCCTGGGTCATGCTCCAGCAGGGGCTCCACCGCCGTATCCGCCGGATCGTTGGTGCTGATGGGCACATGCAGGAACAGCAGCACCGTATAGCCCTCCTTCCGGGCCCGGTCAAGGTCCGCCTCAAGCTGAGCCACCTGGGACTCCCAGAACCGATTCTGGCCGTTATCCATCTGGATCACCAGTACCTGCCCGTTGACCACCTGAGAAGTATAATAAATGTCATGGTTCCAGTTTTCCTGTAAAATATCCAGGCGGGACTGCAGCGTCGTGGGATCCGCCACGTCCGTGGGAAGTCCCATCACCCGCACCGGCTCGTGATTGCCCAGGGTCACCAGCGTATCGGGATAGGAGGTGGTAATGAACCGCTTCATCAGCTCCAGATTTCCCCAGGACAGGTAATCCAACACGTCCCCGGTCACCACCGTCGCGTCCCCGTAGGCGCTGGCGTACTCCATGCCGTCGATGAGATTCTGCAAAGCCTTATGGGCCCGCTCCGGCATCCGCTTAAAGCTGTTGAGATCCCGGTTGTTCCAGGTGCTCATGGTGGAGGGATTATTTTCCGCAAGATCCTCCTCGTTGCAGTAGTTAAAGTGGGGATCGCTGACCTGCACCACGGTCACCGGCTCCTCCATGGTGCTGACCGGCTCAATGACCACATCCCGTACCAGCAGGCCCTCCTCCAGCTTGTAGAAGCTCTCCGCTGTCTTGCCGTCAGAACCCGTCACTGTGGCCGTCAGCCTGTCAGCGCTTAACGTAAGCCCCGCGCCGATGGCTCCCCCCATACTGGACTCCGTCAATGCTGCCCTCTTATTTTCATCATAGGTTTCCTGCAAAGCCTCTTTGCCCTTCTGAAGCAGAGCCTCACAGGCTTCCGCCTCCGCCCCCTGGGCGCCGGCCTCAAGGGCCGCTTCCGCCGCCAGGGAGACGCTGTCGATGCGCTCCGGCGTGTACACCACACGGGAGACGCCGTTTCCGTCGGTGTAGCTTATGTATCCCCGCAGTACATAGCGGGTCTCATAATCCGATCCCGTAAGATCGTCTTTCTCATAGGTATAGTTTAAGGAAGTCTCTGTTCCCACCTTGCCGGCAACGGTCTTTACCGCCTCATAGTCCTGGCCCTGGCAGGTATACTCCCCGTCCAGCGTAAGGTCGTAAATGGTCCGCAGCCGGTTCTCGATCTCCAGCATACCGTACTGGACATCCTTTGCGGCGTCCAGACCATCCGGCAGCGTCAGCTCCAGCTCATAGGCAAGGGAGGCGCCGGCGGCATCCGTCTTGGCCGTAACCTCTGCCTGCCCCACCGTAAAGGTGTAATCCACGTATCTGGCCGTCAGCTTATCGCCCTTCCGGAAGGCGGAGGACACAGGCGCATTTCCTTCCTCGTCCACCCAGCCCACGAAGAGTTTTCCTTCCATTTCCCTGTGGGTCAGCTCTTCAAAATCTACGGTTGTCGCCTGATAAAACGTGATTTCCGTTCCGCTGTTGGTATAGGTCAGGTCCGTCTCATACTCCACCCGGTAGGTGCCGGGCTCTGTCACCGTAAGGATCCCGTCCTCGGACACATAGATATCCGAGCCGTCCTGGGCGTACGCCACAGCCGTCAGCCCATCCGGCACAGTGTATACGCCAGCCGTATCCGTGACACTGAGGGCATGGCCGGTGCCTGCGCTGTCCATCACCCACACGCCGCCTGCCGCCGTGATCTCCGGAAGCGCGTTGCTGACAGCAGCGTCGTTGTTGATCAGGATCTGCACCGCCTTTTCAAATACCACGTCGCGCTCCGTCAGGCTTCCCTGGGCGCCCTCCTGGGGCATCAGCAGACGGATCTCTCCCACCTGTCCGCCGTTTAAGGTAAGATTTACATTCTCCGTGAAAATGGTCTTCAGGAACTTCACGCCTGCCGCCTCATAGCCGTCGCCGCCCAGATACAGGTAGCTGACCTCGCCCCCGTTCTGCACATACGATACGCCCGCGGTGCTCTTATCCGTACCCATGCTGTTGTAGGCGCCGATGTTGACCGTATAGAGTCTGCCGCTGTCCACGGTGCCTCTCTCCGCCTGGGGATTATCGCTGTTGTAGGTTCCCAGGTATAACCGCAGGTAGGGATACAGGGAATTGGTGATCCCCTGGCCGAAATTCACTTCATCCCCCTCCCCGTAGATACTCAGGTAGGCGTCGGTAAGGGTTACCTTCATTTCCTGGAAGGTGACAGGTCCGTTGACGGTGAAGGCCTTGCTGATGAGGATCCCGTCCTGCGGGGTGCTGCCCTGCAGGGTCAGCATCTTGCCGTGCTCCGGAAGGTCCCCGGAAATCTCCAGGGTGCCGATGATGTTCACGACCCCCTGCTCGTACTCGGACGCCTCAATGGCCGCCACCGCCGCTTCCAGGGTCTTGAAGGGCGCTTCCGCCGTCCCCTGGTTCCCGTCATTTCCATGCAGGCTGTCCACATAGACCACGCAGTCGCCGGGCATCCGCTCCCAGGTCACCGTGTAGGTGCCCGCCGGAACCTTCAGGATACCATCCTCGGACACGTAGGTATGAACGCCGTCCGTGGCCGAAGCCGCCCGCTCCCCGTTCACCCGGTAGGTGCCCGCCGTGTCGGTGATGGTCAGGCTGCTGCCCGCAAGAGCCTCACATTTTAACACATACAGGACGCCGTCAAGCTCCTCCACGGATGCTGCGGTGGGCACCGGGATATCCGTGCCGGTTTCGGCGTCGGTGCCTGTCCCGTTGTTGAAGAGGATCTGCACCGCGTTATTGTTGAAGGTCATTCGCTTGTCATCATTCTCATTCCACCCCGGCTGCGTGCTCAGATCGAATAGCCGGACGCCGTTATTCTTATTGGTAATGGTGCCTCCGTTTACCGTAATGTTCACGTCTCCGGTAAAGGAAGTGGCTCCGAAATTACCGTCCCAGCCATTGCCGCCGATGCGGATATCCTCCACACTGCCGCCATTCAGGGTAAAGTCAACGCCCTTTGCTTCCCGCAGGGTCCAGCCGCTGGCAAGTACGCTCTCGCCCAGCCAGGCTTTGCCCCAGGAGCCGCCCAGGACAGTGACGGAATGACGTTTCTCTTCGTTGATGCCAAAATGGTCATAGTAAGCGCCGGTGATCAGATCCGGGGGATTACTTACCTGAACGCCCTCTCCCAGCACCAGATCATGGCCGTAAGCCGCAATGTACCACCCTGCCTCGCCGAAGGCAATGTCGATATTGTCGATGGTCAGCGGGCCGTTGATGTTGGCAATGGCCTTTCCTGCCGGAACCGTCAGCTTAGCGTCGCCGTCATTTCCCTCGATGGTGATGGGATTGGCGTGCTCCGCCATGGGCTCGCTCGTTGTGGAGGTCCACTCATATTCGCCCACGATCTTCACGGTGCGGTTTCCTGCCTCCATGGCATCCAGCACCTGGATGGCATGATTCAGCGTCTGAAAGGCGTCATCCGGGGAAGCGCCCGTATTGTCATCGCTTCCATTTACGCCGTCCACATAGACCTCTTCATACTCCTTTGCCCAGGTCACGGTATAGGAGCCCTCCGGAACGGTCAGCAGACCGTTTTCCGAATAATAGGTATCTCCCTCCGCCGTCTTGGCCACGGCAAGCTTATCGCCCTGCACCTCATAAGTGCCCGCGGTTTCCGTGACAATCAGGCTGCTGCCCTCCCCGGCCTCGCAATTCAGTATATACAGGACGCCGCCCAGTTTCTCAATGGATGCGGCAGCAGGCACCGGAATGCCATCGCCTGTCCCGTTGTTGAAAATGATCTGCACCGCGTTCCCGTTGAAGGTCATCTGCTTGTCGGTCCCGGCGTTCCAGGCTGTATTGTTAGCGCTCCAATCCGTAAGCCGGATGCCCTTGGTCTTGTCCGAGATGGTCCCCCCGTTTACCGTAATATTCACATCCCCGGTAAAAGAGCAGGCACCGTAATTTCCGCTCCAGCCGTCGCCGCCGATTCGAATATCCATGACACTGCCGCCCTCCAGGGTAAAGTCCACGCCTTTGACTTCCCGCAGAGTCCAACTGCTGCCAAGAACGCTCTCGCCCAGCCAGGCTTTGCCCCAGGTGCCGCCCCGAACGGTGACACAATGACGGTTCTCCCGGTTGATGCCGTCATGGTCGTAATAGGCTCCGGTAATCAGTTCTAAGGTATTTCCTTCCGTGACGACAGCTTCCCCGATGACCAGTTCATGACCGTAGGCCGCAAGATAGCTGCCTCCCTGGTTCTTCAGCTTGATCTTATCAATGGTCAGCGGGCCATTGATATTGGCCAGACTGCCGCTCACCGTCAGGCTGTCGGTATCACTGCCGGTATTTCCCTCAATGACGATGGGATTGGTGTGCGCCGCCAGGGGGTCCGCCTTCGTAAAACTCCAGGAATAATCCCCAATGATCTTCACAACGCGTTCCGCCGCCGCTTTGCCGTCAAGGGTTTCAATGGCTTTGTTCAGCGTCTGAAAAGCTTCTTCCGGAGAAGCGCCCGTATTGCTGTCGCTTCCGTCCTTGCTGTCCACATAGACCACGGCCTCCGACTCCATCCACACCGGAGTCAGCACCATGCCCTCCGCAAGAGGCTCCGACGCCTCAAGGATCGTTCCGTCGCCGTCCTGCCATCCGGCAAATACGGCGCCATCCCCGGAAACCGGCTGCGGGAGCTCTCCCACCGTGGCGGCGGTGAGCACCTGATAATTTCCCGCCGGCAATACCAGCTGGCCGCAGTTGATATCCCCATAGGCATCCGTCTCTCCCTGCACGCTCTGCTGTCCGGCGTCCCGGATAAACAATGCGCCGATCTTCATGGAGGTCACATCCGCCCCGAAGGTCACCGGAGCGATCTCAATGGTATGCTCCCCGGAGGAAAGACCGGATACCACCTGCACCGGCGCGTGCTGGCTGGAATTCATGGTGACGGGTTCCTGACCGTCCACAGAATAGCGGAAGGAGGAATCATTATATAAATTGCTCCACAGAGCGATCTCCGTGCCCGTAAACCGGAACGTGGCGGAATCTCCCATCCCCAGTTCATAATAGCCGTTGTGGGGCGCGTTGGAGGTACCGGTGTAGAAGTAATCGTCCTTATATTCGGCGCCGTCGCCCTCCACAAAATACTCCTGCATCTCGGCCCCCATGGGCTGCCTGCGGTCTCCGTCCAGAAGATGGCTGCTCTGTATTTCCGGCAGAAGCTGCCGGGTGACAGGATAGCCGTCGTAGTCCGTGTTCAGTAGACTGTTTTCCAGGTACTCCTCCAGGCACAGCCAGTACTCGTTCTGGCCGCTGTCCAGGGCATGGACATTGTCGCTCATCACGTAATCGAAAAAGGTATCCGTCCACATCCAGTTGGAATTCCCGGTAATCTCCGCCACATGCTTCAGGAAGCCGTAAGCCACGTTTACCACCGGCAGTCCGTATGCCTCCGCAACCTCCGCATGACCGGCCGCCGTGGGGTACAGCGTTTTGTTGTTATACATGTTGGACACGGAACGGTCCATGGTGATCAGCGTCACGATATCGCAGTCCGGCAGGGCCTGCTTGATCTCCCGCACAATAGTCTCATACTGGGAGGCCGCCATCTCCTTGGCCTGCGCGTCGTCTAAGCCCTGGGCGGAAGCCGTGTATCTGTCGTTGATGGCGTATTCGACAAACACCAGGTCCGGCTGCTGGGCGATGATGTCCTCCTGCACCCGGTAGGTGCCGAGCAGGGTGCCGGACTCCCCGATAGCGGCGTTTATGGTCTCAATCTCCGCCTCCGGGAAATTCTCCTCAAACCACTGACCGGACTGAACCCGCCAGGACATGGTCTTGTCATTGTCCGAGCAGCCGTAGCCGTTGGTGAGAGAACCGCCGAAATACATAACCTTCAGGGACTTATCCTGGGTCAGCTTCCGGTAGGTGTTGGCCAGAGAGCCCCGGTATTCAATACAGTCGCTGTAATACGTGTTGTCTCCATAATCCGCCCTGGGCGTCTCCCCGGATACGGAAGCTTCCCCGGCCACATAGGCCCCGGCTTCGCTCACCGCCACGCCATAGCTTCCGGAGGGCACATCCACATGGAAGGTTCCCGCCTGATCCGTGAAGGCCACATTTTCCTCCGTGGTGATGTACCAGGTGTTCCCAGAGGTCTCCATTCCGGTCAGGTCCCCGCCGCCGGAGGCCAAAAGCTCCATACTGGCGAAGGTGCTTCCCTCCGCAAACTGTACCGCCGCCACGCTTCCTCCCTCAAGGACCGCTTTGATGGCGGCTTCCGGATCCCCGGCATCCACAGTGATGGTCTCCACCGCGGCCCCGTCAAGGATCAGGCGGGTCTCCTCCGCCACCGCGCCGCCATCACCGATGGTCAGACCGGCGCAGCCGCTTCCCACCAGCATGAATTTCTCATATTCCTCTTCCGAACCGCCCGTGACGAACAGGGGATTTCCCTGCCCCGCGAACTCGCCGTGGGTAAAGGTCACGTCTCCGGCTATCGCAAGGTCATGTCCCTTTGTATAAATAGAAGTATTGTCTCCATCCTGGTACAGCGTCAGACTGCGCAGGGTCAGATCCGACCAGAGCTCCATATCCGCCCCGCCATAGGAGAGCACCGCCCCCGGCTGTACGCCCTCTATGGTCACCTCGTCTGCCCGCTCATCCAGCGCGCTGTCATAGGACGCCTCGTTGACGATGCGGATCACCGGATCCTCCCCGGACAATTCCAGGGCCCTGGCAAGGCTTTGTACCGGCCTGTCGCTGCTGGCGCCGTCATTTCCATCCGACCCCGCATTGTCCACATACACCACCGGCAGATCGGTCCGCCAGGTCACCGTGTAGGTGCCCTTCGGCACGGTCAGAAATCCATTCTCCGAATAATAGACGCTGCCGTCCGCAGCCGCGGCCACAGCCAGCTTGTCTCCCTGCACCGCATAGGTGCCCGCCGTTCCCGTGGCGGCCAGGCCGCTGCCCTCCGAAGCCTCACAGTTTAAGATATAGAGAACGCCGTTCAGCTTCTCGATGGATTCGGCGGTGGGCACCGGAATACCAGCGCTGGTCCCGTTGTTGAAAATGATCTGCACCGCGTTCCCGTTGAAGGTCATCTGCTTATCGGTCCCTTCAACCCAATCTCCGTTGGCGCTCAGATCCATCAGCCGGACGCCTCTGGTCTTGTCCGTAATGGTCCCGCCGTTTATCGTGATGTTCACATCCCCAGCGTAGGAGCAGGCGCCGTAATTTCCCTTCCATCCGTTACTGCCAATGCGAATATCTGCCACACTGCCTCCATCCAGGGTGAAGTCCACGCCCTTGACTTCCCGCAGGTTCCAACTGCTGCCAAGAACACTCTCTCCCAGCCATACCTTGCCCCAGGTGCCGCCCCGAACAGTGAC
>CALWDR010000309.1 GCA_944376745.1 uncultured Lachnospiraceae bacterium
TCCATCGCCAGGGAGGCGCTGGACAACGCGTACGCGGATGCTGTGTACGAGGGCTCCGAAGAACAGATAAGGAGCGGAAAAGCCGGGGTCACGGAAGAGCAGAAGGAGAATTACCGGAATATGGTAAATGACTATCTTGACAAGCTGAGGAATCCAAGAAGCGACGAATTTAAAGCGGTGTCAGGTAAATTTGGCGTTTCCGGGCGGAAGGTGGACGCGACTGCGACAGCGACCGAGACGGTGGGGGCGCTCTACAATGTGAGTCAGACGAGCCCGGCTACCCAGGAGCATGCCCAGGGGATCATTGATTTCAGCAGCAAGATGGTAGAACTGTTCGGACAAGGCTGGTCCGCCCTTGTGGGGATATTTACGAAACCGCTTCCCACCTTTGCGGGGGATAAGATCAACGCCGGCGCGGATTACGTTGTTGAGACAAATACTGCGGGAGTTGCTACGGTCCAGCAGGGGATACTCAATAAGCATACCACGTCAGCCCGGGTGGATCAGTGGGTGAACGAGAACCCTGGGGCAATCGACGGGGTCAACGATATCATGGTTCCAGAGAGTACGCGGCAGGGAAGCTCCGGTGGCAGAAGCAGTTCAGATAGTCATAAATAACACAGATAGAAAGCGGCAGGGAATTATCATTCCCTGCCGTCAGCTTTTTCGTTAAAGCCGTATCGTTCATTTTCGTAATCTGCACGAAAATCATTCCCGTGATCTGTTATGAAATAGGATACGGGATGCCGCACGTTTAGAAATCAATCTCCTCATCATAGAAGCAGGCCTTCAGCAGCTTCTCCATCTCCTCCTGGGTGGGGATCCGGGGATTGGAGCCGGTGCAGGCGTCGCCGATGGCCAGAGCGGCAACCTCGGGAAGCTTGGTCATGAATTCGGTCTCGTCGATGCTCCCGCCCTCGTAGTCCTTGATGCAGGAGGGGATCTCCAGAGCCTGGTTCATGGATTTAAGCTCCGCGATGAGCGCGTCCACCAGAGCCTCGGTGGTGTCGCCCTTTAAGCCGATGAAGGAAGCAATCTCGCCGTAGCGGACTGCGGCCTCTTCATTTTTGGCGTTGTACTTGATGACCTTGGGCAGGTACATGGCGTTGGCGCAGCCGTGTACGATATGTCCGCCGCTGAAGGCGGCGCCGGTCTTGTGGGCCATGGAGTGCACGATGCCAAGGAGGGCGTTGGAGAAGGCCATGCCGGCCAGGCACTGGGCGTTGTGCATGCGGTCACGGGCTTCCATATCGCCGTTGAAGGAGGCGATCAGGTCGTTATGGATCATCTTGATGGCGTGGAGGGCCAGCGGGTCGGTGTAGTCGCAGTGCAGGGTGGACACATAGGCCTCGATGGCGTGGGTCATGGCGTCCATACCGGTGTGGGCCGTCAGCTTCTTGGGCATGGTCTCGGCCAGCTCCGGGTCCACGATGGCAACGTCCGGGGTGATGTTGAAGTCCGCCAGGGGATATTTGATGCCCTTCTCGTAGTCCGTGATGACGGAGAAAGCGGTTACCTCGGTGGCCGTCCCGGAAGTGGAGGGAATGGCGCAGAATTTTGCCTTGGTCCGCAGGGTGGGGAAGCTAAAGGGCGTGATCAGATCCTCAAAGGTGGTCTCGGGATACTCGTAAAACGCCCACATGGCCTTGGCCGCGTCGATGGGAGAGCCGCCGCCCATGGCGACGATCCAGTCGGGCTCAAACTCCTGCATGACCTTGGCGCCCCGCATCACGGTCTCCACGCTGGGGTCCGGTTCCACATTTTCAAATAAGGTAACTTCCATGCCGGCTTCCTTCAAGTAGGACACGGCCTTGTCCAGAAAGCCGAAGCGCTTCATGGAGCCGCCGCCCACAACGACGATGGCCTTCTTGCCGGTTAAATTCTTCAGTTCCGCCAGGGAGCCTTTTCCGTGATAAAGGTCTCTGGGTAAAGTAAATCTTGCCATTTCTTTTGCCTCCGTTTCGTAAAAATGAGATATGTTAAAATATGTAAGTTAAAACTTTAACAAAAGGATAACGCCAAATAATAAAAATGTCAATATAAAGCGCCGCTTTTCTTGTACTTTTTGTTATACATCCAGGGGAGCATGGGCGCTGTTTTTGTCCCGGTACATGGCCTTGTCGGCGGCGTCAAAGAGTGCCTGCGGGGTGTCGATGCCTCCGCCCCCGAAAGCGTAGCCGCAGGCCAGGGAGATCCGCGGCAAGGCGGCGTCAGTTTCCTTTCCATTTTCCAGCTTCATCCCGGCGAGGGCAGCTTTAACGGCCTCTTCGTCTGCATGTTCGCAGATCACGGCAAATTCGTCTCCTCCGATGCGGTAGCAGACGCCCAGGGAAGAAAACGCCTCCTGGAGCGCCTGGGCGGCGCGGCAGATAATCTCGTCTCCCAGGCGGTGCCCAAAAAGGTCGTTGATCTGCTTTAATCCGTTCACGTCGGCCACCACAAGACAGACCTGCCCGTCGATCCGAAGCGTTTTCTGGTATTCCATGAAAGCGTTGCGGTTTTTTACTCCGGTCAGCACATCCGTGTAGGATAAGGCCTTGTAGGTGTCAAGCGTCAGAATCTCCTGATATGCCGTTGTCATGCGGTGTACAAGGATCTTGATCATATATAGGATCAAAATGAGGAAACCGGTGCCGTACAGGGCCGCGTATACCTGTTTCCTGGAAAAAAGGAAGAACAGAAGCGCCGCAATGGAAAATACCATGAACAGCAGAACGCCCCGGGCGATGTTCTGCTTCTGCCTGTCTGTGGGACAGAAAAAATTCCGCCCATGGCGCGCACTCGCCAATATCATCAGGAGGAACATGAGGAAATGGTGGGTCAGCAGCGAGAAGAAATAAATGTTTTTGGGAACCCCAAGGAAAATCAGCGCCAAAAAAACCGTAAAATTCAGCATAAGAAGCGCCTCGATCACGCTCATTCCCCGGAAATCAAAGGTCAGAAGCCTCAGGAAGGAGAGAAAAACCAGTGGCAGGAGCATAAAGCTTAAAAAAGAGAAATAGTGGACGACGCTGCTGTCAAGGGCGCCTCCGGAACTGGTCGTAAATACGTCCAGTATCCGGGAGTCGGTGAGAACCCATATCCCGGAGAGCAGGATAAAAAGACCCAGCGAGATCCCGGCCCTGCCCCATTCATATTTGCGGATCCGGCGGTGCAGGTAAGCGCCGTAGGCCAGGATGAAGATGCCCAGAAACAGCGCGATCACAGAAAAGAGGATCGCAAACAGGTTGTAGGCAAGATACTGGCGGATGTCCGTCAAAGGAAACGGCGCCGAGGCCGATTTGGAGGAGGGAAGCGCGGGAACCCGCCCGGCCAATACCGGGAAAAATGCCGCCGCCAGAAGGATCACCCATATCAGTTTTTTCTTTTTTTGGACCTTAAGCAATCTTGTCACCCGTTTCTTTGCTCTGATTTTAACAATAATATAACATTTTTCCGGGAAAATGTAAACGGGCAGGATAGTTCAGGGATTCCTAAATCCATTAGATTTATTTAGAAATAGGACAAGATTTATAACATTCAAAGCAAGAATAAAATATCTTTTCTCTTAGTCGATTTGTATACTTGAGTTATGAGACAGAGTGCGTAAACTATCAAAAAGTATAAATATTACGGTGACCATACAAGCTGAGGAGGAAAAATGATGAAAACGAAAAGGCTTTGGAAAAGATTGGCGGCAATTTCACTTGCTGTGACGTTAGCGATACCATCAGGTCTCTTGATATCGTATTATGCAGATGCCGCAGAAGAAAATCTGGTTAAGAACAGCGGATTTGATACGGTAGGGACCTGGAAAGATCAGAACGATACCGAGATTCAGGCCCAGACGATTGTGGATGACGTTATAATTCATGAGATTGTAGAGAATGGTGGATTCGAAAATGGAAATTATCAATCAGGAGTAAATGGATGGCAAAGCCGCAGCGGAGCTACCCTATCGGTGATTGATGCTTCTGATGACGCGGCAAATAAAGTGCTTCAAGTAGAAGCGACAGCAGGCGGCGCGCAGGCCAATTTCTATTTTGGAGAAGCAGGGATATTAGAAGAGGGAAAGACCTATACGGTGTCTTTTGATGTCAGGCAAACAGCAGGAAGTGGTGGAATTACTCTGTATTCAGCATCTGTCATAAGTGGATGGGATAATCATGGATGGAAACTTGTTTCTGACGGTTGGACAAAGATGGAGTACGAGATCACACCGGCGCAGAGTACGGCATGGGCACAGATAGGCTTTCAGGTAGACGCGGCATGTACATTGGAAGTAGATAACTTCTCAATCGCATATAAGGAAATCAAAGAGGTAAGTTCTACAGTTGATATCGTGGAAAATGGTGGTTTTGAAAATGGAAATTATCAATCAGGAGTAAATGGATGGCAAAGCCGCAGCGGAGCTGCCCTATCGGTGATTGATGCTTCTGATGACGCGGCAAATAAAGTGCTTCAAGTAGAAGCAGCGGCAGGCGGCGCGCAGGCCAATTTCTATTTTGGAGAAGCAGGGATATTAGAAGAGGGAAAGACCTATACGGTGTCTTTTGATGTCAGACAAACAGCAGGAAGTGGTGGAATTACTCTGTATTCAGCACTTGTCATAAATGGATGGGATAGTCATGGATGGAACCCCGTTTCTGATGGTTGGACAAAGATGGAGTACGAGATCACACCGGCGCAGAGTACGGCATGGGCACAGATAGGCTTTCAGGTAGATGCGGCATGTACATTGGAGGTGGATAATTTTTCCATCACATACGAGGGGGGATCACAGACTGCAAAGACCTATTCAGAAGGAATTGGGAACTGCAATGGGGAAGAGTCCGGAAATGTGCTTGTGATGAAGGAGAATCGGATAGCGGCACAGAATATAGCAGTAAAATCTGGAAAGGTATACAATTACTCTTATAAGATTAAGACGAAGGATACAGGTTCGGATTTTGCGTTCCATATGGCTGTTGACAGTGAAGAATTTGTACCAACCTTATCGGGCAGCGAATGGCAGACAGTTACCGGGCAGTTCACAGCATCCGGCACAGGGGCGACATTGAGTTTTCATCGAAAAGGCACGGGTACGGTTTTCCTTGACGATGTAGAAGTTTATCAGGTGGCAACACCGGAAAGTGATGTGGTACTCCGTTTTGCGGTGGTTTCTGATACGCACATTGCGGTTGGAAACGGAAATTTAGAGACCAGCAGAAAGGAACGCCTGAAAAACGTGTTCCAAACGGCGTACGGTTATGCGGAATCACAGGCTGATTATAATAAACTGGATGCGGTTGTAGTAGTGGGAGATATGGTAAACAGTGGTACAAAGGAAGAGTATCAGCTGTTTAATGAAATTGTAAACGCTAATATGAAAGATGGCACCAAACTGATCACTCTTGCGGGAAATCATGAATTTTGGGCAGGCAATGACGCAACGGACTATAAGAAATATATTGATAAGGAAGTGGACAAATCATCCTTAGATACAGTCACAAACATAAACGGCTATTCATTTATTGCGATTTCTCAAAACGCGGGGGATCAATATACAGACGCCCAGGCAGCATGGCTGGAAGAAAAACTGGCTGAAGCGGATGGAAGCGGAAACCAGAGACCGGTATTTACTTTCCAGCATTTTGGCGTGAAGGATACGGTGTACGGAACCACAGGAAGTACATTTTCACCGGCAGATGTACTTCACGAGAAATACGCGGATCATGAGCACGTGATCAATTTTAACGGACATACCCATGCGCCGATCAATACGCCGACAATCATTACGCAAAAGGATGGCTATACACAGATCGGAACAGGAACCACGTATGATATGTACATGGAAAATGACGCGAGCTATGGGACGCAGCCGCCTAATAGTAATAATATTGGGCAGTACTATATCGTAGAAGTATACGCAGACAACACGGTACAGATCATGCCCTATAACCTGCTCGCAAACAACGGAGCTGGTGATTTCTTTAAAACACCCGCGACAGAGGACGGAGACAGGCAATTAATCTATACGGTAGATGTGAATCATCAGGAAAGCTGGAAGTATACAGATGAAAAGAAAGAAACAGCGGCGCCTTATTTTTCAGAGGACGCGGAAATGAGTTTTTCTGCCGAGACCTATAAAGGCGCGACGATTCACTTCCCGCAGGCGAAGGATGATGACAGCGGAGTGTACCTGTATGAAATCAAATGCAGTCCTTCTCACAACACGGGAGAAACAAAAATATATACGATATTCTCGGAATATTATTTTGAACCAATGCCGTCAACATTATCTTACGCAATGGCAGGGTTAGAGACAAATACAGAGTATACGGTAAGGATTACTCCGGTTGACTTTTACGGGAATCGTGGAACTGCCCTGACAGGAATTTTAAGCACGGCATCTGCCGAGGCGGAAGACCAGAAGTTGTCGTTCACATTTGTTGGATATCATCAAACAGATAAGTGGATTCAGATGGAGATCAACAACCAATATCTGTTGACAGGTGAGTATTACAGACTTCCGGTAACGGCAGATGGGAAGGAGGGTTTTGTCGCGATATCAAATGATGGGGTGGGAACACTGACCATTTGGGAAAATTTTGTCACTGCGATTGACTCACATCTGAGCATACAGGAAAGTTTACTGGTCGAGAGCGGCGCAATCATGGAGCAGGTAACCAGCGCAGGCTGGCAAGTGATTGATGGTGGTGATAAGGAAACTGTTTTCAGGAATATGTACCTGGAGATGACAGAGCAGGGTGAATTGAAGGATAAGACAGATGCTTACGATCAGCTTGTAGAAATAGAAAAAGAAATGGCTGGATATGATGAGACAAGCGTAACCCTGGGGGATGCGCAGGATATCCGCGATATGCTGGCAGATATTGAGAGCATAGCAGTTTCTACAAGATATTTGAATGACCGTCTTGACGTAGTTAAAACAAAGGGCATTGATCTGCTCGAAAAGATAGGAGCGCCTGAAGACCTGCCTGTCGTAGCGGAAGCGAAGATAACCAGGCATGAAGAAACTCTGGCCGGCTATGAGGCAGAAGGACTTGGCGAATCCAATATTACTTCCGAATACAAAGATGAGCTTACTTATATGTTAGCGGATGTAGAGATCATGCTGGCAAATGAAAGCGTAAGCGCGCAGTATGGAGCGAGATTGAACGCACTGAAATCGATGGCAGCCCCATTGCTTACAAGGATATCAGAGGCAGCAGAAGCAAAGCAGACTGCAAATATCATTGCGGTGGCCGATATGAAAGTGAGCACAGTTACGGTTGCGGATAAAGAAGTATTGCTGTTGGCAAAAGCAGACTTAGAAGCGGCAAGAAACACTTACAAGAGTAATTACACATCTGCGGAAAGAAACGCGGTTATAGAAATGCTTAATAACGTGGATACTCTTTTAAGAAGAATTGAAAAGCTGGAAAATGAAGGAACCGGAGACGATCCGGGAACCGGAGACAATTCGGGAACCGGAAGTGATCCGGGAACCGGAAGCAATGAAGGGACCGGGAACAACGCAGGGACCGGAAGTAACGCGGAAACCGGGAACAATGAAGAAACCGGGAGCAACGCAGGGACCGGAAGCAATGCGGGAAGCGGGAATAATGAAGGGACCGGAAGCGATGAAGGAACCGGAAGCGATGAAGGAACCGGAAACGATACAGAAACCGGAAACGATTTGGAAAATGATATGAGCGGCGAAAACAAAGAGGATGAAAGTGAAGATAGTACGGAAAACAAAACGGAAAGCGAAGAGGCCTTAACAGACGAAACTGATTCCAACGGCGAAGAGACCAGCATGTTTGAAAAGTTGAAGGATAGTGGAGTGATCACATGGATTGTTTTGGCAGTCATTTCATTTTCGATATTTGCGGTGTCCAGTGTAATGGCTAGAAAAAAAGAAAAATAGTGAGAGGAAGATTCGATATGAAATGGAAAAGGATTGCAGCAGTTGTTCTTTCGGCTGCGCTTGTGGTTCCCGGACTCACATGGAATTCATCTGTCTCTAACGCGACGACAAACGAACTGGTAGAAAACGGCGGATTTGAGACAACAGAGACTGGCGAGGACGGTAAGACCGGGTTGGCAGGCTGGATCGCGAAACCGATCAATCAGAACAATGGCTCTCTTGAACAAATGAAAAAAGGAGGACATGATAAGGCGTGCGCGGTAATTAAGACAGATGCTGTTTACGGCATGGATACATCCGCGGAAAGCCTGATCGATGTGGTTTCAAATGGGATATATAGTTTCTCTTACTGGATAAAATTAACCGGAGAAAAGGCAACGTTCGTTCCTTACATCTATTACTATAACGAGGAGGGCGGGCCAGCCACTGTTCCGTACTCCATGATCCATGCGGTAACAGAGGGGGAAACAGGATGGAAAAAGGTAAAAACGGAAATTACCATTCCGGATGGAGTGGAAAAGATTGGTTTCAGCTTTGTATTAAGCGCAAACTCTTCTGACGGCGCGGATGTTACTGCCAGAATTGATGATGTGACACTTCAGGCAACGGCGAAAACAAGGAGTGTGCTGAATGCGTCGAACGTTACAAAAACGCGGACTGCCTATGATCCGTATCAAATGCGGTTGTTTCAAGCGATGCGGAATAATGTCGAAGTACCGCTCCTCTTCTGCGGATTTGAAGAGGGAGACGCAGCTTTTAATTTGAATGAAAAGGCAGCGATTACAACTGAGGAAAAGGCGTCCGGCAGTAAGAGTCTCCGAACAGAAAATGGCGCGTATGTACAGAGCCCGTCAGTACCGATTGAAGCAGGAAAAACTTATGTAGTCAAAGCAAAATTAAATGCGGGTCCGGAATCACAGGCTGTATTCTGGAGTCAACAGTTAGATGAGAATGGCGCAGATGTAGCCGGGGCAGTATGGGAAATCGGCTATATCCATTCCATAGGCCAGACAACGAACGGATGGAAGGAGATTTCCTTTGAAGTAACAACGGCGGAGGGAGCAAGTCAGTTCCGATTGGATCTGCAGCACAATGACAGCGCTGGCGTGGTTTACTGGGACGATATTTCAATTGCGGAAAAGACAGCAACCCCGTCACAGCCGGAGGAACCGGATAAGGAAGGTAATCTGTTAGCAAACGGAACCTTTGGTAAAGATTTACAAAACTGGACGGTTGTAAATAATGACGCGAATTCGACACATCAGGTTGTAGATTCCGGAACTGAGGCGCACGGAAAAGTTCTGGAAACAAAGCTTACAGCAGACAGTGGACAAGTATATGGCTGGTCAGAAGAAGTAACGGTGAAACCAGGCTATATATATACCATTTCTTATGATGTAAAGATGACCGGACAAGCCGCTGATGTCACATTGCCATATGGTGCGATCTCGCTTATTCAGGAGGTGAGCGCGGAAGGCTATGCAGGTATGGCAATGGACGAGTATGCCTTAAATTCCACTTCCGGAAGCTGGAAAACAGTAACCTATGAGTATACTACGAGCGCAAAGGCAGAAAGGCTCCGTATCGACCTGATGTATGCCAATATGGCAGGAACCGTGCAGTGGGATAATGTCAGTATTGTAGAAAAAGGGGAAGCTCCAAAGGAGGAGATCCTGGATAAGAAATATGATCATGGCGGAACACCGGAGACAAGCGGCGGAAACAGTGTCCTGGCAAATGGTACCTTTGACGGCGGAGAAATGACAGGATGGATCCCCGCGGCCGGTGTAAAAGGCTATGCCACAAGTAACGGAGGCGGGGTTCTGAAATTTCAGGCAAAGGCAGGAAGATATTTTCAGGCAGACAGCTTCTCTCTCCAGGGCGAAAGTATTTATGATTTAAAGTACTATGTAAAAGTAGAGGATGCCAGAAATCTTGATTTTATCTCTTATATTTTTAGTCAGGATCAGAATGGAGAACTGATTGAGTGGAAGGACTTTATTGCGAATAATATTACGGAGAATACACAGGGAGAATGGAAAGAGGTCCGCGTCACCTTTACTACTCCAAAGCTGGAAGCGGGTACGACGTATTATTTGGGCTTTAAATCGCTGCATCCGCAAACCTGCGCGTGGCAGAAGGATAATACGAAATGCGATTGCGGAAGTGAAGCCATCATTTATCTGGATGATGTTTCTTTGGTTAGAACAGGAGCATTCGAGGATGTAGGGGAAGGAAAAACCTCTGCGGACAGTATCATTTTCAATGGCACCTTCGACCGCTATGCAGCAGATGCGTATAGTGTGGATGGCTGGGATTTGAACAGGAACAATCAGAATCACAAGGCAACGATTCAGAATGAGACAGCACGAAGCGGCAACGCGATTCGTATCGAAGCCACCGGACATTCCTATATCTGGGCACAGGATTTTTCAGTGGAGCCTGGTAAAATTTATATTTTATCATATTGGGTAAAGGTAGATCGGGCGGAAGGGCTTAAATTCGCGCCTTACATGAATGACGCGAACTATCAGGGAAAATGGTGGCTTGATGACGCCATACAGCCTGTTTATGAAACAACGGACGGCTGGGTAAAGATGTCGGGAGCGATTTCTATTCCGGCTACGATTGGGGATAACGCGAACAATCCAAAGAATATGGTACAGCTTGGATTTCAGGTATACGAAGGCTCAGGAATTATTTATTTAGATGATGTTTCCATGGTCGTAACGGATGTGGACGCGAATAATCTGAATCTTGATTTTGAGCTGGACGACGAAGTGCTTTATAACTGGAGCTTCGCAAGCTTCGATGGAGGAAATGGCAGCGCGAAGCCATCTTCGAAGGTGAGACCGGGAAGTACGGGAAAAGTAAGCGCGCTGGTCACAAATAAGGGAGCGGAAGGTCAGAGCCTTTTTGCGGCAAGTAAGATCCCGGTAGAGCCAAATACTACATATGAATTTACATACTGGACAAAACAAAGCGGCGATTATCAGGGATTCACATCACAGTTCTTCCAACAATTGAAGGCAGATGGCGTGACAGAGGATATGACTAATACATGGGACGGCAACCTGCAGCAGCTGGTTCCTTCCGCAAGTATTTCGAAGTACTGGACATATCAGGTGCAGGGACAGGTAGACTGGAGACAGATCAGCATGTGTATTACGACCGGCTCAGATACGCATTACATCGTACCAAGGTTCCTGATCCTGGGCGCGGATATGCAGGTATATTTTGATGACGTGACGTTTACAAAAGTATCAGATGGTCCAAACCTGGATTTCGAAGCAACTTCAAGTATCACAGGGGCGCCGCAGAACTGGTATATGTCTATGGCCAGGTCTCAGATCGTGGAATTTAGGAGCGATAGTTCCGTATATCATTCCGGAGGAAAATCGCTTTATGTGAAGAAAAATTCGTTGCTGGAAAAAGAATTGATCGACAGTGCTTCTTATCTGAAGCTGGAGGAAGACAGCGTTTACGAATTTTCTTTCTGGGTAAATTCCAGAAATTGTTCGCCGGATGCCACAATACGTATGGACCTGCATCTGTATCGGGAGGACGGAACCCGTATTTACCAGACAGACGGTAATTATGAGCTCCTGTATGGAACCGTGGCCGGCTTGAATGGAGGAGAAGATCTAAGCGGCTGGAAGAAAGTAACGACACGTTCCGCTCCGCCTGCGGAGGCGGCATACGCGACGATCAGCTTCGTGCTGACCCGTGGTTACGCGGAACTCTGGATCGACGATATCTTTTGCAATGTGGTGGAAAATGATACCGACTGTGTTGTATATTATGAGGATTTTCATGCGGTAGATGAATCGGGTAATATCAGCGACTGGAATTTGGAAAAGGTATCCGGTGAGGCTTCTTTCGCAAAGACTTCTGAAGGCGGAAGCGTGAGTATACAGTCCGGTGAGGCATATATGAGAAACAGCATGAAAATGCTGATGACAGATTATACGTATACGATAAAAGGAAATTATGTTTCCGACACCAGCGCAGTGGCAGAACTTCGTTTTTATAATTATATGGGAAAAGAATATGAGGATGAACGTGTGGAAATTCCGCTGACAGCGGGAGGAAGTACATTTGAAAAGACAGTGACAGTTCCGAGTAATACATATTCTTCTCTGTATATCGGAGGGGAAAACCCAGGAACCGTTACGGTAAAGAATGTTACGATTTACATGATCGCGAAGCCTGCGGACAGTTCAGACTGGGATGGAAGATGGGTATGGTATCCGGAAGATCCGGTAGATGACGCGGTGGAACAGTATCGCTATTTCCGTTATGAATTTAGCTTGGATGATGATCCGGAATACGCGCCGTTCCAGTTGTCGGTAGATGACAAATACGCCCTGTATGTCAATGGAGAATTGGTGGATGAAAACTGGGACGCGGGAAATGATTCCTGGGCAAATGTAGGTTCTTATGATCTGACAAAATTGGTTCATAAAGGACAAAATATCATTGCTCTCAAATGTTACAATCTGGTATCTGAAGCCGGAGTACTGTTTGACGGCAAGTTTACTTTGAATAATCAGAGCGTGGTAACTGTGGCTTCCGGAACCGATGTGGTTTCTTCGAAGACAGCAAACGATGAAACTCTGGATTGGACAAAGCTGGAATACGATGACAGCGGATGGGCTGCGGCGCGCGAGTACGGTCAGCCTCCATGTTCTCCCTGGGGACCTGTATTCTATAACTCCTCGCTATATATTCATAATGCGGCGGAAGTGGTGGATACAGAGGTACCGGAGCTGGTACGAAGCGGAAAAACACTGGACTTTACACTGACTCTGAAGCTGGAGAGCCCGATTGAATCGAAGTTCTCGCCGTTGGTTACGATTTATAAACGAAATTCCCTGACTAGTATCACCTCTACGCCAATGGTTTTGAAAGATCATGAGAATCCGTTGGAGTGGCCGGTTGGAGAAGAATTTGAAGTAGAATGCAGTATTACGATTCCTGATTATGTGGAGAGCGGTAAATATCAGCTGCAGATGGATAGTAAAGTTTTACTCTTGAGCGGCAACAACGTGAATGACAATAAATTTTTGGATTTCCAGGTACAGGCCAGCAGTACGGGGCGGGATCCAATTGAATCTTCTATTGAAGTAGTGAATGGAACCCCGACGCTGATGATTGACGGAGAGCCCCAGGCAGCACATTTTTATAATCGACCGGATTTGAATGTATATTTGCAGACAGACGCGGAAACCAGGCTTTATAAGTCCGATCTGGAGCTTTATATTACATATGGAGGGTCTTTATACAAAGGCGGATGCGATCCGATCTGGCTGGAGGATGGCTCGATTGATTATGATGTATTTGACGGAGTCATCTATGACACACTCGGGACAAACAGTAACGCCCTTGTGATGGTCAACATTGGTATGTTCGCCCCGCCATGGTGGCTGGAGCAGAATCCGGATCATGTGGTCACCTCCCACGACGGAACAAAGTATATTAAAAGTGACGATGCCTCCTTTGCGTCTGAAAAATTCAGAGATGAAGCGGGAGAAGTATTAAGACAGCTCATTCAGCATATGAAAGAGCAGAGTTACTATAATAGAGTCTATGGCATTAAGATTACCGGCGGTCATACCTATGAGTGGATGACATGGGGAACCGGAGATGGATACGCTCCTGATTACAGCAAGGCTTCTCAGGAAGGCTTCAAAAAATATCTGAAGAACAAATATGGCACGGTGGAAGAGCTGAGAAAGGCATGGGGAGATGCTTCTGTGACTTTTGAGAACGCGGCAGCGCCGGGCTGGACACAGAAAACAGCATCATCCAATGTTTATATGGGTTCTGTGACAGGACAGACGTATCCGCGTAATATCATTGACTGGAACCTGTTTTTAAATGACGCGTCTGCGGATACATTCCTCTACTACTGCAAAATCGCGAAAGAGGAGACGGACAACAAGCTGATCGTAGGCGGTTATAATGGATATCTGTGGACCAATAACTCTTATGACGCTCAGGGAAAAGCGCATACAGCGTTCCAGAGAGTGCTGCAGTCAGAATATGTAGACTGGGTTGCTTCTCCGATTGCCTATAACGAGCGTCTTCTGGGAGAGTCCAATACCTACATGACGCTTATTGACGCGGTACAGGAATATGGTAAGATGTATATTGCGGAGGAAGATAACCGAACCTGTCTGTCCAATGTGTATGCCGGAGCATCCTGGGATGCGTCCTGGGACTTTCAGGTAGGCCAGACAAGAACGCTTGCGGATACCATTTATCAGGCCAAACGTGATTTCGCGAACGCGATGGTCAACGGAAACGGTCTGTGGCAGTATGATATGTATGGCGGCTGGCTGGATGACGACCAGATATATGAATACCTGAGTGACGCAAAAGCAGAGTATGACCTCAGCGTGTATGTGGATCGGGATATGAGAAATGAAGTGGCGGTATTTGTAGGTGATGAAACGTACGCGTATATGACAGCAGGAACCATGACAGGATACTCGCTCTTCGAACCGATGTTAGTGGAGCAGCGAAAACATTTGGGTGCTATGGGCGCGGGGTATGACACTTATAATATGTCAGCGCTTCTGGATGGCAAGGTATCACCGCACAAATTGAACATCATTCTCTCGCCATTTGAAATTACAGATGAAATGCAGCGGGCAATCAATAAATACCTGAAGGTGAACGACCAGTATGTGGTATGGGTATATCTGCCGGGCATTTCAGATGGAGAATCCTACAGCCTTGCGAACGTAGAGAAAACGACCGGTTTTCGCGTCGGTGTGGAGGAAAGAACAGCGGGACTTCAGGTGCGGATCGCGGATGTGGAGCATCCGCTTACGGAAGGAATCCAGGGACAGATTTATGGAGGCAGTCAGCCAAATCTGACCTCTCCGCTTTCTTACATAAGCGACACATCCGGCTCCACGGTGCTGGGATATCTTCTGGACGGCGGCGCGGCGGGACTTGCCGTTAAAAATATGGATGGCTGGACGTCGGTTTATTCGGCGGCGCCATGTTTAAGCGTAGAATTACTTCGTAATCTCTTAAAGCTTTCCGGCTGCCATATTTATGATGAGAACAAAGATGATGTGATTTATAACAACAATCACTATGTGGCACTGCATAGCGACACTGCGGGAGTAAAAACAATCACGCTCCCGGATCATTACTCCATTTACGATGTGTTTGAGCAGAAATTCGTATCAATGGATGATAACAAGATCACATACGAGCACGAAGAGAATGATACACATATTTTCAGATTGTTGACACCAGATCACTATGCAGTGACGGCAAGAAGAAAGAGCGGAAAAGGTATTTTATCTGCTCCCGGACTCACGGAGGTGAAAATGGGTGAGCCTTATTCACTGACGGTAACTCCGGAAGAAGGATATGAAGTAGCGGAAGTCCTTGTAAACGACGAACCGGTGGAATTGAAGGAAGGAACCTTCGAAGTGGAAGAAGTCAATGAGAACTATGTCATTGAAGTCAAATTCAGTAAGCTCCCGGAAATGGTGGAAGTAGTCGAAATTACGCAGGAACTTGTTATTTTGCCGTGGTGGGCGTTCATTCTGATCGTTGCCTCAGTATCGGTAGGAGGATGGCTGATTCATAAGATGATCAAGCAAAAAAAGAGAGAGAGAAAGAATTAGAGGAAGGAGGTCGTTTCTAAGATGAAAAGGATTTCAAGAAAACTGATTTCTGTTCTTATCATGGCCGGGCTTCTTCTAAATTTGACAGGCTGTCGTATTGTGCTGGCAGTGAGGGACAAAGAAACAATCGTTCTTCAGGAAAAAGTAGATGATTTAACCGGCGGGCTGGGCACAGGTCTCGGTTCCGCCGGCGCGAACGCCGTTGAAGAAGAGAAGCTGTCAGGAAACCTTACAATGCAGGTGTTTACCAATGAATCCGGAATGCACAGTGAAGCATGGACCAATGTGGTAACAGCCTTTGAAGAGGCAACCGGAGTTTCAGTAACGTTACTTATGGGTTCTCAGGTAAACACACAATATTCCGCGGCATGGCTTGCGGGAGAAGCGCCAGCCGATATTGTATGGATCGCGGGGAATGGTATTGCGGATGAAGAAATGGAACAGAGTGGTATGTTTTATGACCTGGCAGACTTTCTGGATACGGCAACCATCTATGGCACCGACGCGAAGATCAGGGATAAGGTGAACATGAAAGTGGTTGAAGAGAGAGAAGGAGCGGTATATAAGATCCCACTTATGAATTCCACCCAGGGCATGTGGTACGACAGGCGTATGATCGAAAGCGCGCCTGAGAACTTTGAAGAGTTTAAAGCAGTTTCCGCGGAGCTTGCCGCGAAGGGGATTGCCGGTATGACTTATCCCGGTATGTATGCGGACTATAACGTATGGGCGCTCATTATGCCTGCGGTTGCCGCGTATGGAGAAGAATTTTTCCTGGAAGTCGCGCAGGGAAAACCGGAAGCATTTCAAGATGCCAGATTCAAAGCAGTGATGACCCGTTATAAAGAATATTGTGATGCGGGATATCTCTTAAAAGGTTCCACATCTGCTGACCACACAACCTCACAGCTTAACTGGTTAAATGGGAAGGCAGGATTTATCACAAACGGTCTTTGGCTGGAAGCGGAAATGAGCGATTATATTCCAAGTGGATTTCAAATGACTTTCTGCGCGTCACCACTGATTGAGAAGGATCAGAAGCCAACGTTAGTAGTGCATGCCAATAATCTTGCAGTGTCTTCCAAGACAAAGAACCTGGACAATGCGCTTGCGTTTCTTCGTTTCATCTATCGGGATGATGTACAACTGGAATATATGAGTAAGTACAGTTATTTAAGCGCGCTTACCAGTCTGGATTATGAAGATGCGGAACTTACTGATGTGGCAAGAGACACCTTGGATTATTTCAATAGTGATGAAGTAGATGTCATCAACTGCAATGTAAGCTGGAGCAGTTTGCTGAATAATACATTTAAGCAGGTGGTCAATGACGTGTCATCCGGAACCATGACAGTAGATGAAGCCTGTGATCTGCTTACTGCGGACGCAAAGAGATAGGAGGGGGAAAGCATTATGAAAGACACGACAAAAAAACGCGGCAAGAGAAAAGGCGGTGTCCTGGCAATGAACGCGTCAAAATGGCGTTTTCTGTTGCTTTTGGTATTCCCTGCTTTCCTGCTCTATTTATATCTCTGTATTGTGCCAATGATCAATTCCATTGCGAACAGTGTATATGATTGGAATGGATATGGGCCGAAAACATTTATCGGGGCAGAGAACTACATTCAGATTTTTAAAGACCCGACGTTCTGGGAAGCATTCAAAAACGACGTTTTGATTGTGTTTTTTAAGGAGATCATCATTGTAGTTCTGGCGGTATTGTTTGCGGTATCTCTTACCAGAGCAAAAATACATAAAAGGGAAGTGGGCTTCTTCCGGTTTGTATATTACATTCCAAACATTCTTTCAGTCATTCTGATTTCCATGGTCTGGAAATACTTTTTTGAAAGTATGGATACCATCAAATCAGGCTGGAACTTTTTGTCTTCGGAGAATGGTATCTGGGTAGATCATCCATTGCCTTTGATCATCTTTATTGCCAGCTGGGCCGGTGTTGGGTACTTTGTGATCGTGCTGATCACAACCATCAACAATATCTCCAAGGAGACCTATGAGGCGGCTGATCTGGACGGCGCAAATCAGCTACAGCAGGTATGGTATGTTACGTTACCGGAAATCATGCCGCAGATCCGATACATCATTATTAACGTTTTATCCGGATCACTGGCGGTCAACATGAACCTGATCCTTCCATTGACAGGCGGACAGAACCATACAATGGTAATGGGGCTTTATGTATATAACTATGGTACGGGACAGCTGAACATGGTAGGCTACGCATATGCGGCGGCAGTGGTACTTATGCTGATCAGCTTCGTTCTATGCTTCTCAGTGAACTATTACATGAAACGGAAGGAGGCGGAATAGTTTATGAAACATCAAAACAAAAAGTCTTCGCCGAGTGTAGTGTCGTGGATTCTGCGAATTTTTCTGTATGCATGGGCAGCAGTTGTCATTTTGCCATTGTTCTGGATGCTTTATACTTCCGTAAAAGAACGCGGGGAATTTATTGCTGACCGATTTGCGCTTCCGAAGGATATCTGGCTTGCAAACTACCAGACAGCATGGATGGATTCCAGCGCGGAGTCCTCACTCCTCCGGTATTTTGGAAACACCGTACTGATTGTGATTCTATCCACGTTTCTTCTATTATTGTTTGTATCAGCCACATCGTACGCGTTGGGCAAATATAAATTTGCGGGAATGAAACTTTTTGAGACATTCTACTTTGTAGCAATGTTGATTCCTTCCGTGCTGGTACTGATTCCATTGTGGTTTCAGCTAAGAAGTCTGGGAAGTAGTTTGTTTGGTTCTAATAGTGCCATCACGGATAATATTATCACGCTAAGTCTCGTGTACGCGATTCAATCCATGCCGGTGTATATTTTCCTGCTGGTGGGATTTGTTCGAAAGATCAACAATGGTTTCATTGAAGCAGCAGTTATGGATGGAGCGAACGAATGGCAGATTTACACAAAAGTGATCCTGCCGATGATAAAACCGATTCTTCTGTTTGTTGCGCTTGGAAACATTATGAACGTATGGAACGAATATACCACGGCAAGAACCTTCTTAGAGAGTGAAAAGAACTATACGATTTCCGTTGGGATTCAAAGTATTCAGAACGCGTTTACATACAGTTTTGACTATGGCGCTTTGTTTGCCTGCCTCGTATTATCCATGATACCAATTTTTATTTTGTATCTGTTATTCCAGAAACAAATACAAAATGGAACAGACGCGGGAGAGGGAATCAAAGGATAAAATCCGACATTAAAATAAAAGAATCGCTGACAGCAATGATGAGATCATCATCTAAGCGTGATCAGCGATTTTTTTATTTTCTTTCTTTTCCTTTTTCAAATTCCTTCCGGTATTGAATCGGGGTTTTCCCGGTTTCTTTTCGGAAAATCTGCGAAAAATAGGATTGCGAAGAAAATCCCGCCATATAGGCGATTGCGGAAATTGTATGGTTTGTGGTTTCCAGTAAAAACTTTGCCTCTGCGATCCGCACCTGAATCAAGTAGGTAATGGGAGCGACACCCTTGTATTTCTTGAAGGAGTGCGCCAGATAATGCTTGTTTAAAAAAGTCAGATCACATAATGTCTGCAATGTGATATTTTCCCGGAAATGTTCATTGATATACTGTTCGATAAAACGGCATTCACTCATAATCTTCTGCGGAGAATCCGGCAACATGGTGAAGTCGATTCTGGTATGGCGTATGATCGTCAGAATCAGTGCATTGAACAGATATTGACAGATGTTTTCGTAGTTTGATTCTTTTTCGCGCATCTCCCGGAGAATGGCTTTGAAATAATAAAGAATCTCATTTTTCTGGGGGAGGATAGTAAGGTGATGGATCACGTAATCCTCAGTCTCAATGCTGTGAAATTCCAAAGCATCTCCACCCAGAACAATGTAGGATAAGGGATTCTGAGTGCTGCTGTATTCGGTATGCGAGACCCCTGCGTTGAGTAATATCAAATCATTTTCCTGAATAGGAAAGGTGTCGTTATTGATCACAAACTTTCCTTTGCCGGACAAAACAAAGAAGAGCTCCATAAAATTATGTGTATGGGGCGCACTGTTCCAGTCGTTTTCAAATTTGGCTTCGCCAGCGTATAGAAGCTGGGCACTGGGACCTGAAGCTACTGTTTTCTTCAATCTATAGCAATAAGAACTCATGAAATCCTCCTTCCTTAGAATAAATAACAATGCTTACTTTGCTCTGATATTAACAATAATATAACATTTTTCCGGGAAAATGTAAACGTGCAAAGGCCCAGAATGGCACTTGAAAAATGCCCGCAATTTTGCTATTATGATAGCATGTATGATGAATTGACGAAAAACGATATTGCAAAACTGAAGGAAGAAATTGAATACCGCAAGCTGGTGGTGCGCAAGGAAGCCATTGAGGCCGTGAAGGAGGCACGGGCCCACGGGGATCTCAGCGAGAATTTTGAGTATCACGCGGCGAAGAAGGACAAGAACCGGAATGAGAGCCGTATCCGTTATCTGGAGCGGATGATCAGGACCGCGAAGATCGTCTCCGACGAATCCAAAGAGGACGAGGTGGGGATCAACAACACCGTGGTGCTGTACATGGAGGACGATGACGAGACGGAGACTTACAAGCTGGTGACCACGGTCCGGGGCAATTCCATTGCCGGAAGGATCAGCATCGATTCCCCTTTGGGCAGGGCGATCCTCGGGAAAAAGAAGGGCCAGCGGGTATATGTGAAAGTCAATGAGGATTACGGTTATTATGTGGTGATTCAGTCGGTGGAGAATACCGACGACGCGGAGGATCAGATCAGAAGCTATTAGGAGCCTCTGAAAACGACGGTGAAATTTTTGCCGGAGCACATAAAAGGAGCAGAGTCATGGCAGAGCATAAGGCGGAAGCAAGAACAGAGGGTAACAAAGACCTGGCAAAGGAGAATCCCCCGAAGGTCGAGGCGAAGGTGACGGCGAAGGAGGATATGGAGATTCTGGACATGGAGCCTGAGGTGCGGGAATTTGTCCGAAAGGGCGACAGCCGCAAAACGCTCCAAAAGAAAAGACAGAAGCGGGAAGGAAAGGTCCCGCGATGGCTGCAGCCGGGAGTGTTGGGAAAATTGTGGATGGGAGTGACGGGAAGATTGCGGAAGGGAGATGGCAGGGCCTGGGAATGGCTGTGGCCTGGCAAGGGCCGGCTTCCGGTATGGCTGTGGCCTCTTACGGCGGCGCTGGTGTTCCTCGCCGTGATCTTGTGCGGGATCTTGTGGCTGAAGATCACTCCCGTCACCGTGATACTGGCGGCGGTTTTGGAGGCGGTTCTTGCCTTTCTTCTGTGCCGCTCTCCCATCTGGCTTCACGGCCTGGTAATCGTTCTGAATGTTGTGCTGGGGATCATTTTCCCCGTCCTTCCCTATATGGTCCTTGTCTCTCTGGTCTATGGGGTCTTTGTGTGGGCGCTGCACATGTGGGGGAAGCGATAGATGGAGGCGGAAGAGAAGCTTGTGATCTATGCCTGGGCATATGAGCGGGAGTATCCGGCAGGGACCTTTGGCAGCCTCGTGCGGTCTGCGCCCGCAGACCTGGCAAATCAGGCCCGTTTGCAGCATCGGATCGGACTTGAGCTGTTAAAAATGGCCTTGCTTGGGGAATATGGGATTGAGATCTCCGGGGATATTCAGCATCAGATAGAAAGAGGAAGCAATGGGAAGCCTGCGCTGAAGGGGCTTCCCATCCATTTTAATATCAGCCATTGCAAAGGGCTGGCGGTCTGTGCTCTGGCGCCCTGCCCGGTGGGGGTGGACGCGGAGGGCCTCCGCCCGGTCAGTGAGGCTTTGCTAAGGCGGGTCTGCACGCCCGAAGAGCGGGAATATATTGCCGGAGGAGCCGCGGCTTTGGGTCTGCAGGCATCTTCCGGGCCGGAAGATCGGGCCGCGGCTTTGGGCTTGCAGGCATCCCCCGGCCCGGAAGGTCGGGGCGCGGCTTTGGGCCTGCAGGCATCCTCCGGGCCGGAGAGCCGGACGGGGGCGTTTGGTATCCGGGAGGAACGGTTTTTGGAGCTGTGGACGCTGAAGGAAAGTTATCTGAAAATGACCGGAGTGGGACTGCGGCAGCGGCTGGATTCCGTGGCTTTCCGGTTTCGGGGAGAAGAGCCGGGAAAAACGGAGCAGAGCCGGATGCAGCATGGAAAGGAAGCGCCGGAAAAGGCCGGTTTTCTCTCAGAACCGGAAAGCTGGCTGGGGCCGACGGAGATTGCCTGTAATCAGCCCGGCTTTTTTTATCAGAGAAAACTTTGGGATCAGTATATTTTATCCGTCTGCACGGAGCGGGAGTGCGGGGAACCGGAGCTTGTGATCAACGAAAGTGCGGGGAACCGGAGCTTGTGATCAATAGGAGTGCGGGGAGCCTGCGCTTCTGACGGCGGGAACAATTTCAAAATGTATAAGAGCGGGAAACCGGCGGCTTGGAGAAATCCTGGCCGTCTTTTTTTGCTGCCCTGCAAGCTTTTCGCGGGAATTTCCTGGGGACTTTTCGTTTCGGTGAAAATCATTGTATAAAATCCCCCCTTTTCACAAAAGCTACCAACAGAGAAAAATTGAGTCAAAATTCCCAGGGAGGAACAAAAGGAAATGGAAGAATTTTTTACAAAGACCAGGATCTGCTTTGGCGAAAATGCCCTGGAATTTTTGAAAAAGTACGCCGCCAGGAAAATATGGATTGTCACGGATCCTTTTTTGGTGGAATCCGGCATGATCGAACAGGTCACCAAGCACCTTGCCGGCAGGGAGTACCGCGTTTTCAGCAATGTGGTGCCCGATCCGCCCCTGGAGCTGGTGGTGGAGGGGATCAAGGAGGTGGAGGCCTTTCTGCCGGATGTGATCGTGGCCGTGGGCGGCGGCTCCGCCATCGACGAGGCCAAGGCCATCATGCATTTTTCCAAACGGATCGCGAAAATAACGGAGCTGCGCTTTGTGGCCATTCCCACCACCAGCGGCACGGGCTCCGAGGTCACCTCCTTTGCGGTGCTCACCGACAAGGCCAAGGGCGTCAAATATCCTCTGGTGGACCGGGCGCTGAAGCCGGATGTGGCGATCCTGGACCCGGTTTTGGTCAAGAGCGTGCCGCCCTCCGTCACGGCGGACACGGGGATGGATGTTCTGACCCATGCCCTGGAGGCTTATGTGTCCCGGAAGGCGGACGATTTCACGGACGCTCTGGCGGAGAAGGCGGCCCTTGCGGTCTTTTGCTATCTGGAGCGCTCCTTTTTGGACCGGGAGGACGGGGAGGCCAGGGCCCGCATGCATTACGCCTCCTGTATGGCGGGGATGGCCTTTGACAAGGCTTCTCTGGGCTTGAACCACGCCATCGCCCACAACATCGGCGGGAAATTCCGGGTGCCCCATGGCCGGGCCAACGCCATTTTGCTTCCCCATGTGCTTCGGTTCAACGGGGCCCTTACGGATTATCAGCAGAAGGATTTTTCCAGGGCGGCGGAGAAATACGCACGGCTGGCGGCTCTGGCGGGAGTAGGAGGCATGAATATCCGTTCCTCCGTGACCCATCTGATCCAACGGGTGGAGAAGCTGCAAAAACAGCTGAAGCTTCCCTCCGGGTTTCGGGAATGCGGCATCGAGGCGGAGGACTATCGCAGTCAGGAGGAGGCGATCATCACCGGGGCCCAGGGGGATGCCTGCATCGGTACCAATCCCCGCGGCGCTTCCCGGCAGGAGATCAGGGAAATCTTAAAGAAAGCCTGGTGACGGGGGTTCACGACAGAGGGGCTTTCCTGTGAAAAGCGCTTGCAGACAGAGAGAATCGGAGATGACAGGATGAGAGAAGAATTGTTAAGCGTGGGCATCGATCTGGGGACCAGCACCACCCAACTGGTATTTTCCAGGCTGTTCATTGAAAATATGGCCGGCAGCTACAGCGTTCCCCGGATGGAGATCACCGGGAAGGAGATCCAATATAAAAGCCATATTTATTTTACGCCGCTGATGGATCAGAACACCATTGATTTTCCGAAAATCCGGCAGATCGTGGAGCGGGAATATGAGCGGGCCGGAGTGAAAAAGGAGGAGATCGATACCGGGGCCGTCATCATCACCGGGGAGACCGCCCGGAAGGAAAACGCCAGAGAGGTGGTCAACGCCTTAAGCGGCTTTGCAGGCGATTTTGTGGTGGCCACGGCGGGGCCCGATCTGGAGAGCGTGATCGCGGGGAAGGGCGCCGGGACGGACGTCTATTCCAGAGAGAACCGCCGGATGGCGGTCAACATCGATATCGGCGGCGGGACCAGCAATCTGGCGGCGTTCTGGCAGGGCGATACGGTGGACACGGGCTGTCTGGACGTGGGGGGACGGCTGATCAGGGTGGACAGAGACACCGGGAAGGTCACCTACATCGCCCCCAAGCTGCTGCGGATCATCGAGGGGGAGGGCTTTTCCATCCGACTGGGCGGGCCCTTTTCTGTGGAAGGGGTAAGACCGCTGCTGCGGATCTTGGTGAGGGCCCTGGAGCAGAGCGTGGGCTTAAGGCGGGACTGTAAATATTATGAGCTGCTGATCACCAATCATGGCCTGTCCCCGCAGGTGCTGGGGAGCCGGGCAGACAAGCCCGCCCCCTCTTGCGCGACAGGCGCGGGCGGAGGAGAAGAACGGTGGGAGCCTCCGGCTTCCGGTACTCCTTCCCACACGAAAGCGGAATGGGGGAACGGAGAAGAACGGTGGGAGCCGGTCTCCTGCGTCAGCTTTTCCGGCGGGGTGGCGGCGGTACTCTACCACCCGGAGGATTACCCGGACCCTCTGCAGTTTGGCGACATGGGAATCCTGCTGGCCCGGGAAATCCGTTCCTCCCGGCTGTTTCGTGAACTTCGCGTCATCGAGAGCGCAGAGACCATACGGGCCACGGTGGTGGGGGCGGGAAGCCACACCACGGAGATCAGCGGGAGTACCATCACTTATGCAAACGCAGAATTTCCCCTGAAAAATCTGCCCGTCTTAAAACTGGCCAGGGAGGAAGAACAGCCGGGACGGCTGGCCGGGGCCCTGGAACGTAAGCTTCGGTGGTTCTGGACGGAAGGGCAGCCGGTGCGGCTGGCCGTCGCCCTGGAGGGGGAAGCAAACCCCACCTTTGTCCGGGTTCAGGAATATGCAAAGGAGCTTCTTACGGGGCTTGCTCCCAATCTGCGGGCGGGGCTGCCCACCCTGGTGGTGGTGGCCCAGGACATGGCAAAGGCCCTGGGCCAGACCCTGTTAAGTATGGCCGGAAGCGGCGGCGCGCTGGTCTGCCTCGACGGCATCCGCCTGTCCGAGGGGGATTACATCGACATTGGCCGTCCCGCCGCCGGGGGAAGCGTACTGCCCGTGGTGGTGAAAACGCTGGTGTTTCAGAAATAACTATAATTGGAGGAACCTATGATTTTAAAAACAAAATTATTCGGTCATGTTTATGCCTTTCAAGATCTCAAGGAGGTGCTGGCTAAGGCCAACGAGGAAAAATCCGGGGACAGGCTGGCAGGGCTGGCGGCGGAGACGGCGGAGGAGCGGGTAGCCGCCAAGATCGTGCTGTCGGAGGTGACATTGGAGGAGCTTCGCAATCATCCGGCGGTGCCCTACGAGACCGACGAGGTCACCCGTATCATCCAGGATGATGTGAACGAGCCCATTTACCGGGAGATCAAGGGGCTGACCGTGTCGGAATTTCGGGAATGGATTCTGGCGGAGACCACCACCGGGGCGATGATACGCCGGATCTCCAGGGGGCTGACCTCGGAAATGGTGGCGGCGGTGGCAAAGCTCATGTCCAACCTGGATCTGGTGTACGGAGCCAGGAAGATCCGCGTCACGGCTCACTGCAATACCACCATCGGGGAGGAGGGAACCCTCTCCAGCCGGCTGCAGCCCAACCATCCCACCGATGACCCGGATGGCATCATGGCCTCCCTTCTGGAAGGGCTCACCTACGGGGCCGGGGACGCCCTTCTGGGCTTAAACCCGGTGGACGATTCCGTGGAGAGCGTCACCCGTGTGCTGCAGCGGTTTGAGGAGGTGAAGCAGAAATTTCAGATTCCCACCCAGACCTGTGTGCTGGCCCACGTGACGACCCAGATGGAGGCCATAAAAAAGGGCGCTCCGGCGGACATTATTTTCCAGTCCATCGCGGGGAGCGAGCTGGGCAATACGGCCTTCGGATTTACGGCGGCCACCATCGAAGAGGCCCGGCAGATCGCCCTGACGAAGGGGACGGCACAGGGGCCCAACGTCATGTATTTTGAGACGGGGCAGGGCTCGGAGCTGTCCTCGGAGGCTCATCACGGGACGGACCAAGTGACCATGGAAGCCCGTTGTTACGGCTTTGCCAGACATTTCTCCCCCTTTCTCGTCAATACGGTGGTGGGCTTTATCGGGCCGGAGTACCTCTATGACGGACGGCAGGTGAGCCGGGCCGGGCTGGAGGACCATTTCATGGGCAAGCTTACGGGAATCCCCATGGGCTGCGACGCCTGCTACACCAACCACATGAAGGCCGATCAGAACGACATCGAGAATCTGGCCACTCTGCTGGTCGCCGCCGGCTGCAACTACGTCATGGGCGTGCCCGAGGGCGACGACTGCATGCTGATGTATCAGTGCACCGGCTATCACGAGGCCGCTGCCCTCCGTGAGATCTTCGGCCTGCGTCCCATCCACGAGTTCGACATGTGGCTGGAGAAGATGGGCTTCTCCGAGAACGGCAAGCTGACCCCCAAGGCGGGCGACGCTTCCGTGTTCCTGGCGAAATAAGGGAGGAGGTGTGATTCATGGATGAGAAAGATCTGAGAACAATCATTGAGCAGGTGCTCAGCGAGATGAACGTGAGCGGTTCTGCCGCCCCCGCTGTCGAGGCCGCCTGTGCCAAGGCCTGCGAGGCGCCCGCCAACATCGAAGACGGCTGCATCCCCGATATCACCGAGGTGGACATCCGCAAGCAGTATCTGGTGGAGAATCCTGAGCACGGTGAGGAGTATGCCGAGCTGAAGATGAATGCTCCCTGCCGTCTGGGCATCGGCAAGGCCGGCGCCCGCTATAAGACCCTCCCCCAGCTGGAGTTCCGTGCCGCCCACTCCGCCGCCCAGGACGCCGTGTTCAACGACGTGGACGAGGAGTTCGTGAAGTCCCAGGGCCTGTTCATCGTGCAGACCCAGTGCGACAGCAAGGATACCTACCTGACCCGCCCCGACCTGGGCCGCAAGCTCAGCCCCGAGGCCGTGGCCACCATCAAGGAGAAGTGCAAGAAGAACCCCACCGTCCAGATCTATGTGGCTGACGGCCTGTCCTCCGCCTCCGTGGCCGCCAACATCCCCGATCTGCTCCCCGCCATCATGCAGGGCCTGCAGAACTACAAGATCGACGTGGGCACTCCCTTCTTTGTGAAGTTCGGCCGTGTGGCCGTCATGGACGAGATCTCTGAGCTCACCGGCGCTGAGGTCACCTGCACCCTGATCGGCGAGCGTCCCGGTCTGATCACCGCTGAGTCTATGTCCGCATACATCGCCTACAAGGCCACCGTTGGTATGCCTGAGGCCCGCCGCACCGTGGTCTCCAACATCCACCGGAATGGTACCATCCCCGCCGAGGCCGGCGCTCACATCGCCGACATCATCAAGATCATGCTGGAGAAGAAGGCCAGCGGCACTGATCTGAAACTGTAAGGAGTAGGGAGGAAATTCTACCATGAAAAGAGATCCCGTAAGAGCAAGTGTATTGGCCACCAAGATCATCCCCAACGTGTCTCCTGATCTGGCCAAGGAGCTGGGCCTGCAGCCCGGCGAGAAGTCCCTGGCCCTGGTCACCTCCGACTGTGATGATGTGACCTATACCGCTCTGGACGAGGCCACCAAGAAGGCCGACTGCCGCGTGGCCTACGCCAAGAGCTTCTACGGCGGCGCCGCCAACGCCAACACCAAGCTGGCCGGTGAGATCATCGGCATCCTGGCCGCCCCCAACCCCGCTGAGGCCAAGGCCGGCCTGGCTGCCTGCGTGGACATGATCGAGAACGTGTGCCACTTCGTCTCCGCCAACGAGGACGACACCATCGTCTACTACGCCCACTGCATCTCCCGGACCGGCTCCTACCTGTCCGAGGGCGCCGGCATCGCCGAGGGCGAGGCTCTGGCCTACCTCATCGCTCCTCCTCTGGAGGCCATGTACGGCGTGGATGCCGCGCTGAAGGCCGCCGACGTCCGGCTGTGCGTGCTGTACGCCCCCCCCAGCGAGACCAACTTCGGCGGCGGCCTGCTCACCGGCAGCCAGTCCGCCTGTAAGTCCGCCTGCGACGCCTTTGCCGCCGCAGTGGAGTTCGTGGCCGACAATCCCATCGACTAAGCCCCATCGCCTGATTCGTTCAAAAGAGAGGGCCGGCCCCGCCGGCCCATGATGGAGGTACGTAATGAAGGCTTTGGGTATGATCGAAACCCGTGGCCTGGTGGCTTCGATCGAGGCCGCCGACGCCATGGTAAAGGCGGCAAATGTCACCCTGACGTGTAAGGAACACGTGGGCGGCGGCCTGGTGACCGTGATGGTCCGGGGCGACGTCGGGGCTGTGAAGGCGGCTGTGGACGCCGGCGCGGCCGCGGCGGAGCGGGTCGGCGAGCTGGTATCCGTGCACGTCATACCGAGACCCCACGAGGAACTCGAGGGTATGCTGACGACGCCCGGGCCGGTCACGCCCACTCCCAAGCCCCCCGAGAAACCGGAGGACCCGCCCCCGCCGCCGGCGGAGGAGCCGCCCGTCTCCCAACCGGAGCCCCAGCCTATGCCCGAGCCCGAGCCCGCGCCCGAGGCCCCGGCGGAGGACCGGGATGGGGAGGGCGGCGGCATCCAGCTGGCCGACTTGACGGACGAGGTTCTGGAGGCCATGCCTGTGGTCAAGTTGCGCTCCGCCGCCAGGAGCGTGGGATTGAACACCATGACCCGCAAAGAGATCCGTTTCGCCAAGAAGGAGGAGCTGGTGGCGGCCATCCGGGCATTTCGGGACCAGTAAGTTTCGCTGAAGGTGACGGAGCGTCACAAGGGAAGCATCCCTCAAGAGGAGAGTTGATCAAATGCAGCTTTACGACAAAGACCTATTGTCCATGCAAGAGGTCCGTGAGCTGGTAGAGGCGGCGAAGGAGGCCCAGAAGGAACTGGCCAACATGACCCAGTCCCAGGTGGACCACATCGTCCGGGCCATTGCCGACGCGGGCGTGCGCAATGCCCGCCGTCTGGCCGAGATGGCCCATGAGGATACCGGCTTCGGCAGGGTCGAGGATAAGATCATCAAGAACATCTTCGGCAGCCGGGGCGTCTACGAGTACATCAAGGATATGAAGACCGTGGGTGAGCTGGACCGGGACGACGTGAAGAAGGTCCGCACCATCGCGGTGCCCGTGGGCGTCATCGCCGGACTCATCCCCTCCACCAACCCCACCTCCACAGCCCTCTACAAGGCGGAGATCGCCATCAAGGCGGGCAACGCCATCGTGTTCTCCCCCCACCCCACGGCCCTGCGCTGCATCATGGAGACCGTCAAGGTCATCCGGCAGGCCATCGCCGAGGCGGGCGGAAATGAAAACCTGGTCTCCTGCATCACCATCCCCACCATGGAGGCCACCGACAACCTCATGCGCCACCGGGACGTGGCCATGATCCTGGCCACCGGCGGCTCCGCCATGGTCCGGGCGGCCTATTCCTCCGGCACCCCCGCCATCGGCGTGGGTCCGGGCAACGGTCCCGCCTATCTGGAAAAGACCTGCGACCTGCCCAAGGCGGTCAAGCGCATCCTGGACTCCAAGACCTTCGACAACGGCACCATCTGCGCCTCCGAGCAGTCCATCATCTGCGACGAGGACATGGCGCCCGCGGTGCAGGCTGAGATGGAGAAGCAGGGCGCCTACTTCCTCAGCGACGACGAGCGGGAGAAGCTGGGCAAGTTCATCCTCCGGGCCAACGGCACCATGAATCCCGAGATCGTGGGCCGCAGCGTGGAGACCATCGCCAAGCTGGCCGG
>CALWDR010000310.1 GCA_944376745.1 uncultured Lachnospiraceae bacterium
AAAAGTACCCGGGACACCAATGGCCCAGAAAGCCCCTGTGGGGGTATGTGAACGAGGCGGACCCCTATGTGATGGAGGTGGAGATAAACGCCGCTCTGGAGCACGGCGTCAACGTGTTTATCTACGACTGGTACTGGTATGACGGAAGGCCTTTTCTGGAAAATTGCTTAAACGACGGCTTCCTGAAGGCGAAAAATAATGAGAAAATGAAATTTTATCTCATGTGGGCGAACCATGACGTGAACCACACCTGGGACATCCGCCTCTCCTGGGACCAGGAGGATGTCATCTGGAAGGGTGCCGTCGGCAAGAAGGAGTTCCAGAAGGTCTGCCGCCGGGTGATCGGGAATTATTTCAAGCTGCCGAATTATTATACCATCGACGGGGAGCCCGTTTTCCAGATCTACGATCTGGGAAATCTGATGGAGGGACTTGGAGGCCCGGAAAAGACCAGAAAGGCCCTGGAATGGTTCCGGGAGGAGACGGTGAAGGCCGGATTCCCCGGACTGCACCTGCAGCTGACCGTTTACGGGAACGTGTTGAATCTCTCCGGCGTGGACGGCAGCATGGGAAAGACGGAAAACGAGGTGGTGACGGGCCTGGGGTTTTCCAGCATCAGCCACTACCAGTTCGTGCATTTTACGGATATTGACCGGGATTACCGGGAGATCCTTGTTGATGTGAAGAAGGAATGGAAGCGGCTGGAGCGGGAGTACACGATCCCTTATTTCCCTCATATTTCCCTGGGCTGGGACAACAACCCCAGATTTGCCGGGCTGCGGGAGGGTGTGGTGAAGAACAATACCCCGGAAGCTGTGAAGGAAGGCTTTCGGATGGCCAGGGAGTACGCGGATTCCCATCCGGGCCAGGCGCCTCTTATCACCGTCAACAGCTGGAACGAATGGACGGAGACCAGCTACCTGGAGCCGGACAACCTCTATGGGTATGGGTATCTGCAGGCGTTACGGGAGGTCTTTTTGGACCAGTGACGGGTGTGAAGGTTGAGAGAATGAAAAGCACCGGCAGGCGTTTCTACGCATGAAAATTGAGAGAGTGAAAGCACCGGTAGGCGTTTCCGCGCATGAAAATTGAGAGAGTGAAAGCACCGGCAGGCGTTTCCGCGCATGAAAAAAGAAAGCCTGCCGGGTGCAGGCGGCATTCAGCCCCCGTTCCGCTTCCGCATCATACTAAGGATCATATCTGCCTTGGACTTATCGCTGTCCGACAGGTTCTGCTTCAACACCTCCACGATCAGGTCCGTCTCGGAGCTGTCGAAGTTCACGCCCTTGTTTTTGGCGGCGGTGGAGGCCGACATGAGGGCGGACATCATATCCTTCGGGGTGGCCCCCTTCTCCTGGCTGGCCATTTCCATCAGAAACTGAAGCTTCTCCGGGGAAATATTGTTTAATTTGGGGTTATTGGTAAAAAAAGATGAATCCATAGTGCCTCCTTCTATTGCGTGTCAATGATGGTGTTCTGTTACTGGAAGAAGTCTCTTCCGGGTGGCAGTTCTTCTGCGTTGGCCGGTCAGGATTTGCGCCGCGCGGCGCGGAGGAATCTTCTCTGTACGGCGGTTTTCCTACACCGGCGGCTCCCTGTTTCCGGAAAACATCTGGATATATCCCATAAGCAGATCGATGGTCTCCCGCTCCTCCTCCGTGGAAAAACTAAGAAATGTGTCGAGAAGCTTTATGGCAAGCGGCTCCGCTGTCTCCGGAAGGGCGCACATCTGAAGGGAAGCGTCCGTCTGGCCAAAAAGGGCCACAGTGCGCCGAAGCTCCAGAAATTTTATGAGAAAGGCTAGGGTTCCCTGGCTGGAAGGATTGATATAAGGAACGGCTGTTTTCATCATTTGAAGCTGCCGGTCCTGCACCAGAGCGTCCAGTTCCGTGATGTGCTTCTTGGTTTCCTGTTCCATAGCGTTATCCATTTTTTATTTATTCTATGTGAGGAGACGGGAAAATATAACTGCTTTGGCGAAGCGGCATATAATGATAGCAGGACCCGGATGCTTTTGGCCCTGCAAAGAGGCTGCCAGGGGATCGCCGTAAACAGGGACATTGCCAAAACGCCCTGTCGGAGGGAGGGTTCAGAAAGCGGAGAGGATAAACGGAAATGGGAAGATTGATCATAGATGGGAACAGTGTGTACGAGATGGACGAGGAATGTGAAAGGGCCAGGAAGACAAAGAGAGGCACCCAGACGGAACAGAAGAAGGGAAGGGATGTTTCCAACCTGGAGAAGAAGGAGCGAAGAGAAGGAAATGCCTGTTGACATCAGAAAGAAAACAGTTCCGGCATTTTCGGTAAGATGGAAGAAGGGGGCTGCTTTTGGCAACCAGATAGGGAAGTATTTATGTAGGGGTACGGGTGTAACTCCGAAAATGGGTTACACCGTACCTTTTTATCTATCATTCCGGCCGCTGTGAAGTAAACCGCCTTCCTGTATTCTCTGTTCCCCGGACTTCTTCATGATAAAAATAATCCACGATGACCGGATGCCCCTGCGGTACTCTGCCGTAAGGCAGTTCATTATCCACAAAGGGGCAGTCATATTTCTTAGCCATTTTTTCAGCCTTTTCTTCCAAAGCTTTGAAATAGCTGCGGTTGTGCTTGTTATAGATTTCATCATAAAGCGGCACAAGGTCAGGATACTTTTCCGTTATATAATCCATGATCGTCTTTTTAAAACCGCCGCGCAGGTTCAGGTTTTCCAGCCAGAACAGATCACACTGATCCTTCACCCGTTCAAAGATTGCTTCAAAATCCGTAATACCCGGAAAAACCGGAGCCACAAAGCAAACGGTACGAATGCCTGCATCGTAAACCTGCTTCATAGCGGCCAGCCGCCGTTTGATGCTGGCGGCTTTGTCCATATCATTTTTGAAATCCTCATCGAGCGTATTGATCGACCACGACACTGTAACCTGTCCCAGTTCCTTTAGGAGATCAATGTCACGCACGACAAGATCGGATTTGGTACAAATCAAAATGTCTGCGCCGCTGCCTCTAAGTTGTTCCAGCAATTTTCTGGTATTGCCAAACAGTTCTTCCTGCGGATTATATCCGTCTGTCACAGAGCCGATCACGATCCGCTGTCCGGCAAATTTCTTTGGGTTTTTAATTTTCGGCCAGCACTTCACATCAAGGAATGTACCCCAGTCCTCCGTGTGCCCGGTAAAACGCTTCATAAAGGATGCGTAGCAGTACTTACAGGCATGGGTACAGCCCACATAAGGATTGACCGAATAACCGCCTACTGGAAGACTGGATTTCGTCATGATGTTTTTCGTTTCCACTTCTCTAATGAGAATATTTTGTTGCTTCATCATTTTTCACCCAAAATCAATGTGTATAGTCTAACAGCTTTATTTTCTCGCCTAAATCTTTTTCGATTATCTCTTTCATCTTTTTTGCAAAGGGGCAGGGATACCCAATAGGTGTACCCTTTTGAATACACGATGCAAAGGCTATA
>CALWDR010000311.1 GCA_944376745.1 uncultured Lachnospiraceae bacterium
TACACCAAAGTTCGTGGTTCCATTGCTGGACAGGCTGGTTAAGGTTACCTTTATCTGATAAGTGCCTGTCATCGGCGGCGTGAACTGAACAATTTTAAGGTTTGCCCCTTCATAATTTCCACAAGTACCCTTCGTTTACTTTCCACCGCCATAAATGAAAATAAGCGTATGGACCTCATCGTTTACCGGCCCATACGCTTACTTAAATGATTCTTAGCTTTTCCCTCCATAATTGTACACACAAACGGAGACTGAATCCAGGATTATAATAAGCATATGGGTATCTGTTATTATAAATCATTTCTTTTCCCTCCGTTTCATTATTTGTGTGTTAATTATACTTTATTTTACAGATTTTTACAATATTTTTCTATAAAATTAAAGTAGTAACAATTTTATTTTCTCAAGATCACCGCGCTCACCGGCCCAAGCCGCCACAGGCCCTCCGCACAGCAAACCTCTCCCGTCCGGCACGCGATCTCCCCGGTTCCCTCCAGACGATAAGCCGCCTCTTTCCCGGTGGGATTGATGAGGATGTCGTAGGTCTCCCCGCCTCCGGTCCTGCGGTACGCCAGCGGATACCCCCGGTTTTCCCGGTTCAGGAAGGTCACGTCCCCCTCCGCGGAAAGGGCCGGTGAGGATTTGCGCAGGGCGATCAGCGTCTTTAAGAAATGCAGCAGAGAATTTTCATCGGCCATCTGCTCCTCCACCGTGGGCGCGTCCGCCCTGTCATCCACGGGAAGATACAGCCGCTCCGGCTCCGCCTGGGAAAAGCCCAGATTCTTCCCCCGGCTCCACTGCATGGGCGTCCGGGCCCCGGTGCGGTTGTAGCCTCCCTCCTTGGAGGGCAGGTCCGCCATGTAGCGCATACCGATCTCATCCCCGTAATATACGAAGGGGACTCCGGGCATGGTGAGAAGAAATGCATAGGCCGCCTTCAGGTCCTGCATGTCCCTGAGATAGCTGATGCGCGGCAGGTCGTGATTTCCGGTGGGAATGGCGATATAGCCCTGGTCCTTCGTGGCCTGGTAAGCATCGAGGTAATCTCCCAGAAAATCCTCGATATCGCCCTTCCCCGCCCTGTCAAAGAAGGTGTCGCCCACAAACTTCACGTTGACGCTCCTGCCCTTCTCCGCCCGGAACAGCCGGGTGTATGCCTTCAGATTGTCGTGAATGAGGAAATCGATGTGGAATCCGGCTTTGATGGCCACCCTGGGGTCGGACCACTCAGAGATCAGCACGCAGTCCGGGTATTTCGCATCAAAAATCTCCCGGATCTCCTGCCAGAAGGCCGTGATCCCCCGGTGCTCCTCATCGTTTTTGACCAGCGAATGGGCCATATCCACCCGGAAGCCGTCGCAGCCGGCCTTGATCCAGTAATCCATGATATTCAGAAGCTCCTGCTTGGTGGCCCGGCAATCGGGATGGTCCATGGGAAGCTGCCAGTCCGGGTCCTCCACCTTATAGAACCCATAGTTCAGCGCCGGCTGGCTGTAGAAGAAATTCGTCATAAAACAGCCGTTTCTGGGGCTGTAGCCGTTGATAAATGCCCCCGGCGGGCATTTCAGCCAGTCGTCCGTCCAGATATAGCGGTTGCTGTATTCATTTTTCTTTGGCAGGGCGGACTTCTGAAACCACTCGCATTCCAGGGAGGTGTGTCCGGCCACCAGGTCCACGCACACCTTGATGCCCCTCTCGTGGGCGCGCCGGGTAAGCTCCAGAAAATCCTCCATGGTGCCGTACCGCCCGGCCACCTTGTAGAAATCCGTCACGTCGTAGCCCCCGTCCCGGAAGGGCAACTCGTAGAAGGGGTTCAGCCAGATGGCGTTAAAGCCCATCTCCTGGATATAGTCGAGCTTCTCCGTGACGCCCTTCAGGTCTCCGATCCCGTCCCCGTTGGCGTCATAAAAGGACTGGGGATAAATATTGTAAAATACGGCCTTTTCCAGCCAGGATACGTTTGTTGCTCTCATTTTCTTTCATCCTCCTTCTTCTCTATTTTTCCGTTTTTTGCCTAATCTGTCAAGAGGCAGCTTCTTCCTCTGCGGCCCGCTGCCAACGCCGCTGCGGCTTCATTTCCTGCCTGCAACCAACACCGCCGTCACTGCCGCAGCCGCCGCGGCCAGCAGGACCCCGCCTGCTACCGGCAGCACCACGCGCCAGGGAATCTGCGTCTCTCCGGTCTCGGACAGCCTGAGCTGGCTCACCGAAGAATAGGGCCCGTAGGCGTCAAAAGCTGCGCCGCTCACATAGGCCCGCACACGGTATATGTAGTTTACCCCCGGCGAAAGCTCCGCATCCTGATAGGCGCAGGCTTCCGCTCCCTGAAGCTTCGCGATGACCACATATGCGCCTTCCTTCCAGTCAAAACGCTCCAGCTCATACCCGGAAGCCCCCGCGATCTCTGTCCAGGAAAGCGTGATGGCGTCCGTGCCCTGAATAACGGCTGTAAGGACCGGCGCCTCCTGGAAACTCTCTCCCGGGCTTTCATCCACCGCCAGGGGGCTGCCTTCCTGCATGCTTCCGCCTCCCGGAACGCTCCCATCCTCCTGAGACGTACTGCCACCCTCCTGCATACTTCCGCCTCCCGGAACGCTCCCATCCTCCTGGGGCCGGATATAATGCACGTTTAAGTCCACATGCTCCCCGATCCCATCCACAATGCCCCGGGAGGTATACTGCCAGAAATCATATTCCCCCTGATAGCTGGTCTCAAAGGTGTGATTGGCCAGCCAGACGGGATACCGGCTGCTGATCTCCTCCGCGTACAGATACCGGGCCAGCATGGTCTCATTGGCGTACACCATGGGCGTATAGCCCATTTCCTCCACTCTCCGGCAGAAGGCCAGGCACACCTCCGTCCCCTGGCTTTGGGACAGCCCGGCCCGCTCCAGCCGCCCCCGGTTCCCGCTCAAATCTGAAAATTCATAGTCCATGACCACCGGCAGGGTGATCTTGTCCCGGTAAGGCTCAATGGCCGCCAGGATGTAATCCGCCTCCTCCACGGCCTCCTCTGTGCTCACCGCCTGGGAGTAAATGTAAACGCCGATGGGGATGCCTGCCGCAGAGGCCCCCTCGATATTTTCATAGGCCCGCACGTCCACCGCCAGGGAGCCGTCCAGAGAGCCCCGTCTGGCCACCCGGATAAACGCGAAGCGCACGCCGTCGTCCCTGGCCCGCTCCCAGTCGATCTCCCCCTGGTGATAGGACACGTCTATGCCGTACTTCACCCGGCAGTCCGCAAATCTTGGATCGTGGACGGGGGCGGCGGCCTCCGCCGCCCGGACAGACAGGCCGGGCACGCAAAAGGCCCACAGCAGCAGAAAGAAAGCTGCCGGGACCGCCCTCCCCAGACCTTTTCCCACTGCAAGCAACGCTGTCCGGCGGGCCCGGCTCACTGTCCGGCAGGCCTGGCTCACCGTCCTCATCACTCTCCGGCGGGCCCGGTTCACCGTCCTCATCACTCCCCGGCAGACCTTATGTAGTTGTCTATATCCCGTCTCTGACCTCTCCATTTTCCACCTCGATTCTCCCGCATAAAATGCTTCGCGGCCCACCGCCGCCGCAAAGCGCCAGGCAGTGAGCCACGAAATCTATCGCAAACGACAGATAAATCTGCCCTTTGCGATAGCCCTCATCTGTTATCACAAGCAGCTTTTTTGCCGCTTCGGGAGCCTGATCAGGCTCCCCCGGCAGCCGCCTGTTTTGCGATCTCCAGCCGGATCTGAACCGCGTCGGCCATGGTGATGACGCCGTCCCCGTTCATCTCCGCGTTGCTGAACATCACGTCCGTAAATTCCAGCTTGCCGATCAGGTAG
>CALWDR010000312.1 GCA_944376745.1 uncultured Lachnospiraceae bacterium
GATAGAACCGTCAAAGCTGGAACCACTCATGCCATGGTCGAAGAGCCTTCCGGCAGAATGTTACAGCAAGCGCCGCCAGTAAGCGGCGCTTCAATTAACGGGGGGCGGGGGATTTGACGTTTACGGATGAAGTAGGACTGCACATAGATCATATTATACCTGTTTCTAAAGGGGGGAAAACAATAAAATCTAATCTTCGAGTTCTTTGCTCTAAGTGTAATTGGAAAAAATCAAATAAATTATGAGAAGAAACGTAGTAAATAATATATAAAATACTAGTTTATATATTATATTAATGATAGGTGTAGTCAAAGAAAATTAGGATCAATGACATTAGTGGCTGCTGTAATTTTTGCAGCAGCCACTGATTTAACCTGGATTAAAACTCTAATCCATATTACTCATCTCATTAAACAGCTCCGTCTTCATCTTATACAGCTTGTCGGACAGATCCACATACACCCGGTGAGGGTTCACGAACCGTTTGGTCTCGGCCCAGAGGGTCTCCTTCTCCCGATTGCAGTATTCCCGGATCTCCATGACGGAGGGGGAGGTGTAGACGCATTCGCCCTTTTGGAACACGGGTACCAGAAGCTCCCGCATGGTGTAGGTACCGCCGGGCAGCTTGGTCTTCTTCCAGGTTTCCACCGGGTCAAAGAGACGCAGCTCTTCCTCCTCGTTGAATTTCTCGTCCACCAGGCAGATCAGATCGGCCTTCACCTTGCCGGTGTATTTCTCGTAAATGCGGTACACGGTCTTGTTGCCGGGATTTGTGACCTTTTCCGTGTTCTCCGACAGCTTGATCTTGGGCTCAAATTCTCCCTGGGCATTCTGGATGGCCGCCAGCTTGTAGACGCCGCCGAAGGCCGGGCAGTCCTTGGAGGTGATGAGGTTGGTGCCCACGCCCCAGGAGGTGATAGTGGCGCCCTGGAGCTTCAAGCTCTCGATCAGGTATTCGTCCAGATCGTTGGAGGCGGAGATCACCGCGTCCGGGAAGCCCGCGTCGTCCAGCATTTTGCGGGCCTTCTTGGAGAGGTAGGCCAGGTCGCCGCTGTCCATGCGGATGCCGTAGAAGGTCAGCGGGATGCCGGCCTTACGCATCTCGGTAAATACCCGGATGGCGTTGGGAACCCCGACCTTGATGGTGTCGTAGGTGTCCACTAAGAGGATGCAGGCGGAGGGGTACAGATCCGCGTAGGTCTTAAAGGCCGTGTATTCGTCCGGGAAGCTCATGATCCAGCTGTGGGCGTGGGTGCCCTTCACCGGAATGTCAAAAAGCTGTCCGGCCAGCACGTTGGAGGTGCCGATACAGCCGCCGATGACCGCAGCTCTGGCTCCGTAGGTGCCGGAATCGGGGCCCTGGGCCCTGCGCAGGCCGAACTCCATGACACCGTCCCCCTGGGCCGCGTGACAGACCCGGGCCGCCTTGGTGGCGATCAGGCTCTGATGGTTGATGATGTTTAAGATGGCCGTCTCGATCAGCTGGGCTTCCATGATGGGGGCCACCACCTTGATCAGGGGTTCTCTTGGGAAAATGACGGTGCCCTCGGGGATGGCGTAGATGTCCCCGGAGAACCGGAAGGCACCAAGGTAAGTAAGGAAATCCTCGTCAAAAATCCCGAGTCCTCTTAAGTATGCGATGTCGTCCTCGTCGAACCGGAGGTTTTTCACATAGTCGATGACCTGCTCTAAGCCCGCCAGGATGGCGTAGCCTCCCCCGGAGGGATTGCTGCGGTAAAAGGCGTCAAACACCACAACATCATGATTGTTGGATTTGAAATAGCCCTGCATCATGGTCAGCTCATACAGGTCGGTTAAAAGTGTCAGGTTTAACGTGCTCATAATCGTTTTTGACAGCAAGGGAAACGTCCCCTTTACTGTGGGGCTAGGCCCGGCTCCTCTCTTGTTTTTGGGAACGCTGCGCGAACCCTATAATCTCGTATTATACCCCTTTTTTCCTGAAATGCAAAGGATATTTGGAATTATTTGCTTTTTCTTTGAGAAGAAGGCTTTTATTTTTGAGGAAGATGTGGTATCTTAATAGAATATTGTTAATACATGATCATAGGGGCTGCAAAGCGGTTCCTGTGACGATCAAAGGAATATGAATCAGAAAGGTAACAAAGAGAAATGAAAAAGAGAGCAGCACTTTTAATGGCGGGAGTATGCGTATTGGCCTTGCTGGCCGGATGCGGCAAGAAGGCGGGCGGCGAAAATGACAGGGGTTATGATCTGGAGGAAGCCGTGACCCTTGGCGATTACAGGGGAATCGAGATTTCTCTTGCGAAGAGCGAGGTGACGGAGGAGGATGTGAAATCCTATGTGGAGAGCATGATCGCCATGTATGAGACCGTACCGGTCTTTCATCCGGTGGAGAAAACCCAGGTAGAAGAGGGGGATGCGGTCAATATTGATTATGAGGGACTTTTGGATGGGGAAGCCTTTGAGGGTGGTACGGCTGAAGATCAGATCCTGGTGATCGGTTCCGGCCGTTTCATCGATGGCTTTGAGGAAGGTCTGATCGGAGTCAACGTGGGGGATTCGGTATCCCTGAATCTGACATTTCCGGAGACCTATACGCTTAATCCGGATATGGCGGGGAAGGCCGTGGTGTTCAACGTGACGGTCAACAGCATCGGCGAGACGGAGGAAATGACCTACGAGAAGCTGACGGATGAGTACGTGGCTGATAATTTCGGGGCCATGGGCGTTGAGACGGCCCAGGATTTAAAGGATACGGCTAACAGCTATCTCACCAGCAGCAACGAATACTATGCGGCGTCCACCAGGCGCACGGCGGTTCTTGAGAAGCTGAAGGAGCTTTGCACTGTAGAGGTGCCGCAGGAGCTTCTTGATGAGCGGGTGCAGGAGTATAAGGAGCAGTATGAGGCCAGCGTGAAGGAACAGTACGATATGGAGCTTGCGGATTATCTGGAGCAGAATTATCAGGTCACGCTGGAAGAATTTGAAACGCAGTCCGTGGAGTACATGAAAGAGGATATCACGCTGGAAATGATCCTGCTGGCCATTGCCGAGCAGGAGGGACTTGAAGTCGACGAGGAGGGGTACCAGGAGTATCTCACCAATATGGTTTCCAACTACGGCTATGAGAGCCAGGACGCCCTGATCGAGGAACAGGGGGAGGATTATCTGAAGGACTCTTATCTGTGCAATAAGGCTGTGGAGCTGGTGGAGGAAAATGCTTCGATAACCTACACCGAGCCGGAGACGGATACGGAGAGCGGGGACAGCCAGACGGAGGGCGGCGATACCCAGACAGAGAGCGGGGACGGCCAGGCGGAGAGCGGCGATACCCAGACAGAGAGCGGGGACAGCCAGGAGTAAAAGGAGGGCCTCCCGCCCGCGGGAGGTCAAAGCCGGCAGCCGGCGTCCTGAGTATTTCTATAGAAAAAGAATGGCATCCCGCAAGGGGATGCCATATGCCGTGGGAATCACGGCAATCAGTGGAAAGGAGAATATTGTTATGGAATTTATCAGTATCAGAGATTTATACCGGAGCAGGGAGCAGTATCTTGACAAATCTGTGGAAGTCTGCGGCTGGGTGAGAAGCATCCGAAGCTCCAAGAGCTTTGGCTTCATTGTGATAAACGACGGGACCTTTTTTGAGCCCCTGCAGGTGGTGTACGGGGAAAAGCTTTCCAATTTTGCGGAGATCGAGAAATTAAACGTGGGGGCGGCCCTCATCGTAAAAGGCACGCTGGTGGCAACCCCCCAGGCCAAGCAGCCCTTCGAGGTGCAGGCGGAGGAGATCTGCGTCGAGGGGGCGTCCACCCCGGATTATCCCTTGCAGAAGAAGCGCCACAGCTTTGAGTATTTGAGAACGATCTCCCATCTGCGGCCCAGGACCAACACCTTCCAGGCCGTGTTCCGGGTGCGCTCCCTCATTGCCTACGCCATCCACAAATTTTTCCAGGAGCGGGATTTTGTCTATGTGCATACGCCCCTGATCACCGGAAGCGACTGTGAGGGCGCCGGAGAGATGTTCCAGGTGACCACTCTGGACCTTGCCAATGTTCCGAAAAAGGATGACGGAACCGTGGATTTTGGCCAGGACTTTTTCAACAAGCCCACCAACCTGACGGTGAGCGGGCAGTTAAACGGCGAGACCTTCGCCATGGCCTTCCGCAATATCTACACCTTCGGCCCCACCTTCCGGGCGGAAAATTCCAACACCACCCGGCACGCGGCGGAGTTCTGGATGATCGAGCCGGAGATCGCCTTCGCGGATCTGAAGGACGACATGATGCTGGCGGAGAGCATGTTAAAATACATCATCCGCTATGTGATGGAGCAGGCCCCCGAGGAGATGGAATTTTTCAATAATTTCGTGGATAAGGGCCTCATCGAGCGGCTGAACCATGTGGTAAATTCTGATTTCGGCCATGTGACCTACACGGAGGCCATCGACATTTTACAGAAAAACAACGACAAGTTTGAATACAAGGTGTACTGGGGCGCGGATCTGCAGACGGAGCATGAACGCTACCTCACCGAGGAGGTGTTCAAGCGTCCGGTGTTTGTGACGGATTACCCCAAGGAGATCAAGGCCTTCTATATGAAAATGAATGAGGACGGCAGGACCGTGGCGGCCATGGACTGCCTGGTTCCCGGCATCGGCGAGATCATCGGCGGAAGCCAGAGAGAGGACGACTACGGGAAGCTCTGCGCCAGGATCGAGGAGCTGGGCTTAAAGAAAGAGGACTATGATTTCTATCTTGACCTGCGCAAATACGGCTCCGCCAGGCATGCGGGCTTTGGCCTGGGCTTTGAACGCTGCGTTATGTATCTGACGGGAATGGGCAATATCCGGGACGTGATCCCCTTCCCCAGAACTGTCAACAACTGTGACTTGTAAAATGGCAACAGTTTAGACAGCAAGGCAATAAACAGACAGACCGTGCAAATTTATTTGCTAAGGGCAGCCTGTTTATTGCCGTTGTTGTCTGAACTGCTACGCAAAATGAGAGGATGCGTGTATGAACTGGGTGCTTGGAATTCTGATCCCCTTTGTGGGGACGACGCTTGGGTCCGCCTGTGTATTTTTGATGCGGGACCAGTTAAAGCCTGTGGTGCAGAAGGGCCTTCTGGGCTTCGCCTCCGGCGTGATGGTGGCGGCCTCCGTCTGGTCCCTGCTGATCCCTGCCATGGAAATGTCGGAGGGAATGGGCCGCCTGGCCTTTGTGCCTGCGGCGGCGGGGCTGCTCCTTGGCATGGCCTTCCTGCTGCTGATGGACCGGGTGATCCCCCATCTTCATTTAAATCAGGAGAAGCCGGAGGGACCGAAAAACAGCCTAAAAAAAACTACCATGATGGTACTGGCTGTCACCCTGCACAACATCCCGGAAGGAATGGCGGTGGGCGTGGTATTTGCGGGGGCCATCAGCGGAAACAGCCAGGTTACCCTGGCGGGAGCCGTGGTGCTGGCCATCGGCATCGCCATCCAGAATTTCCCCGAGGGCGCGGTGATCTCCTTGCCCTTAAAGAGCGAGGGGGAGAGCAAGCAGAAGGCCTTCGTCTCCGGCATGCTGTCGGGGATCGTGGAGCCCATCGCGGCGGTGCTCACCATCCTGCTGTCGGAGATCGTGGAGCCCATCCTTCCCTATCTTCTGGCCTTCGCGGCGGGCGCCATGCTCTACGTGGTGGTGGAGGAGCTGATACCGGAAGCCTCCGAGGGGGAACACAGCAATGTGGGGACCATCGGGTTTGCTGTGGGGTTTGTGATCATGATGGTGCTGGATGTGGCGCTGGGGTAGAAATGGAGGGATATTAAATGCCGGCATTATCTATGTTTTTTGGAATCATTGTACGAATGCAGAGTGAAAAAGGTGGAAAACATAATAAACCGCATATTCATGCACTGTATGGTGATGATGAAATTGTGGTAGGTGTAGATGGAGAGGTTTTAGAAGGCAATTTCCCAAACAAACAGATGAAACTTTTGTCAGCGTGGATAGCAATACATGAAGATGAATTAAGAGCCAACTGGCAGCTATTAAGTAATGGGGAAGGGTATTTTAAAATTGAACCATTGCATTAGATGATGGAGGTGTTCTATAATGCTAAGACCAACTGCGGTTCAAGTGGAAGCAATCTGTGCCTATCAGATATTGGTGGTATTTGATAACGGGGAAAAAAAATGCTTTGACGTTGAACCATACATTAAGGGTGAATGGTATGGGCAGTTGCGTTCCTATGAATATTTTAAACGCGTATCTACGGACGGATTTACGGTTGTATGGCCGGATGGACAGGACATATGTCCGGATGAACTTTACGATTTGGGGAAATTAGTCTCGTAGGATTGTTACAAACAGGACAGAGTTGGCATTACGGACGGTGGTATCCGTTGCGGATTGCTGATTTGGTCCTGTTTTGGATAACAGTTCAGACAGCCAGGTAATAAAAAGACAGACCGTGCAAATTTATTTGCTAAGGGCTGTTTTTTTATTACCGTGGATTGGCGGCGCTGTGTGCCGGTGGCACACGTTTAGCGCCGACCGAAGCGGAGCGTAGACCGCCAATCAGCCACAGACAGGAGCTGCGCAGCAGCGAATAGCCTTCGAAGAAGGCGGTCTGTGGCTTGCTGTCTGAACTTTTATTACGTTTTTGTGAAATTAAGCCGTATCCTTTTACCGGGAAATGTGGTATGATAAAAATAAACCTAGTGAAGAAGAGACGGTTCCAGGTCCCGCCTGATTTGCGGAAGGAATGAGAAGCTATGAACTATAAAATGACGATACAATATGAGGGAACCCGCTACAAGGGCTGGCAGAGCCAGAAGCACACGGACACCACCATCCAGGGAAAGCTGAACCATGTGCTCTCCGCCCTCGCCTGCGAGCCCGTGGAGGTCCAGGGCTCGGGCCGGACGGACGCGGGGGTCCATGCTCTGGGGCAGGTGGCCAGCTTCCGGTTGACCAATCCCCTGCCGCCCCAGGAGATCATGGATTATGTAAACCAATATCTGCCGGAGGACATCGGCGTGGTGGAGCTTTCGGAGGCTTCGCCCAGATTCCACGCCCGGCTGAATGCCGCCTCCAAGACCTATGTCTACCGGATCTGGAACAGCACCCTTCCCAATGTGTTTCAGCGCAAATGGATGTACACCCTGCCGGAGAAGCTGGATATAGAGGCTATGCGGGAGGGAGCGGAGTTCCTGACGGGGACCCACGATTTCGCGGCCTTTTGCAGCATCCGCCAGAAGAAAAAATCCACGGTGCGCACGATCTATTCCCTGGAGGTGGAGCGGAAGGATCAGGAGGTCTGCATTGTGGTCACCGGAAACGGTTTCCTGCACCATATGGTGCGGATCCTTGCGGGAACCCTGGTGGAGATCGGCCAGGGAAAGCGGAGGCCGGAGGACGTTTTGGAAATTCTGGAGAGCAAAAACCGGGAGCGGGCGGGGATCACCATGCCGGCCAGGGGACTGACTTTGTGGCAGGTGACCTACCCGGACCTGTCAGGAGCGGCCCCTGAGGCGGACGATCTGCCCGGGCGGGGCGGTAACTGACGATCAGGAACTGAGACCCGGAAACGGCGTTCTCAATTCCGAGCTGATGGATGATCTGCCCGGACGAGGCGGGTCGTGCCGGCCACAGGCAGAAGAAAATAGAGAACAGAAGCAGAGAGAAATGGAAGCGACATGGAAGCAGTAAGAGAAAAATGGATGGTCATGGCCAAGAAGGCGGATTTTAAAGGGATCGGAGAGCGATTTTCCATCGACCCGGTGACGGCGCGGGTCATACGCAACCGGGAGGTGGTGGGGGATGAGGCCATCGACGCCTACTTAAACGGGGGTATCGACCAGCTTCACGATCCCAGACGGATGAAGGACATGGAGAAGGCCGTGGCCATTCTGAAAGAGAAAATAAAAAATCACAAAAGGATACGCATCATCGGCGATTATGATATTGACGGGATTCAGTCCTCCTACATTTTGTCGGAGGCCTTGAAAAGCTGCGGCGCTTGGGTGGACATCGCCATACCCAACCGGGTCCTGGACGGGTACGGCATCAACGAGCGGCTGATCCGGGAGGCCTATGAGGAGGGCGTGGACACCATTTTAACCTGCGACAACGGGATCGCCGCCGGGGATGTGATCGCGGAGGGAAAGGAGCTGGGGCTGACAATCGTGGTGACGGACCATCATGAGGTGCCCTATGAGGAGACGGAGGCGGGAAGGATTTATCAGCCGCCCTGCGCCGATGCAGTGGTAAATCCCAAGCAGGCGGACTGCCCCTATCCCTTCAAGAGCCTGTGCGGGGCGGGGGTGGCCTATAAGCTGGTGCAGGTGCTGTTTGAGGAGATGGGCAAAGGGCGTAAGGCGGCGGAGACCTACCTGCCCTATGCGGCCTTCGCCACCGTGGGGGACGTGATGGATCTGCTGGGGGAGAACCGGATACTCGTCAAGGAGGGACTGAGGCGTCTGCAGGATACCGATAATCCGGGCCTGCGGGCGCTGATACGGCAAAATAAGCTGTCCCCGGAAGATATTAAGGCTTACCATGTGGGCTTTATCCTGGGGCCCTGCTTAAACGCCAGCGGGCGGCTGGATACGGCCAAGCGGGCCATAAGGCTCCTGCAGGCCCAAGAAGCGGGGGAGGCCGCCGCCCTGGCAAAGGATCTGACGGATCTGAATGTCAGCCGCAAGGAGATGACGGCCCAGGGCGTGGAGGAAGCGGACAGTCTGGCCCGGGAGGCCCTTCGGGCGGGCGGCAAGGTGCTGGTTCTGTTTTTGCCGGATTGCCACGAGAGCCTGGCGGGCATCATCGCCGGAAGGATACGGGAGCGGTACAACCATCCGGTGTTCGTGCTGACCCGGGCCGAGGAGGGGGTCAAGGGCTCCGGCCGCTCCATCCCCGCCTACTCCATGTACGAGGAGCTGTGCAAGGTCAAGGAGCTGTTTACCAGATTCGGCGGCCATCCCATGGCGGCGGGGATCTCCCTGAAGGAGGAGGATATCCCGAGGCTTAGGCAGGGGCTGAATACATATACCACCCTCACCGAGGAGGATTTCGTGCCGAAGCTTCTCATCGACGTGCCCATGCCCCTGGATTATATCACCCCGGAGCTGACGCGGGAACTGTCGATCCTGGAGCCCTTCGGCAAGGGAAACGAGAAGCCGCTTTTTGCCGACAAAAATATCCGCATCCTGTCGGCCCGGGTGCTGGGCAGGAATCAAAATGTGTGCCGGATGCGGGTGGCGAGCAGCCTGGGCAGGGAAATGGACGCCGTCTATTTTGGAGATATAGAAAAAATTAAGAATTTTATAGCGGAAAAATACACAAATGATGTGGTAAAATCATTGTTTGAGGGAAAACCGGTCTCTGAGACCGTGACCATGTCCTTTGCGTACTATCCGGATCTGAATCATTTTAACGGAAGAGAAAATTTGCAGATCGTGGTGAAAAATTATTGTTGAAGGAGGAGGACTATGGCGAAACGGGTTTTTACATTTTTGTCCGCGGACGGAAAGACGCAGATCCACGGGGTGAGCTGGGAGAGAGAGACGCCGGATTATACGGGCATCTTACAGATCACCCACGGCATGGTGGAGTATATTGAGCGGTATGAAGCCTTCGCGGAGTACATGAACGCCCAGGGGTATCTGGTGGTGGGCCACGATCATCTGGGCCACGGGGAATCGGTGGGGACCCCGGAGGACTGGGGGTTCTTCACCACGGAGAAGAACGGAAGCGACGTGCTGGTGGAGGATATGCACCGCCTGCGGGTCATGACCCAGGAGCAGTATCCCGACCTGCCCTATTTTATGCTGGGGCACAGCATGGGCTCCTTTTTGCTCCGCAAATACCTGTGTATCCACCACGACAGGCTGCGGGGAGCCGTCATCATGGGCACCGGGTATCAGCCGGACGTCCTTCTTCGATTCGGCAAGGGCTTGTGCGCCTTTCTGGCGAAATTTAAGGGCTGGCGGTACCGCAGCAAGCTTTTGCAGAAAATGGTCCTGGGCGGCAACGACAGCAAATTCCGGGGCGAAAATCTTGCCAATAGCTGGCTGACCAAGGACACGGAGATCGTGAAGGCCTACGCGGGAAGCCCCAAATGCACCTTCCGGTTTACCCTCAACGGATTTTACAATCTGTTTGACACCATTTACTATGACAACCAGCCGGAAAATCTGGCCCGCATGTCCAAGAAGCTTCCGCTTTTCCTCGTCTCCGGGGAGGACGACCCGGTGGGCGGCTTCGGCAAGGGCGTTCTGCGGGTGTATCATACCTACGAGGAACTGGGCCTTCTGGACATCACCTGGAAGCTGTATGAGACGGACCGCCACGAGATCTTGAACGAGCTGGACCGGCAGCAGGTATACGAGGACATTTACCACTGGATCGAGGTGCGGCGGCTGACGTAAGGGATGTCACCTGCGGGCCCTCAGGGGTAATCAGATTTGTTTTTCAGAAAAGAGGAGATTGGAATGAGAAAGAAGATAACAGCGGTTATGCTGGCGTTTGCCATGCTGGCTTCCTCCCTGACGGCTTTTGCCCGGGAGGAGAGGATGGCTTCCACTGCGGATTCCACACAAGGCCAGACGGATTCCCAGGAGGGCGAGGTGACAGAGCCCATCACCAAGGAGGATAGGCCCTACCTGTCCCTGGGGGCAAATCTGTCCGAGGACCAGCGGAACACGGTCCTGGAGCTTCTGGGCGTGGACCCCGCGGAGCTTTCCGACTATGACGTCATCTATACCACCATCGACGAGGAGTATCAGTATCTGGGCAGCTATCTGTCCGAGGAGACCATCGGCAAGCGCTCCCTGTCCTCGGTGCTGGTGGTGAAGCGGGAGCAGGGAAACGGGATCAACATCACCACGAAAAATATTTCCTACTGCACCGTTGGCATGTATAAGAACGCGCTGATCACGGCGGGGATCACCGACGCGGACATGATCGTGGCCGGGCCCTTCCCCATCTCCGGGACGGCGGCCCTAGTGGGGGCCATGAAGGCTTATGCGGTCATGACCGGTGAGGAGGTCTCCGAGGAGAGCATGGACGCCGCGGTCAACGAGCTGGTACTCACCGGGGAACTGGCGGAGAGCGTGGGGGATTCCCAGCAGGTGGAGGAATTTATCGCCTACCTAAAACAGCAGATCGTGGAGCAGGGGCTGAACACCGAGGAGGACATTCAGAAGGTGATCGAGGAGGCCGAGAAGGAGTTTCAGATCTCTCTGAGTGAGGAAGACATGCAGAGGATCAACGAGCTGCTGCAGAAGATCAGCGATCTGGATCTGGATATCGACGCGCTGATGAGCCAGGCCAGGGAGCTTTATGACAAGCTGGCCCAGATCGGGGAGTCCAGCGGCTTCTTTGACAAGGTGGCGGAATTTTTCCAGGCTATCGTGGACTGGTTTAAGAGTCTGTTTCAGTAAATTTTATCCGATGAGGAAAGACTCCGCCTCTAGGGCGGTGAGTAACAAATGGGTATCAGTTTTTAAGCGGCAGGGTGAAAGTTTTTATGAATGCGGAGGAGATGCGCAGGCGGCAGGCTGCGCGGGAGCGGATCAGACGAAAAAAGAGAAAGAGGACCATGCAGCTGCTGCGGCGGATCGGGATCTTCCTGGCGTCGGCGGCGCTGCTTTTCACGGCGGGAGCGGTGACCGCAAGGCTTCTGGAGGCACATCAGCAGAGGCAGGTCATGGCGGAGCGCTTTTCCAAAAAGGTCAGGGAAATGCCGGAACTTGACGTGCAGCTTCTGACGCCAAATCCCTATTCCCGGCCACAGACGGCTTTGGCGGAGGTGAAAGGGCTGGTGATCCACTACACGGCCAATCCGGGGACCACGGCCCAGCAGAACCACGATTATTTTGAGGGGCTTAAGGATTCCAAGCTCACCAAGGCCAGCAGTCATTTTATCATCGGCATCGACGGGGAGATCATTCAGTGTATTCCCAGCAGCGAGATCGCCTACGCCTCCAATGAGCGAAACGAAGACACCCTCTCCATCGAGTGCTGCCACGAGGACGAGACGGGGAAATTTACCCAGGCGACCTACGACTCCCTGGTGGAGCTGACGGCGTGGCTGTGCGGGAAATTTGAATTTACCACGGAGGACGTGATCCGCCACTACGACGTGACGGGCAAGGACTGTCCCCGGTATTTTGTCCAGCACGAGGACGCCTGGGAGCAGTTCCTTCTGGACGTGCAGGAGTACATTGAGACTTATGGGACCCAGGAGCCGGAAGGGCTGTCCTGAATGAAACAGAGGCACCATGGGGGCTTTTGCTCCCTACATCCTTTCTAGGAGAGAAGCAGAGGAAAATATGGAAGAAATTTTACAGAATATCAGGCAGGGCGTGAACGTCCGGGAAAATTTGACCGCAGTCAGAAAGCTGTGGAAGGAGCCAAAGGAGCGGCAGGAGATCCGTAAGAGGTTTGCGGGGGAGCGAAAGCTCCTGGCAAGCCTTTTGACCCATGAGGATCCCAAGGTCCGCAAGAACGCGGCCCTTCTGATCGGAGAACTGGGGCTTCAGGAGCTTTTTGACGACTTATTTCAGGCATATGAAAGGGAGGAGACGCTGTTTGCGCGGGCGGATTATCTGCGGGCCATGGAGCATCTTGACATTTCCGGCGCCGTCGGGAAGCTGAAGGAGCGTCTGGCTGATCTGGCGGCCCGGGAGGTGACCGAGGAGAACCGCAAGCATTACCGGGAGGAGCTTTCCCGGCTGCAGAAACTGGTGCTTCGGGAAACGCCGGGGGAGAATCATGGATTTACCGGATTTAAGGAGCGCTATGACGTGCTTCTGACCACCAACCGGAATTACCGGGAGATCACGGCCCGCCAGGTGAAGGACGCGAAGGTGTCCCTGGTGCCCCTGGGCGTCAGGGTGCGGAATGCGGAGCTTACCCATCTGCTTTTTATCCCCACCTTCCGGGAGCTGTTGTTCTGGCTTGACGTGACGACGGTGGAGCCGGAGCCGGAGAAGGCCGCCGCCGCGCTGGCCGGCTCCAATCTGCTGGAGCTTTTGGAGCGGGGCCATGGAGCTTTTTCGGACTTTCGGTTCCGCATCACCGTGTCCGGGAAAATGCCCCTGAATAAGCGGGGCGATTTCATTAAGAAATGTGCCTTTGAGCTGGAGCGCCTTACGGAGCGCAGGCTCATCAACAGCGCGGACCGCTATGAGGCGGAGCTTAAGCTGGCGGAGCGTAAGGACGGGACCTTCCTGCCCCTTTTAAAGCTTTATACCCTGAAGGATACCCGGTTTTCCTACCGGAAGGAGACCATTGCCGCCTCCATCCATCCTGCGGACGCGGCGCTGATCGCGGCCCTGACGGCGTCTTATTTTGGTGACCGTTCCCAGGTGCTGGACCCCTTCTGCGGGGTGGGGACCATGCTCATCGAGCGGGACAGGGTCAGAGCCGCCGGGCCCATGTACGGCATTGATATTTTCGGGGAGGCCATCGCCAAGGCCCGGATCAATACCGCCCGGACCGGAAAGGAGATTTTCTATATTAACCGGGATTTTTTCGACTTCACCCACGAGTACCTTTTTGACGAGATCTTCACCAACATGCCCCTGCGGGGCAGGAAGACCAGGGAGGAGCAGGACCTTTTCTACCGGCGGTTTTTCGACAAAGCCGGGGAGGTCTTAAAGCGGGGCGGCGTGATGATCCTTTATTCCGACGAAAAGGGGCTTATCAAGAAGCAGCTCCGCCTGCGGGAGGAGTGGCGGCTCCTCAATGAATTTTGTTTAAACGAGAAGGAGGACCTCTGCGTCTTTGTGATCGGACTGCGGAAGTAAGCGTGCGCCGCCCGGACGGTGCGGCAGCGGCAGAACTACGGCTGCCGCCCGGGCGCGGTGGAAGGCGGAGATGCGGCTGTGCCCTTGGGGCGGGAGCGGATCAAGAAGCGGGGGAGAGGAACATGGAACCACAGATCTGGGTTATTTCTTATTTAATAGGGATCAATGTGATCAGCTTTCTGCTGATGGCCATCGACAAGCGCCGGGCCGTCCGGCATAAGTGGCGCATCCCGGAGAAGACGCTGTTTCTGGCGGCGCTCCTTGGCGGTAGTCCGGGGAGTCTCCTGGGTATGTATCTATGCCGGCACAAGACCAGGCACATGTCCTTTGTGGTGGGCATGCCGCTGATCCTCCTGGTGGAGACAGGGTTGCTGGCGGTGGGGATCTATCTGTTTCATTAAGGGGAAAAATCAAGAAATTGCCGTATTGACAATTTTTTTTTCATGAGTTAGAATTTACTTGTTTGCAATTAGACACTCCGGACGGATTCTTATGTCTGGAAATTCTTTTCAATGTACTGTGGGTAAGCGAACCACATACATCATGTTTTGGAGGTATGTCATATATGGTAAAAACCCTTTCTCGCAGTATCCGCGAGTTCAAAAAAACAGCGATTGTGACACCGCTATTAGTCATAGTCGAAGTGATTTTGGAATGTATCATTCCGTTTATCATCGCGAATCTGGTAAATGAGATGCAGGCAGGCTGTGGGATGGATGTCATTGTCCGCTATGGTATGCAGCTGGTGATCATGGCCGTTCTTTCGCTGATCTTCGGCGTCGCCGCCGGAAATACCTGCGCCACCGCGTCCACAGGCTTTGCCCGGAA
>CALWDR010000313.1 GCA_944376745.1 uncultured Lachnospiraceae bacterium
TACTTGTGGAAATTATGAAGGGGCAAACCTTAAAATTGTTCAGTTCACGCCGCCGATGACAGGCACTTATCAGATAAAGGTAACCTTAACCAGCCTGTCCAGCAATGGAACCACGAACTTTGGTGTATCCTGGAGATAGAGGGAGAGTGATTCATGATGAAAAGCGAAAAATTACTCTTGATTGCTATAGCCTTGATCAGCACGCTGGCGGGGTGCGGCTCCGCGGACAAAGTGCCAGAGCCGTCTCCCGCCCCAGGCGGGGAACTTCAGAAGGATGTGGTATTTTTAAACTATGTGTTTGCCGGAGCGGAAGATGATGTTGTGGTCGGTGTCCGTTCTTATTACGGGGAATATGAAGGGAATGAGACTACGCTGTATGCTTTTGCGGTAAGAACAGTGGAAATGTTTGATTACGAGCAAGATCCCCCGGAAGATTATCCGGTACAGGAGGAGGGGGAATCCGTAGAAGCGTACGATCGAAGGCGTTGGAACTTTGGGGCGGAGAAAGCTGTGGAGTTGATGGAGGATACAGGACTTTGTGTTCTGTATGAGTATCCTCTCTGTGATTACGCAAAACGGGAGATGAATCTGGAGGCTTACTATAGCGTGGAAAATCAATCCTATGGCGCGTGCGTAGTAATCGGAACGGAAGAAGAGATTGCGGAGGTTTTTGGAAAATATGGTCTGGAGACGGAAGAATACTATTTAACTGCCAAATCTGTTCCCCGTCCGGATGCCATGGAGCTGCTGAAGGAAAAGGGATGGGACTTTCGGCAGGATTTCTCTGATATGGCGCCGGAGGCATATGAACCTTATTTTGGCAGCGGGCTTTATGTGGTGCAGAGGGTGACGCTGCAATAGAGAACTATATCAAACGACAAAAATATATGCCGTTTGATATAAACTCTCCGGGAGGATGCGCACGGATTAGCTGTCTCATGGACAGTCCGTAAAAATTTTTTCATCTGGTACTTTGTAATTGCGGAAAAATGTGTTAAAATCTTTATAAAACAGCGTCGGACAAAACGACCCATAAAAATAAGGAGGACACATACATGAAATTAGGATTTGTCAGCGCAATTCTGGACCAGAGCAATTTTGAAGAGATGATGGACACCGCAGCCGATCTGGGCTTTGCCTGCGTGGAGGCAGCCTGCTGGCCCCAGGGCAAAGCGGAGCGCCGGTATGCGGGCGTTAGCCACATCGATGTGGAGAAGGTCATCTCCGATGACAGCTACGCCGCCTACATCAAGGACTACAGCGCGAAGAAGAAGGTGGAGATTTCCGCCCTGGCCTTCTACCCCAACACCATGGACGGAAACCTTGAGAAACGCCAGGCGGCTGTGGATCATCTGAAAAATGTGATCCGTGCCAGCGCCAAGCTGGGAATCAACCTGGTGACCACCTTTATCGGCAGGGACCAGGCGAAAAATGTGGAGGAGAACCTGGAGCTTGTAAAGGAGGTATGGCCTCCCATCCTGGATCTGGCGAAGGAGCTGGGGGTGAAGGTGGCCATCGAGAACTGCCCCATGCTCTTCGGCCCCGACCAGTGGCCCGGCGGACAGAACCTGATGACCACGCCCGTGATCTGGAAGAAGGTCTTTGAGATCCTGCCCTACGAGAACCTGGGGATCAACTACGACCCCTCCCACTTTGTATGGCAGATGATCGATTACATCAAGCCTCTGTATGAGTTTAAGGACAAGATCTTCCACGTGCACTACAAGGACATCAAGCTGTATCCTGACCGGCTGGAGCGCTGCGGGATCATGGCCTATCCGCTGGATTTCATGTCCCCGAAGCTTCCGGGACTGGGTGATGTGGACTGGGGCAAGTATGTGTCCGCCCTCACCGACATCGGCTACGACGGCTACACCTGCATCGAGGTGGAGGACAAGGCCTTTGAGGGAAGCAAGGAGAAAGTTCTTGACAGCTTAAGGCTCAGCAAGAAGTACATGGAGAATTTTGTGATTTGATGAGGATAGAAGATAAGAAGGAAGAAGCACTGCGGAGCTGCGGCGGTAAACCCGTCCGCTGGGGGATCATGGGCACCGGCAGGATCGCCGGGATCTTCTGTGAGGCGTTAAAAGCGCTGCCCCAGGCTGAGATCTATGCCGTAGGCTCCCGGACCCCGGCAAAAGCCAGGACCTTTGCCGGCGGCTGCGGCGCCGAAAAGGCCTACGGCTCCTATGAGGAATTTGCTGCGGATGAAAAGATCGACATCGTCTATGTGGCCACGCCTATCGCCTGTCATTACGAAAATGTCCGTCTCTGCCTTGAGGCCGGGCGAAATGTGCTCTGCGAGAAAGCCTTCACCCAGCGGTCCTGTCATGCGGAGGAGCTTTGGGCTCTGGCCCGCAAGAAGGGGCTTTTTCTCATGGAGGCCCTGTGGACCAAGTGCCAGCCTGTTTTCCAGAAGATCCAGGAGTGGAAGCGGGAGGGGGCCTTCGGTGAGATTCAGGCGGTGGAGGCCAGATTTTACACCAGCGCCACCAGGAACCACCGCCTGATGCGAAATCCTGCCCAGGGCGGCTCTCTCTACGATCTGACCATCTACCCTCTGATGTATGCCTGCGCCCTTCTGGGCTATGAGCCTCGGAAGGTCAGCGCGGCGGCGGCCAGAAGCCCGGAGGGCGTGGACACCATGGAGAGCATCCTGCTTCAGTACGAAAATGGAGCTTTTGCGGGAATTACCGGGGGTCTCTCCTGCGAGCGCCGGGCTTCCCTCTACATTCACGGCACCAAAGGGCGGGTGCTGATCGATCAGGAGCATTTTTACAAAGCCCAGCGGGCGGTGCTGACGGGCTGGGACAACGAGCCCCTGGAGATCTTTGAGGCGCCTTTTGCGGTCAACGGCTACGAGTATGAGGCTCTGGAGGCCATGAACTGCATTTTGCAGGGGAAGACCGAGAGCGCCCTGGTTCCCATGGAGGAGACCATTGCGGTCATCCGCCTGATGGAGCGCTGCGCCGAAAAGTTTTAAATTTTTTACTGGACAAATGGGAAAATTTATGGTAGTATAGTTCAAGTGAAAAGCACAATTTTCTGGGTTGTGCTTTTCCTATGAATTATCGATGCGTGGCTCAGCTTGGTAGAGCGCTGCGTTCGGGACGCAGAGGTCGCAGGTTCAAATCCTGTCGCATCGATTTTTTTG
>CALWDR010000314.1 GCA_944376745.1 uncultured Lachnospiraceae bacterium
TGGCTGGAATCCAGGAAAAGCGACGGGCAAAGCTACGAGGTGCTTTTGCTGACCGGGGAGCGGACGCTGACCCTGACGGGGTTTGGGGATACGGGAAACCTCCTTTTGGACCCTTTTGTGAAACAGCCGGTACATATCATACAGGAGAGTCTTCTTAGGGAGGAGTTAAGCGGGAGAAAATTTCCCATCCGCTATATCCCCTTTCATTCTCTGGGGCAGGAGCAGGGGCTTCTGCCTGTGGTGACCTTGAAGGCCATGTATGTAAGAGGCACAAACGAGAAGAGGCAGGCTCCTGCCGTTTACATGGAAAAGCCGGTGTTCGGGCTTGCGAAAGAAAATCTGTTTCAGGGAAAAAAGTATCAGGTGATATTAAATGCCAAATGTATTTCGGCATAACAGGAGGTTTCTATGTACATAAAAATAGCCATACCGGAGCATTTTCAGCTAAAGCTGATTCCAACCCTTCAGAATCTGATGCTGCTGAAAAAGGGAGATATCCACTACATCGGCGGAGCGGAGGTGCTGCCGCCGCCGCTGGAGCTTCAGGAGGAAATGCGCTGCATCGAACTGCTGTCCTCGGAGGACTGCGGCTGGGCCAGGAGTGAGCTCATCGAGCACAACCTGCGGCTGGTGGTGTATATCGCGAAGAAGTTCGACAATACGGGAATCGGGGTGGAGGACTTAATTTCCATCGGGACCATCGGCCTCATCAAGGCCATCAATACCTTCAATCCCCAGAAAAACATCAAGCTGGCAACCTACGCTTCCCGGTGCATCGAAAATGAGATCCTGATGTATTTAAGGCGCAACAGCAAGACCAAGATGGAGGTGTCCATTGACGAACCGCTGAATGTGGATTGGGATGGGAACGAGCTGCTGTTGTCGGATATCCTTGGCACGGACGAGGACATCATCTACCGGGACATTGAGACGGAGGTGGAGAAAAACCTGCTGCGGAAGGCCATCGAGAAGCTGACCTGCCGGGAGCGGACCATCGTGGAGCTTCGGTTCGGGCTCATGGGGGAGGGCTCCGTGGAGCTGACCCAGAAGGAGGTGGCGGATCTGCTTGGGATCTCCCAGTCCTATATTTCCAGGCTGGAGAAAAAGATCATGAAGCGGTTGAAGAAGGAAATCGTGCGGTTTGAGTAAGACGATCATGGAAGAGCGCGTGCGGCTTCAGCCGGGGAGAGACAGGCAAATGCCGGACGGTAAGAAGAAAGTGAAATTTGTGGATTTTTTTGAAAATAATTGAAAAAAGATAAAAAGAAAGGTATAATGTACACAAAAGAAACGGGATAAATCTTGTTATGGAGAAATATTTCCATGGGCAAACGTAGAAATGCAAATGAAAGGAGAGCATACCTATGAAGCTGGAATTTATCGGAGCGGCTCACGAGGTGACCGGGAGCTGTCATCATCTGATTCTGGGGGAGAAAAACATTTTGGTGGAGTGCTGCATGGAGCAGGGGGCGGATCTGTACGAGAACCAGGAGTTGTCCGTCAACGCCTCTGAGATCGATTGCGTGCTGGTGACCCACGCCCATATCGATCATTCGGGCCTTCTGCCCCTACTGTACAGCCGGGGCTTCCGTGGACCGGTGTATGCCACCAAGGCCACCTGTGAACTTTGCAACATTATGCTGAAGGATTCGGCTCACATTCAGGAATTTGAGGCGGAGTGGAAGAACCGGAAGGCTATGCGGGCCGGACGGCCCCAGGTGGAGCCCATGTACACCATGGAGGATGCCCAGGGGGTGCTGGACCTGTTTGTGCCCTGCGCCTACAACACGAAGATCGCGGTGGACGAAGCTCTGACCATACGGTTTGTGGACGCCGGGCATTTGCTGGGATCTGCCAGCATTGAGGTGTGGGGCCGGGAAAATGGAGAAGAGGTAAAGCTGGTATTTTCCGGGGACATCGGACATGAAAATAAGCCGCTTATCAAAGATCCCACCTATCTGAAGGAGGCGGATTACGTGGTGATGGAGTCCACCTACGGAGACCGCCTGCAGGAAGCCCCGCCGGATTATGCGGCGGCCCTGGCCCGGGTCCTTGGAGAGACCTTCGCCAAAAGGGGAAATGTGGTGATCCCGGCCTTTTCCGTGGGCAGAACCCAGGAAATGCTGTATTTCTTAAGAAAGATCAAGACGGAGCATCTGCTGCCGGAGTATGAGAATTTTATTACCTATCTGGACAGCCCGCTGGCCATCGAGGCCACCAACATTTTCCATAAAAATGTGTCCGAGTGCTTTGACGCGGAGGCCATGGACCTGGTGAACCGGGGCATCAATCCCATCCAGTTCCCGGGGCTTCGGACTGCGGTCACCAGCGAGGAGTCCAAGGCCATCAATTTTGAGAAGGAGCCGGCGGTCATCATCTCGGCCTCCGGCATGTGCGAGGCCGGACGCATCCGGCACCATTTAAAGCACAACCTGTGGAGGCCGGAATCCACCGTGGTGTTTGTGGGATACCAGGTTCCGGGGACCCTGGGCGCCCAGCTTCTGGGCGGCGCCAGGGAGGTGAAGCTCTTCGGGGAGACCATCGAGGTGCGTGCCAGGATCGAGCAGCTTCCGGGCATCAGCGGCCACGCGGACCGGGACCATCTCCTGCGCTGGATCGGGGCCTTTGAGAAGAAGCCCAGGCGGGTATTTGTGGTGCACGGCGAGGACAAGGTGACGGAGGAATTTGCGGCGCTGGTGACAGAGAAGCTGGGATTTGACGCCGCGGCCCCCTATAGCGGCGAGACCTACGACCTTCTTACCAATGTCTGCGTGAAGGAGGGGAACCGGGAGCCCAAGCCCAGGAAGAAGAGGGAGGAGCGGGCGGCTTCTGCCGTATTTGCCAGACTGCTGGCGGCGGGTCAGCGACTGCTTGGGGTTATCCGCAGGAACGAGGGCGTGGCCAATAAGGACCTGGCGAAATTCGCGGACCAGATCAATTCCCTTTGTGATAAGTGGGACAGGTAGGGGGCCATTCCTGGGCCCGGCGGTACTTGTGCCTGCCCGCGTGCAGTTCTTCGGGCCCGGTGCGCTTGTGCCTGTCCGCGTGCAGTGCTCCGGGCCCGGCGGCGCTACCTCGTCAGCGACAGGTAATTGCGCATGTTTTTTAAAGCCGACTTTTCCAGACGGCTGACCTGGGCCTGGGAGATCTGGATTTCCTCGGCCACCTCCATCTGGGTCTTCCCCTGGAAGAACCGGAGCTGGATGATGTAATTTTCCCGCTCCCCCAGCCGCTGCATGGCATCGCTTAAGGACAGCTCCTCCACCCAGGTCTCTTCCTTATTTTTCTTGTCGCTGATCTGGTCCATGACGTAGAGGGTGTCCCCGCCGTCGGTGTATACCGGCTCGTAGAGGCTCACCGGGCTCTGGATGGCGTCCAGGGCGAAGACGATGTCCTCCTTGGGAATCCCGATCTCCGCGGCGATCTCCGGGATGGTGGGCTCCTGGAGATTCTGCTTCATCAGAAGCTCCCGGGTGTGGATGGCCTTGTAAGCGGTATCCCGCAGGGAGCGGCTCACCCGGATGGAGTTGTTGTCCCTAAGGTAGCGGCGGATCTCCCCGATGATCATGGGGACGGCGTAGGTGGAGAATTTTACGTTCAGATTGGGGTTGAAATTGTCGATGGACTTAATGAGGCCGATACAGCCGATCTGAAAGAGATCGTCCACATTTTCGCTGCTCCCGGCGAAGCGCTTGATGACGCTTAATACCAGGCGCAGATTCCCCTTGATGTATTCCTCCCGGGCTTCCAGGTCTCCTTCTTTGATGCGCTGAAACAGCGCTTCCTTCTCATTTTCCTTTAAGACGGGGAGCTTGGCGGTGTTGACACCGCAGATTTCGACCTTGTATACAGCCATGATGCGTACCTCCGGGTTGTGTAATGTTCTAAAGAAAGAATGAGCATTTTGGGGGATTTTTATTCATGAAATTTTATTTCCCACCCTTGCGCCAATTTTAAAAATGCATTATAATGAGCACTTAGAGAAAACCAACGAAAAAGGGGAATACTATGAAGAAATTATTGGATTTGATTTCCGAGGAGGTCACAAAGGCCTTTACAGAGCTTGGATATGATGAAAAATACGGCAAGGCGACCCTTTCCAACCGCCCGGATCTGTGCGAGTATCAGTGCAACGGAGCCATGGCCGCCGCCAAGGAGTATAAGTGCGCGCCCTTTTTGATTTCCGATCAGGTGGCGGAAAAATTAAAGGAAAATCCCATGTTTGCCATGGCGGAGTCCGTAAAGCCGGGATTTTTGAACCTGAAGCTGGATGAGCGGTATCTGGCGGATTATTTAAAGGCGATGGCGAAGGATGAGGGGCGCTTCGGCTGCGAGAAAGCCGAGAAGCCGAAAACTATTATTGTGGATTATGGCGGAGCCAATGTGGCCAAACCCCTGCATGTGGGCCATCTGCGTCCCGCGATTATCGGCGAGAGTATCAAGCGGATCGGCAGATTTATGGGACACAACATGATCGGTGACGTGCACCTGGGGGACTGGGGCCTGCAGATGGGTCTGATCATTATGGAGCTTAAGGAGCGTAAGCCGGAGCTTGTATATTTTGATGAGAATTATGAGGGAGAATACCCAAAGGAAGCGCCCTTTACCATTTCGGAGCTGGAGGAAATCTATCCTACGGCAAGTAAAAAGTCTAAGGAGGATGCTGCCTTTAAAGAGGCGGCTATGGAGGCTACCAAGGAGCTTCAGAACGGCAGAAGGGGCTATCAGGCGGTACTCGGCCACATTATGGCGGTTTCTGTGGCAGATTTGAAGAAAAATTACAGCAATCTCAATGTTTCCTTTGAATTGTGGAAGGGAGAGTCCGACGCACAGCCCTACATTCCGGCCATGGTGGAGAAAATGAAGAAGGAAGGCTTTGCCTACGTCAGCGACGGTGCGCTGGTAGTGGACGTAAGCCAGGAGGATGATGTGAAGGAAATACCGCCCTGTATCATTTTAAAATCGGACGGAGCGGCTCTTTACAGCACCACGGATCTGGCAACCATTGTGTCACGTATGGAGGAGTATGATCCGGACAGCATTATTTATGTGACGGACAAGCGCCAGAGCCTGCACTTTATTCAGGTGTTCCGCTGCGCCAGAAAAACCGGGCTGGTAAAGCCGGAAACGGAACTGAAGCATATCGGAAACGGCACCATGAACGGCAAGGACGGCAAGCCCTTCAAGACCCGGGAGGGCGGCGTTATGCGTCTTCAGTATCTGGTGGAGAGCATCAACGAGGAAATGTACAAAAAAATTACCGAAAACCATACCGTGGAGGAGGCCGAGGCCAGAAAGACCGCGCAGATCGTGGCCCTGTCCGCCATCAAGTACGGGGACCTGTCCAACCAGGCCTCCAAGGATTATATATTTGATATAGACAGGTTTACCTCCTTTGAGGGAAATACCGGGCCCTATATTCTCTACACCATTGTGCGGATCAAATCCATCCTCAACAAGTATTATGGGGAGAAGAAGCTGCCGGAGGGAGCGGAAATTCTCCCGGCCATAAATGACAGCGCCAAGGCCCTTATGCTGGAGCTTGCCAAATTCAACGGGGCCATGGAGACGGCCTACCAGGAGACGGCCCCCCACCGTGTCTGCGCCTACATCTACGATCTGGCCAACGCCTTTAACCATTTTTATCATGAGACCAAGATCATGACTGAGGAGGACCCGATGGTGCAGGCCGGGTATATCAAGCTGCTGGAGCTCACCAGGGGAATCCTGGAGACCTGTATCGATGTGCTGGGATTCTCGGCGCCGGAGAAAATGTAAGGAAAAGGTGCATAGGAACAATGCGATTTGAAATGTGCTATGATAAAAATGAAAATCAGATCTACGATGGGGATGAATTGAGCAGTATTATGAAGAAAGAACAAGCAGAGAAAAAATTTCCTTCTTATTTTACTAATTTTGAGATGCCAAAATGGGCGAGAGAACAGGAATTAGAAGTTTATCGAGCTTGTGCAACAGGTAAAGTGGATCATGAGTCGTTTTTAAATTCTTATGAAGAAAATGGGTTTCAGATAAGTGCCGGCGGCGATAAGAAAAATCCGCAAGAATATTCATTATCTACCTATTTGAAATTTAAAGATGTAAAACGGTTTATGACGATGGATAGCCGATTCGGTATACCGTTTGTAATAGCGAAGGGAATTACTAATCCGGTTCATGGAATTTGCCTGGAAACAAGAGAATGGAAGAGAAATTTGGGAATGAAATACAAAGGCTCCCATGTGGATTGGTGGTTATATACAGATGCGGAACCCTGCAGGGAGTTTGAGGTGATTGAAAATGAAAATTGAAAAAATATTCAGAAATATACCATTTTTTAAAAATATAGTTTTGGATGTCATTCTTTTTGAAAGCCAATATCCGGTTTTGTTTACCTGCAAAAATGGAAATGACATTTATCTGTTCTTGTGTTGTACCGTCAATGCGGATAAGGTGGTATGGATTGGTACAATGACAGATTATGATACTTTGATTGCGTTGCTGGAAAATCAAATTACGATCAGAAATGCTTTTCTAAATGTAACCAAAGAAAAAATTGTGATTACCTATAACGGCGAGAATGTGGAATATAGGCTGGTACAGAGTAAGGATATTCCAGAAGATCTACTACCGACAGCAGGAGAATATATGGATGCGGACGAGGACGAATATGCAGAAGAAATCGCCGTATTTAAAAATCGAAGTTTTAATGTGGAATATGTGATTCAGCCTTGCATCAATAGTTTCTATATGATTCATTACAGAGAGAAAAGTATTATGCTGACAGATGAGTATTTCGTTGATGGGGAATCTGTAACGGAAAAGAGGTATGATATAGGGGAGATTCAGGTCAAAAAGATAGCGTTGGCATAGCGAGGTGAGAAAATGTATGGCTTTAAACTGAAGAAGCATAGCGTAAAAAAGGCTGCTTTTGTGGAAAATATGGACAAAGAAAAGAAAAACAAGATAAAAATCGGGGTAGAGGGAGGTATTTTGATCCCGAAGGCCTACGATGAAAATAAACAAGTGAGAATAAAACTTAAATTCTGTCTTGGAGACTCGGAGGAACGTTTCTATTTAACCTTAGAAACACTTTCTATTTTTGAGTCAGAGCAGGAAAAGATAGATCTGAGTGAAGAAGCCGTTCATAAGGCATGTTTGCCGGTCGCTTTATCCAGTCTGCGTGAAACGGTGAAGTTGGTTACAGCGGCATATGGTATGCCGGCTATAGATTTACCGCCATTTGAGGAAGAAATGGAGGAGTTTACTTAAATAGCCATTTTCCGGCTTCCCTGATAGCCTTGTAAGGAAAGTATAGGAAAACCACCTTTTGTTTATACTTATAGGAGATGATACGAAAATATGTCATTATAAGGAAAAACAGGAGGTGGTATTTTTTGTCTGCCAATCATTTAATACGGGAAAAATCCCCCTATCTCTTACAGCACGCCCACAACCCGGTGGACTGGTATCCCTGGGGCCCGGAGGCCTTTGCCAGGGCCCGGGAGGAGGGGAAACCCATTTTTTTGTCCATCGGCTATTCTACCTGCCACTGGTGCCATGTGATGGAGCAGGAGTCCTTCGAGGATGAGGAGGTGGCCGCCCTGCTGAACCGGGATTATATTTCCATCAAGGTGGACCGGGAGGAGCGCCCGGACGTGGACGGGGTCTATATGAAGGTCTGCCAGATGATGAACGGAAGCGGCGGCTGGCCGCTGACGATTTTGATGACGGCGGAGCAGAAGCCTTTTTTCGCGGGGACCTATCTGCCCAAGAAGGACCGGTACGGCCAACTGGGGCTTATGGGCCTGCTCTCCCAGGTCTCCGGCCTATGGAAACGGGAAGCCTCCCGACTGTCCATGGCGGCGGAGGATGTGGTGCGGGAGTTAAACAGGCAGGAGAAAGCGGAAACCTCCGGCGGTCCGGCCCGGGGCGCTGTTTTGGGAAATCCCCTGCTTCTGGCCGGGGCAAGGCAGTTAGAGCAAATGTATGACGGGCGGTGGGGAGGCTTTGGCTCCGCGCCCAAATTCCCGGTGCCCCACAACTTGTTGTTTTTATTAAAAATGTATGAGGGAGCGGCTATCAGCGATGCATCCAGCGGGCAGTCCTCTGCGTGCGCTAAAGAGGAAGCCAGTGGGCAGTCCTCTGCGTGCGCCAATGAGGAAGCCGTCGCAAGCCAACGCTGGCTTGCCATGGCGGAGACCACCCTACAGCAGATGTACCGGGGCGGCCTTTTTGACCACATCGGCGGCGGATTTTCCCGCTATTCCACCGACGAAGCCTGGCTGGTGCCACATTTTGAAAAAATGCTCTATGACAACGCCCTGCTGGCCCTGGCCTACGGGGAGGCCTGGAGGATTACCAGGGACGAGCTGTATCTTCAGGTGCTCCAGCGGACCCTGCGCTATCTCATGCGGGAGCTGGGCCATGAAAAGGGAGGCT
>CALWDR010000315.1 GCA_944376745.1 uncultured Lachnospiraceae bacterium
CAGCATGATCTCGTTGCTTCTGGCAATAAACTTGCTCATGGCATCCGGGGTCAGGGGATGATTGGAGATCATCGCCAGGTCGTAGAGCTGTTCGCAGAACATGGGAACATGCTCAGAGTCCTTGTGATCCAGGATGTATTTTACCAGGTCGTTGTTGGCATTTAAGATGAGGGTGACGTCCCCGCCGAACATGGAAGCGTCCATGCCGGCCATGCCGTACATTTTCATCATATCCTGCATCCGGCGGCCCTCCTCGGAGAGGGTGATGACGGAGGAGACAGAGGCATTTTTCAGCTTCTCCACCTTCACATTCAGGTTGTTGCGGTTAAGAGCCTTCCTGAAGATCTCGGTGAGGGTCTCGGTGGCCTCCTTCAGCTCGTCCCCGGAGCTTTCCTCCTTCATGGAGTCGTTGACATCGGAGTCGATGCGGCGGAAGCGGAACTTCTCATTTCTGCGCTCCAGCTGGGTGATAAAGGAGGCGTCGATGTTGTGGTCCAGGATCACCGCGTCCATTCCCTGCTCCTTGAACATGTTGATGTACTGGCTCTGCTGCTGCAGGTCGGTGACGTAGTAGATGGTCTTTCTGGTGTCCTTCTCCTCGCCGTCCGCGCTGTCGTCCTCCGCGCCGTCAGATGCAGCTTTCTGATCGGAATCCTCGGAAACCACCTCGGCCTCCACCTTTTTCCCATTTTCATCCGTGGCCTCTCCGGTGCCGGCCTCTTTGGCTTCGGTGTCGGCCTCTTTGGCGTCAGCGGCGTCTTCGGTCTTGGGCTCCTCGTCCGCTTTGAGGCATTCGGGCAGGGTCAGGTATTTGTTGTCCAGGTTCTTGAATAGGATGTAGTCGTTCATCTTGTCGCAGAATTTCTCGTCCTTTAAGCAGCCGAACTTGATGAAGGGGCTGATGTCGTCCCAGTATTTTTCATAATTCTCCTTGTCGGTCTTGCACATGCCGATGAGCTTGTCGGCCACCTTCTTGGTGATGTAGTCGGAAATCTTCTTCACAAAGCCGTCGTTCTGCAGGGCGCTTCTGGATACGTTCAGAGGCAGATCCGGGCAGTCGATCACGCCCTTTAAGAGCATCAAAAACTCTGGAATGACCTCCTTTATATTGTCGGCGATAAATACCTGGTTGTTGTAAAGCTTGATGACGCCCTCGATGGAGTCGTACTCAGTGTTGATCTTCGGGAAGTACAAAATCCCCTTCAGGTTGAAGGGATAGTCCATGTTCAGGTGGATCCAGAACAATGGCTCCTTGTAGTCCAGGAATACCTTCCGGTAAAATGCCTTGTAGTCCTCGTCGCTGCACTCGTTGGGGTGCTTGTTCCACAGGGGATGGATGTCGTTGATGGGCACGGGGCGCTTTACGATCTTGGCCTTCTCCCGGCGGGGGGAAACCTCCACCTGCTCCTTGGTGCCGTCCTCCTTCTCTTTCTCCTCGTATTTTGCTTCTTCCACAATGCGCTCCACCACGGTGTCCTTCTCCGTCACCTCGTCGGCGGGGATGGTCTCGTACTGGGTCTCTGCGTTGGCCTTGCTTAAGTAGATGGGTACGGGCATGAAGGAGCAGTATTTTTCCAGCACCTCTCTGGCCCGGTACTCGTTGGCAAATTCCACGCAGTCTTCATTTAAGAACAGGGTGATCTCCGTGCCCACGGCGTCCCTGGTCCCGTCGGACATATCGAACTCCGTGCCGCCGTCGCATTCCCAGTGCACGGGGGTCGCTCCAGCCTGGTAGGACAGGGTGTCGATGTGCACCTCGTCGGCCACCATGAAGGCGGAGTAGAAGCCCAGGCCGAAATGGCCGATGATCTGCTCGTCGCTGGCTTTGTCCTTGTATTTCTCCAGGAAATCGGTGGCGCCGGAAAAGGCGATCTGGTTGATGTATTCCTCCACCTCCTGGGCCGTCATGCCAAGGCCGTTGTCGATGAACTTGATGGTCTTTGCCTCGGGGTCCACGATGACGGAGATCTTGGGCTCATAGTCATCCGGCAGGGTGTATTCCCCCATCAGATCCAGCTTCTTCAGCTTGGTGATGGCGTCGCAGCCGTTGGAGATAAGCTCACGATAAAAAATGTCGTGGTCGGAATACAGCCATTTCTTTATGATCGGAAAAATGTTGTCGCTGTTGATGGAAAGACTTCCATGCTTGTTGCTCATATGAAACACTCCTTTTTTCTGAATTATTTCCTCTGGTTCAAATTTTAATACCAGTACCCCGAAAAGTCAACAGAAATTTAGCACTCTTTTCGAAAGAGTGCTAACAAAACGGCGAAAGCCCTGGAAATACAAGGGGTTGCGGATTTCTTAAAAGATTATAAAGTGTGAAATGGGACCCGATCACTCCTCCTTTGGCTTCCCCTTGATCAGCCGGTAAATAAACCCGTAGGCCCAGATCAGAACGGGTACCAGAATGGTGGCCACTATGGCGGCCAGCAGCCAGTTCATATAAGCCTCGCCCAGCATGGCGAACACCAGCGTGGACAGATACAATAACACTAAGACCACGACGCCGGTCATGGCTAAGATCCGTTTGACTTTTTTCATGAAAAATCCTCTTTTCCGTTGTTTGGCAGGAAGTTTTCCGGCGCTGTCCGACTTTGTGTGGACAGGCGGCGGGAGCGCGTCCTGCGATTCGTCTTACTTTGTGTGGACGGGCGATAGAAGCGCGTCCTGCGAACAGTCTTATTTTAACGGAAAGAGGCGGAGTCTGTCAATGAAAATGGCGCGGATTTTCAGACTTTCTTTTTTTTCTTAGTTACTTTTTCATGGGGTGGGGAAGTTGGCAAGATTTCCAGCCTTTGTCTGGAACGCCATCCAGGGCGGCCTTCTGACAAAACGGTTATTCGTTGAACATTTCCCCGCCCGAGGAACAGTAATTTTCTGCAAAGAAAAGCCGCCTTTTTTTAAAATCATGAAACTCCGCCATTGACGGCGGTTTTTTGCTATGATAAGATAACTATAATACAGGAATGCCAGGGGAGAAGTTTCCCGATGGCGTCGGATACCATATTCAGATAGGAGGAAGGAACACTTGCTATCCAATCATAAACTACAGACAGCGTTGACGGAGATCAAAGAAATAGCCAGGATTGATCTGGCGCTCTACAATGATAAAGGGAAATTGGTGGTGACCACCTTTGAGCCGGAGAACGATATGAGCGGCGTGGTCCGCCAGTTCGCGGAGTCCATGGCGGAGAGCCAGACCCTCGGTCATTATCACTTTTTCAAGGTGATGGCGGACAGCCAGTTGGAATACGTGATGCTGGCCAAGGCCATCGGGGAGGAGGCTTACGTTATCGGCAAGCTGGCGGTGTGCCAGATCCGGAACCTGGTGCTGGCCTACCGGGAGCAGTTTGACCGGAACAATTTCATGCAGAATGTGGTTCTGGGAAATATGCTGGTGGTGGACATGTACAACAAGGCCAAGAAGCTGCGGATCGAGCAGGCGCAGCGGGTGGTCTATATCATCGACGTGGGAGGGAAGAAGGACGGCATGGTCATGGAGACCGTGAAGAATCTTTTTGCCGCCCAGAACCGGGATTTCATCACGGAGGTGGACGAGCGGAGCATCATCCTGGTCAAGGACGTGCGGGATCTTCAGACGGAGGAGGAGCTTTCGGCCCTTGCGGATATGATCGTGGACAATCTCCATATGGAAGCCATGATCCCGGCCCGGGTCAGCTACGGCAACCGGGTGGAGCTTTTGCAGGATATCAGCCGTTCCTACCAGGAGGCCAAGATGGCCCTGGAGGTGGGCAGCATTTTCTATGCGGACAAGGAGAATCTCTCCTACGGCAGGCTGGGGATTGGCCGTCTGATCTATCAGCTTCCCATCAGCCTGTGCGAGATGTTTTTGAAGGAGGTGTTCGGGGAGCAGATACCGGACATTTTCGACGAGGAGACCACGGTCACCATTCAGAAGTTTTTTGAGAATAACCTGAACATATCCGAGACGGCACGGCAGCTCTATGTGCACCGGAATACGCTGGTGTACCGCCTGGAGCGTATCGAGAAGGCCATCGGCCTTGACATTCGGGCCTTTGAGGACGCCATGCTCTTTAAGATCGCCATGATGGTGATGGCGCATATGAATTATCAGCGCAAGCGCGAGGAGCAGGAGAAGGAGGATGGCCCCTGTTAGAATAAACAGGTATCCTGCCCAAACGGTTACATTTTGAGAACAAGAAGGCTGCTGTAAAATGTCGAAGCTGCCGGAGAGGGAGAGATGATTTTTCCCTTCCGGTCAGAGACATTTTACAGCAGCCTTTGTCTTTGGGAAAGAAGCGCCTGAATATTCAGAAGAAGGAAAATTTCAGTACACCAGGCTTACAATGGTCTTGCTCTCGGTTTCTTCGTCAATGCTGAGGGCCAGGGTGACCTGGTCGCCCTCCTTCAACTGGGCCAGCAGGGAGAGGATCTCCCTGTCGTATACCTGGAAGGCCATGAGATTGCTGTCCACGGTAAATTCCGCCGTGTGGCTGTCGGAGAAGTCCTGGAAGCTGCCGGTGAGGACCGGCAGCTCTGTGCTTAAGACGACGGCTTCCGAGGGCGTCACTGAGGAGACGGCATAGGGGAACAGGGGCTCCACGATCCCGTCGGCGTAGGCGTTGGGGGCAAGGAGGAAGACGAAGCAGGTGATGGGGGTGTCCGTTTCGGAATTATACAAAACAGCGGCGGCCCGTATGCTGCCATCTTCATTTTCACAGGCGTTCAACAGCCGGGTGCAGGTCTGTCCCCTGTCGCTTAAGGCGAAGAGATAGGCGTCCCAGCCTTCGTCGTAGCGGATGTTTGTGATCTCTGCCGGAAGTTCCGGCAGATCGGAATAGTCCGCAAAGAGGCCGGTGGCAAATTCCTGCACGGCCATGCGGGGAACGCGAAGCTCTGTCTCCACAGTCTCCGCCAGCGGAACCTCATCCCTGTAATTGACGATCCCATAATAGAGGGCGGTCCAGAAAAATACCGGGTCCTGGCTGTCGTAGGTAAGGCCGCTCTCCTGACAGGAGAGAAGCAGCGTGTCGAAGGCTTTTTCCATGGGTTCAAGCTGGGAAAGCTCCATCTCCGCAGGGAAGGACGCGTCATCCTGCAGATCATCGCTTCCCTGGGAAGCTTCATTTTCTCCGGTGGACGGCTGCGCTTCGGGCTTGCTGGCGTCCTCCTTTTTCCCGTCTTCGCTCTCCGCGTCCGTTCCCTCTTCCGTCTCATTTTCCAGATGGCTCTGATTTTCGGAAGAAGGAGCGCCGGAGCCGCAGCCCATAAGGCCGGCGGATAAGATCAAAGCCATCAGGGCGTAAATCCATTTTTGTCTCATTTTGTTTTTGTACCTCCCAGATCTTTTCTATGTTCCCTATCAGTATAGCATGTTTCTGTTGGAAGGAAAATGGAAGATTGTCAGTAATTTCTTAATTTTTTTAAATACTTTTTTTAAATTTTTGGTATGGAAAGCAGTGCCAGGACGGCGTTCAGGCAGCACCAGGACGCCCAGATGTTCAAATCCGTAAATGCTCCGGCAGATGTAAAACCAATCAGGGCACCCAAGCCAAAAAGTACGATAAGCGCGATGTTTCCGCCTCTTTTGCTGCCCCTTGCGGCGATGGAAACGATACCTCCCGCTAAAATAAGGATGGACACCGCCAGTGCAAATGCCATCTTGATCTGATCGATGTGACACGCCTGTTTTTAAGTGGAGTATACCATGGTATCTCGCTTTTGTAAATGAGAAAGGGACTGGAAGACAGGAAACTATATACTTGACAAATATCTAATAAGATAGTAGAATAACATATAAATTAGATAAACATCTAACATATAAAAGAAGTTTATAAAACATAAAGACAGAGATGGAACCAGGAGGAAACAGGGTATGGGAGAGAATGATCACGCACATAGGAAGCAGGAAAAGAGCCAGGGGACAAAAATTGGCTACCGGCAGCTGCTTAGCCAGAGGGATTATCTGAAGGTGACTGCCGCCAACATGATAAACCGGTTTGGGGATTCGGTGGACAGCATCGCCTTTGCCTGGCTGGTGTACGCTGTCACCGGAAATGCCGCCTGGTCGGCGGTGATCTTCGGGGCCAATCAGCTTCCCACCATATTGCTCATGCCCTTTACCGGCGTTTTGGTGGAGCGGTGGAACAAGAAGCGGCTGATGATCCTCACGGACCTGATACGGGGAGCCCTGGTGGTGGGATTTGCGGCCTTGTATCTTACAGAACGGCTGAATCCCTGGCTTATGCTGCTGTTTACCCTGTGTATCTCCACCGCGGAGGCCTTCCGGGTACCGGCGGGCATGGCTTTCGTGCCGCAGATTTTAGAGAAGCGCCTGTATGAGTTCGGCACCGGGTTAAGCAGTACCCTCAGTACCATTCTGCAGATGCTTGGACTGGCGGCAGCCGGAGTGATCATCGGCCTTTGGGGGATGGAGGCCGCCATTTTGACGGACGCGCTCACCTATTTTGCGTCGGCGGGCATTTTACTGCTGGTGGGAGATCGGGAGCAGGAGCAAAAGACTGCGGCGGCGGAAAACCGGGCGGCCTCGGGAACGTCCGCGGCGGTGAAGCGATATTTCCGGGATCTGAGGGAAGGCTTTTTCTATATGAAAAAGCACAGGAGTATCCTGAATTTCTGTATGCTGGCCTTCCTGCTGAACGGCCTGTCAGCTCCCGTCAATTCCTTCCAGGCGCCGCTGGTCTCCGAGGTGCTGGGACGGGGGAGTGAGTTCCTGAGCCTGATCAATCTCATGACCATGGCGGGGATGGGAGCGGCTGCCTTCCTGTATCCCTACCTGCGGCGGAGGGGGAGCGGCACCCTGCTGGTCCTGGTATCGGGGATCCTGTACGGCGGCTGCTACATCGCCTACCCGCTGTCTGCCCTGTTCCGGGAGAGGGAGCTGGCACTGGCGCTGGTCTGCGGGGCGGTGAGCTTTTTAAACGGGGCGTCCGTGGGGGTGATCAGCAGCGTGCTGAGCGTGGAGTTTATGAAGGCTGTGAAGCCTGCCTTTATGGCCCGGTGCAGCGGCGTGTTCAACAGCCTGGCCTGCGCGGCGATCCCTCTTGTATCCTGGATTTCCGGTCTCTCTGCGGTTTTTGCGGACCTTTCGATGATTTTCATTGCCTGCGGCGCCTTAAGTGTGGTATTATTTATAGGAATGGCATTGGCTGGAATAAAATTTGAAGCACCGAAAGAAGCGTGAGCGTATGAAAACCACTGTATACAATGGGATCGATCTCTTTGGGGAGGCTGTCACACTGCTGGAGTATCTGGCGTCGGAGGAGCCTCCCTCGGAAAGCAGAAAACAGTTTATGCATAAATACGGGGTTTCTCCGGAGGTTCTGGAGAAGCCTTTTGGTGTCTGTACAAAGATTTACGAGGAGGGAAAGCGGCGGCTGAGATCCCGGCGGGAAAAAATCCGGGAATATTTCACCCCTTATTTTGAGGACGGCATGCTCTGCAAGGCCAGCTTCGCCCTGCTGCGGGAGTTTTCTGACTATGAGAGCTCTCTGGAAAAGAGAAAGGAGATCTGTCTTGGCTACAGCCAGGAGCGGCGCAGCTATGAATTCTACGTCCTCCTTCAGAGCGGTTACCAGATCCAGGTGGAGGAGGACGCGCAGCCCAAGGACTGCAAAGATCTGCCGGAGCTTTTGGAATGTCTGGACCGGACGGAGCTGACGGCGGAGCAGAAGTGGGAGATCCAGTGGGTATTTAATCATCCGGCGCAGGCGTTCCAGGAGCTGGAGCCCTGCCTTAAGACTGCTATGGAGATCCTGCGGGAGCAGGAGGCGTTGTGGCGTCCGCTGGTGGAGCAGTTCTGCGAGAGCTGGGAAAGACGCCTTGCCGATACGGGCTTTTATGCCTACCTTAAGGAGCAGACCAACGTTTCCATTGAGGAAAATGCAAGGGGCGCGGTGCTTCTCCCCTCCGTGCTGGCGATGGGAACCATCAGCATGTGCATGGACGAGGGAGGAAAATGGGAGCGAGAGTCCCGGGCGGATGTGTTCCGCATGGGCGTCCTGGCGGAACAAATAGGGGTCCAGCGCCTGTTGGACGAGGATTTTACCCTGGGGAAAAAGGAGCTTGCGGAGCTTTTAAAGATTCTCTCGGATGAAAGCAAGCTGGAAATTTTATCCCTGCTGAAGGAGCGCCGCTATTACGGAGGGGAGCTGGCGAAAAAATTAAAGCTGACCACGGCCACCATCTCCCACCATATGAGCATTTTGGTGAACAACGGGCTGGTGACCATCAGCAAGGAGCAGAACCGGGGCTACTATGCCCTCAACGAGGAAGCGGTACGAAGGCTCCTGAGTCGGACAGAGGAGCTTTTGTTGGAATAACGAGGTGACGCCATGGAAACGAAATTGGAGCAAAAGCAGGAGGAGCTTCTGGAGCAGCAGCTGGAACAGCTGGAGGAGGCTCTTGAAAAAGAAGATAGAGAGAAGATCGACGAGCTGTACGAGCACATGCATCCCATCGATCTGGCGGAAGCCATGGAGGAATGGGAGGAGGAGGAGCTGGAGCGGTTCTGCGGCCTGGCGGACGACGAGAAGCTGGCGGAGCTTCTGACCGAGGCCGACGAGGAGCTGCAGGTGGAGCTGGCAAAGTATCTGTCCAACAGCCGCCTGCTTCTGATATTTTCCCATATGCAGAAGGACGATATCGTGGACATGCTGGGAAATCTGCGCATCAACCGGAGAAAACAGCTGGTGGACCTGATGCGGGCGGGGGACCGCAGGGTGATCACCGAGCTTCTGGGCTATGACGAGGATTCCGCCGGAGGAATCATGACCACCGCCTACATTGCCCTGGACGGCAGGCTGACCAGTGCGGACGCCCTGCGCAAGATCAAGGAGATCGGCCCCAAAACGGAGCTGATCGAGACCATTTACGTATTGAACAGCCAGAAGCAGCTGGTGGGCACGGCGGACTTAAGGGACATTCTGATTGCCCAGGACACGGACACCCTGCGAAGCCTTGCCGATGAAAATGTCATCTGCGTGGAGCCGGAGACGGACCAGGAGGAGGTTTCCCTTCTGGTGTCCAAGTACGACTTAAACGCCATCCCCGTGGTAAACAAGCGGAAGGTGCTTCTGGGGATCGTCACCGTGGACGACATCATCGACGTTATTTTGGAGGAGCACACGGAGGATATCCTGCAGATGGCCGGTGTCAGCAAGGAGGAGACCATCGACAGCACCATTCCCCAGTCGGTGCGGCGGCGTCTCCCCTGGCTCTGCGTGAACCTGATCACGGCTTTTCTGTCCTCCTTTGCCATCAAGAGCTTTGAGAGCGTCATCGCCCAGGTGGTGGCTCTGTCGGCCACCATGACCATTGTCACGGGCATGGGGGGCAACGCCGGAAATCAGACGCTGTCCATCATGATCCGCGGTATCGCCCTGGGCGAGGTGGAGCTGAAGAAAAGCTGGCGGCTGGTGTTAAAGGAGGCGTTGATCGGCCTTGTGGACGGGATTTTCATGGGGGTCGCCACCGGGTTTATCGTCTTTTGTATTTACGAGAATCTTTACCTGGGAATCATTATCTTTATCGCCATGATCGCCAACCAGATGATCGCGGGCTTCTGCGGCGCGTTGATCCCGCTGATCTTCAAGGCTTTAAAGCAGGACCCGGCCCTGGCCTCCTCCATTTTCCTCACGGCGGCCACGGACATTCTGGGCTTTTTTATCTTTTTGAGCCTGGCGAGCGTATTTTTGCCGTTTTTGCGGTAGGCTGCCCGGTTCTGCGCCCCCTTTGAGAACGGGAAGGCACGCCGGTTTTGCACGCCATGGGCCTGATGCGGATTTTTGGAAAAAATATAAAAAAATTCCCAAATTCCCAATGTAATTTTGGGGAAGGCGGGGATTTTTTTTGTATAGTAGGAGAAAACGTAAGACGCCTCCCGGACCTGGGCAGATGAGCCGGGATACGGGAGCAATCGAATAAATGAAAAAGGAGCTTTGTGATGAGAATCGGAATCGGTATCGACACCGGAGGGACCTGCACCGACGGCGTGATCTATGATCTGCAGGAAAAAAGGATACTGGCGGCGGCCAAGACGCCCACCACCCGGGAGGACTTGTCGGTGGGAATCGGCAAGGTGCTGGATCTGCTTCCCCCGGAACAGCTGGGGCGGGCGGAGATGGTCGCCCTCTCCACCACCCTGGCCACCAACGCCTGCGTGGAACACAAGGGAGGCCGCGGAAAGCTGATCTTCCTGGGAATAGACCGGAAGACCGTGGAGTGGTCCGGCAGAAAATTCGGGCTGCCCATGGACGACACCCTGATTTTTATAGAATGTAAGGAAACCCTGCAGGGCCGGATCTTGGAGGAACCCGACTGGGACAAGGTGGAGGAATGTCTGCGGGAGGAGTTGAAGGACTGTCAGGCGGCGGGGATCGTGGAGCTATATGCCGGCGGCACCGGCGCGGCCCTGGAAAAGAAGACCCGGAAGATCGTGGAGAAGCTTGGAATCCCCACGGTCTGCGGCTATGAGCTGTTCCAGGAGAAAAATGTGGTGGGCCGGGGAGCGGGCGCCCTCCTGAATGCCCGGCTGATCTTTGTGATCGCGGAATTTTTGCGGGCGGTAAAGGAGGCCATGGCAAAACGGGGGTTGAAAGCCCCGGTGGTGATCGTGCGAAGCGACGGCAGCCTCATGAATGAGGAGATTTCCGTAAAAAGGCCCATTGAGACCTTGCTCTGCGGTCCGGTGGCCAGCGTCATGGGGGCGGCGGAGCTTCATCAGGTGAAGGACGGGGTGGTCATTGATATGGGCGGCACCACCACGGACATTTCCCTGATCCGGGGCGGCCTGCCTCTGCGCTCCCAGGGCGGGATCACCGTGGGGGACTGGCGCATTTACGTGAAGGGCATGTACGTGGACACCTTCGGGCTGGGGGGCGACAGCGAGGTGCTCTTAAAGGACGGAAAGCTTGCCTTGGGCAGCCGCCGCGTCATGCCTTTCTGCATGGCGGCGGCCCGCTATCCCAAGGTGGTTGGAATGCTCCGAAGGGAAAAGGAAGCAGGAAGCAGGGTGTACAGCTGGCGGAAAAATGTTTACGTGGGACTTAGGGACATTTCCGGGCGCTCCACCTACACGGAGTTTGAGCGCAGGACGGCGGCGGCATTTTACGAAAATCCCATGAATCTGGTGGAGCTGGAGCAGGAGCACAAGCTGTCCCTGGTGCCGGACAATTTAAAGCGCCTCATCGATGAGGGGGTGCTGATGCCCTGTGGGATCACGCCCACCGACGCCATGCACGTGCTGGGGGATTACAACGGATACGAGACCGCGGCCTCCCGGGACGCCATTGAGGTGCTGGGAGAAATCCTGGGTATGGACGCGGAGGAGACCAGCCGGGCCATCTATGAGAGAGTGCGGCGGAAGCTGTATTGCAGTATTGCCCGGATTCTTCTCTGGGATCAATACCCCGGCCTGCAGAAGAAGGAGGCCAGAGCCGCGCTGGAGACCCTGGTGGAAGGACTGTACGAGAGGGCGGTGAGCCGGGAGGAAGCCGGAGCGGGCGGCGGCTTTCTGGACCTGACGTTTCACTGTGAGGTGCCGCTGATCGGCGTGGGCGGCCCTGTGGGCGTTTTTCTGGGGGATGTGGCGAGGCTTCTTGGCACCCGTGCCCTGATGGGCCCTTATTCCAATGTGGCCAATGCCCTGGGGGCCATTGTGGGAAATGTGGAGGCAGGCATTTCCATGGAGATACGACCAGACGGGGAGGCCGACACCTTCCGGGTAACCGGAAACGGAGAGCACTATGTGGCGGATAGCCTGGAAGAGGCGGAGGACTGGGCGGTTAAGACGGCACGCCGGCTGGCAAAGGCGGAGGCCCTGCGCCGGGGAGCCGTCGCAGACAGGCTTGTTTTCCGGGTGGAGAAGGAGCCGGTGGAGTCCGCAACCACCTATGGAAGCGCGCTGTTCATCTCGGAGAAGCTTACGGTGTACGCCGGCAGCGCCATGGAGCAGTAGAGGTCAGGAGGCCGGCAGCGCCATGGAGCAGTAGGGGGCAGGAAGCCGGCAGTTACTGTTCATAGGTCAGTTCCGCGAGGTGTTTTTTGTGAGTGTAGCGAAGCGAAAGTCACAGAAAACCCGAGGGTTGTAGCGCCAAAATGCGTCAAAGACGCATTTTGTGTGCATCGCGAAGCGGGTTACTGATCACGGAGTGAACAGTAACGCCAGCAGCGCTTCCGTCAGGGCGATCTGCAGCCTGACGCCCACAGCCAGGCAGTCCTCATTTAGGGAAAAGGCACGGCTGTGGAGCGGGGCGAAGGAGGGAATATTTTTTGTGAGAGACGTGAGGAGAGAATCCTCACGTTTTTCTGTGGGAAAGGGGTTTGATGCTGTGTCCGCCCTTGCGGATGGATACCCGCAGCCCAGGTGGTAAAATACGCCGGGGGCCTTTTGCAAAAAGGCGGAGAAATCCTCCACTCCCATGCCCGGCGCCTCCTTCCAGCGGACGTGTTCCCGGCCCAGGAGGGGGATGGCCGTTTCCCGCAGAAGGTCCACCAGGGAATTGGTGTTGACGAGGGCGTCGTAGCCCGGCGTGAAGACGGCGCGTCCGCTTCCTCCATAGGCCGCCGCGATCTGGGTCATCTGCTGTGTGATGTATTCTTTTGCAAGGGCCCGGGTGGCCGGGTCCGTGGTTCGGAGGGCCCCGGTCAGCTCCACCCGGTCCGCCAGGACGTTGTGGGCGCTTCCGCCCCGGATGGTGCCGAAGGACAGGACGCACTGGTCCAGGGGAGACACTCTGCGGCTGACCAGGGTCTGCAGGGAGGCGATCACGGAGGCCGCAAGAACAATGGCGTCCACGCCGGATTCCGGGTAGGCCCCGTGGCCCCCCTGGCCCAGAAGGACCAGGGACACCTCGTCCGAGGCGGCGTACATTTTATCGTATTTTACTTCTATGTCTCCGGCGGGAAGCTGGGGAGCCACGTGAAGCCCGGTGACAAAGTCCACGGGCGGGCGCTCCATACAGCCTGCCTCGATCATGCGGGCGGCTCCGCCTATGGTTTCCTCGGCTGGCTGAAAAAAGATACGGACACAGCCGGAGAAGGACTCCTCCTGTTCCTTAAAATACCTTGCCGCGCCCAGGGCGATGGCCATGTGGGCGTCGTGTCCGCAGGCGTGCATGACGCCGGGATTTTGGGAAGCGAAGGGCGAGCGGCCCTCCTCGAAAATGGGAAGGGCGTCCATGTCTGCCCGCAGGGCCACCGTCCTGCCGGGACCGGGTTTTTTGCCCTGGATCGTTGCGGTCAGTCCGGTGTCGGCCACCGGATACTCGTAAGGAATGTGCCAGCTGTCAAGAAGGCTTCGGATATAACTGCCCGTGGCGTATTCCAGGGTGGAGAGCTCGGCCAGCTGGTGGAGCCGCCGGCGGATGTGCAGGATTTCCCCAAGGCGCCGGGAGAGATATGCGGCGGCGGGAGCGTGTGCCGCTGGGGGGTGTGCGGCGGGAGTGGCTGCCGCGTGGGCGGGAAGCTGTGCGGCGGGAGTGGCTGCCGTGTGGGCGGGAAGTTGTGCGGCGGAAGTGTGTGCCGTTGGGGAGGGACGCTGGGCGATAGGGTCGTCCGTTGCGGGGAGGAGAAGCGGGCGCTGGGTCATTGGGGCCTCCGGGGCTTTCCCGTTTTCTGACCGGGGGATGGGGAGCGCAGGCAGGTTCTTTCCTTTTTTTTACCTCAGTCAGTTATCCGGGATTTTTATAGTAAATTGTATGCGGGAGAAAGGGGCTTATGTATTAAGACATAGAAGCCGAGCTCCTTCCGTATACTGGTTATAGAAAGTGGTCAATTTTAGTTGCCGTTTGTCGGAAGAAATATCTGCCGGAAAGGCTGCTGTGCGGAGGTGACAATATGAATCTACCAAAACCGTTGCGCCGGGAGGCCTGTGTGGGCCTGATCGGTCCCAGCTCCCCCATCACTCATGAGCAGCGTCTGCTCTGCAAAGAGAAGCTGGAGGCGCAGGGATTTTCCGTGGTCTATGGGGAGGAGCTTCAAAAGGATGAAAATATTTACGGATATCTGGCGGGAACTGCCAGGGGCCGGGCAGAGGATGTGAACCGGATGTTTGCCGATGGTGGGATCGAGGCGGTCTTCTGCACCAGGGGCGGCTATGGGAGCATGCAGCTTCTGCCTTACCTGGATTATGCGTGCATACGCAAAAATCCCAAGGTGTTTGTGGGCTACAGCGATGTCACCGCATTGCACACAGCCTTTTGGCGGTATTGTAAGCTGGTGACTTTTCACGGGCCTATGGTGAAGCCGGATCTGCTGGGAGAGAACGGGGACGGGACCAAGCAGGCGCTTTGGCGGGAAAACGAGGGCCGTGCCGGGCAGGCGTTATGGCGGGAGAACGAGGACAGTGCCGGCGCTGGGCGCAATTTGCAATGGGAAGGGCAGGACTACACCTGGAACAGTCTCTGGGCGGCCTGCAGTATGGGGGATACCCATAGCCTGCGCTTTCAGAACCCGCCCGGGGAGCGTTTCGCGGTGATCCGGGCGGGGCGGGCCTGCGGCAGGCTTCTGGGCGGGAATCTGTCTGTGCTGGCCCGGTCTTTGGGAAGCGCTTACGGTCCGGGACGGGAGGCGTGCATTTTATTTCTGGAGGACGTGGGGGAGAGTTTGCCCAGAATCCACATGTATCTGACCCAGCTTCAGTACGCCGGCGTTTTTGACCGGGTGCGTGGAGTGCTGTTGGGGGATTTTACCGGATGCGGCAATCAGGGGTATGACGGGAGCCTGACGGCGGAGGCCTTTCTTTCGGCCTGGTTTGGGAAGCTGGGGGTGCCGGTGGTGGCCAACGTCTGCTCCGACCACAGAAGTCTCATGGGGACGCTGCCCCTGGGGGCTCTCTGCCGGATGGAGGCGGAAGGGGATGAGGCGGAAATCTATTTTTCTACCGGGGCGTGACGGAGCCAGAAGGGAAAATGGATTTCCACCGGGGCGTGATGTGCCTGGAGGAAAAATGGATTTACGCCGGCAGCAAGCCAGTTGCCGGCGCTTGCACGGACTTTTGACTTTAGAGCGAACCGTTTCGCTCTAAAAATTTGCGCATACCTGGAAAATATGTGAAAATCCCATGAATTATTTTGAAAAAATAGGAAAAATACTTGACTTTTGACCAAGAAATGTGGTATGAATGTAAGAAAGAGGCGGGAAGGACAAGAGCGAACCGTTTCAAGATATTTGGAAAGGAGATGTGCCGGGAGGCTGGCACGGAAACGCATATGCCTGCGACCATACGTGATATAAGGAATAAAACGGGGCTGTCTCTGGCCACGATCTCCAAGTATCTGAATGGGGGAAACGTGCTCCCCAGGAACCGCCAGCTGATCGAGGCGGCCATCGAGGAGCTGCATTATGAGGTAAATGAGATCGCCCGGGGACTGGTGACCAACCAGACGAAGCTGGTGGGCGTCATGGTCTACGATATTGAGAGCCTGTTTGTGGGAAATATGCTGCACTACATCGGGGCGGAGCTGCGCAGGCACGGATATGGCTTCCTCATCTGCGACTCCTTCAACGATGAGGAGGTGGAGGCCCAGAATCTGCAGTTCCTGCTGAAGAAGAAGGTGGACGGGCTGCTGGTGATCCCCGTGAATATCAGCGGAAAATTCATGGAACCGGCCAGAAAGGCCGGAGTGCCGGTGGTACTTCTGGACCGGGCCTTCCGGGACGAGGAGTTTGACTTTGTAGGGATCGACAACCGGATGGCTGCCTATCGGGCGGTGAACGTCCTCATTGAAAATGGCCATGAGAGGATCGCGGTGATCACCTCTGACGTGGAGTACTCCGGTATCCACCGCCTGGAGGGATATATGGAGGCCATGGGGGATGCGGGGCTTTCGGTGCGTCCGGAATACCGGCGGCTGGGCAAGCACTCCTTTGAACTGGGCTATAAAAATATGAAGGAGCTTCTGAGCTTAGAGGAACGGCCTACCGCCGTGTTTTTGGGGAATTATGAGACAACTCTGGGCGGGATCATGGCGGTAAACGAGTCGGAGCTTTCCTGGCCCCAGGACATTTCCATTTTCGGGTTTGACGATCTGGTGATGTCCAGGGTGCTGCGGCCTAAGATCTGGATCGCCCGCCAGCCCATGGAGCAGATGTGCGCCAAGGCTGTGGAGATTCTGATGGAGCGGATCGGCAGCAGACAGACGCCGGAGGAACAGGTGATAAAGGTGAATTTCGGCATACAGCTGCGGGAGGGAGAATCCATCCGGCGGCTTGAGAAATAGAAACGGCTGAAGAAACAGAAGTGGCGGCTTGAGAAATAGAAGCGGCGGCCCTTGCGCGGATTGCTGGAGAAACAGAAGTGGCCCATGCGCGGGGTGTTGGAGAAACAGAAGCGGTGGCCCATGCGTGCGGCTGCTGGAAAGAGAAGGAGACATGCAAATGGAAGAAACGAAAGGACGGGTGCTGGCCTTTGATTTCGGGGGCGGAAGCGGGAGGGCCATCCTTGGCACCCTGAAGGACGGAAAAATTCACATGGAGGAGGCCTACCGCTTTTCCAACGACCCGGTCCTGTTAAACGGGACCATGTATTGGGACACCCTGCGGCATTTCTATGAGATCAAGCAGGGAATTTTGAAGGCAAAGCAGATGGGAGGCTTTGAAAGCATCGGGATCGACACCTGGGGCGTGGATTTCGGGCTTCTGGACGAGCACGGCGCGCTTCTGGAGAGCGCGGTGCACTACCGGGACGACAGGACCCTGGGCATGCAGGAGGAAGTGTTCAAGGCAATTCCCAGGGAAGAGGTTTACGGGATCACGGGAAATCAGTTTGAGAATTTCAACACCATTTTTCAGCTTTATTCCCTGGTGAAGCAGCGGCCCTGGCTGCTGGAGCGGGCGGATAAGCTGCTCTTGATGCCGGATCTGTTCAACTATTTTCTCACCGGGGTGAAGGCGGCGGAATACACCATGGCCACCACCACCCAGCTTCTGGACGCCAGGGAGAAGGTCTGGTCCAAACGGATTTTGGAGGCCCTGCGGATACCCGCGGGAATTTTCCCGGAAATCATAGAGAGCGGCACCGTTCTGGGGGAGCTGAAGCAGGAGATCTGTGCGGAGCTTGGGGTAAAGCCCGCCAAGGTCATCGCCATCGCCGGACACGACACCCAGAGCGCGGTGGTGTCCGTGCCTACCCAGGAAAAGGATTTCATTTTCATAAGCTGCGGCACCTGGAGCCTCTTTGGCACGGAGCTTGCGGCCCCGCTGATCGGGGATACGTCCTTTGCCTTAAATATCAGCAACGAGGGCGGCTACGGCAATACCACCACCCTTCTTAAGAACATCATCGGACTGTGGCTGGCCCAGGAGAGCCGGCGGCAGTGGATGCGGGAGGGGCAGGAGTATTCCTTCGGGGAGCTGGAGCAGATGGCCCTTACGGCGGAGCCATTCCAAAGCTTTATCGACCCGGACGCCCCGGAATTTGTGGCGGCTGGGGATATTCCCGGACGGATACGGGCATTTTGCCAAAGGACCGGGCAGCGGGTGCCGGAGACGGTCAGCGAGGTGATGTGCTGTATCAACCAGAGCCTGGCCTTAAAATACCGATACGCTTTAGAGCAGATCGAGTCCTGCACCGGCAGGCATTACCCGGTGATCCACATGATCGGCGGAGGCATCCAGAGCAAGCTTCTGTGCCGGATGACCGCCGGGGCCAGCGGGCGCAAGGTCCTTGCGGGGCCGGTGGAGGCCACGGCCCTTGGAAATATCGCCGTGCAGCTCATGGCCCTGGGAGAGATCCCCAGCGTGCAGGAGGCAAGGCGCATCATCGCAAATTCAGAAACAACATATGAGTATCTGCCTCAGGATACTGAGAAGTGGGATGCTGCATATGAAAAATTTAAATCATTTATCCAAGAGTAAGTCCAGCTAAGAAATGTCAATAGGTAAAATGAAAAATGTTAAAAAAATTTTTTTCAAGCAGCTGATGTAAAAAAGGGTAACCTTAATAAACCCATTACTATGGGATTTTTGAAATTTGGTTCAAATCTCCATCAGGCAGCGACGTTTACAGTTCCTGTGTGTTCTGTTGCATAACGTTCACAGTGTTCTTCCGGCGTAATGAGTTCAAAAGGCTTATTATCCCGGAGCATAGCGAAAATGATGTTGCAGATCTTATGCATAACGGCTCCAACAGCAACGATCTTTTTCTTGCTGGCACATTTACGGATGTAATAATCATAAATGACCGGGTTTACGGGCGCTTTTGTTGCTTTATCCACTTTCAGGTTGTTGATGGCGATCATATGCAGGATGCGCCTGGCAAGACTGGAGCCACGCTTGGACATGTGGACTCTGTCTCCATGGAGTTTGCCGGAATCATTTACGCCGGGATCCAACCCAAAGTAAGCATAGAGCTTCTTGGGAGAGGAGAACAGGTCAAAGGAACCCATTTCCGCGATCAGGACAACGGCGCTTAAAAAGCCGACACCGTGCAGGGACTGTGTAATGGAGATGTGTTCATAGGCCGGTGTTCCTTCCAGCTTATCAACAGCCATATGTAGTTCTTCGAGTATGCTGTCCAGATGTTCCTGGTATTCCTGGTAGAGTTTTATATACCGGCGGATCCGGAGCGCATTGCTGGGAAGGGCACGTCCGAAAACAGCGGCATCCTTTGCAGCGACGCATATAGCATCATACTTGGCGAGGGCATACTTTTCCCCAAAGCGTGCCGTGTTGCGGATGATTCTCACAAGCTCGTCCTTTGGGGCGGCAAGCATGTCCGCAGCAAGGGGGTAAGCTTCCAGAAGCTTTAAGGATGTCTGGGTTGTGATCTTGCTGAACACATCCAGGTATGCGGGGAAGGACACTTTGAGTTCCGCGTTAAGCTTCAACACGACGGCGGACTGCAGATCCTTGAAATAATAGTAGTCACGCGCGAGATTGCGCAGATCAATGATCGCGTCATCCGGGACAATGGAAGTCTTAAGGGAGGTATCCTGGCCGACTTTAGCAGCTTTTTTTGAATCAAATTTATCATTATGTAGTTTCCTTACGCTCATATTTGTGCTATTCTTAGTAATGATAGGATTAATGACGGAGCAGTCAAAACCCTTATCACGAAGGAAGCACAGGAGCGGGATGTGGTAGATCCCAGTGGACTCAAGGAAGCAACGGCTTTCGAGAGAATACATCTCTTGGGCTTCCTTTATTTTTGTGACAGCAAGCTCACGGGATTGTGGATCAGAGTGAATGATCTTAAAAGGTTTTCCGGTGAGAATGCCATTGGGGAGCATGATGGACATCCAGGAGAAATCAGCGCCGACATCAAGCCCGACTGAGAGGTAGGGGATGCTTTCGAGCATCTTGAGTACTTTTTGATAATGCATAGTAATATCCTTTCCGGCAGGTATCCATTTCCAAAAGGTGGATACGCAACCTAGCGGCTCATACAGGTATAGCCTGAGGCTTCCCAACCAGCCAAAACATAAATCACCACCGAATGGATTGACAGACTTTCTAAGAGGTTTCACCAGCCGGAAGGCTGGTTCCCAAGGAGGAAACGTCAATGATCCTGCCTTCAGTGATTATACCTCAATTTTTTGTCTGGCGCATTAAGGAAACCTCAGACACGATAAAAAATGTTGCCCTACAACTTCTGATGGAGGGGGAGTTCCTCCTTCCGTTATATCTATATAGATTTATTAGACTGGACTTTGTAACTATTAACCAGTAGTCATTCTTGGCTACACCATTATTATACTAGGAGGAATGCTGTTATGGCAAAATCAAGATTAATCGGAGATTATCCCGTCATTGGGATCAGACCCACCATCGACGGGAGACGCGGGCCCCTGAAGGTGCGGGAGAGCCTGGAGGAGCAGACCATGGGAATGGCCAAGGCCGCGGCCAAGCTTTTTGAGGACAACCTTAAATATTCCAACGGCGAGCCGGTGAAGGTCGTCATTGCCGATACCACCATCGGACGTGTGGCGGAGGCTGCGGCCTGCGAGGCCAAATTCAGAAAAGAAAACGTGGCTATCACCCTGACCGTGACCCCCTGCTGGTGCTATGGCTCCGAGACCATGGATATGGATCCCAATACCATCAAGGCAGTATGGGGCTTAAACGCCACCGAGCGCCCCGGCGCGGTCTATCTGGCTTCCGTTCTGGCTACCCATGCCCAGAAAGGCCTTCCCGCCTTCGGCATTTACGGCCATGACGTGGTGGACGCGGACGATTCCACCATCGGCGACGACATCAAGGAAAAATTGCTGCGGTTTGGCCGGGCGGCTGTGGCTGCGGCTACCATGAGAGGAAAATCCTACCTGCAGATCGGCTCCATCTGCATGGGCATCGGCGGCTCCATCATTGATTCCGATTTCCTGGAGTCCTATCTGGGCATGCGGGTGGAATCCGTGGACGAGGTGGAGATCATCCGGCGTATGACCGAGGGCATCTACGACGAGGCGGAGTACCAGAAGGCGCTGGCCTGGGCAAAGGAAAAATGCATCATCGGCTTCGACAAGAATCCGGATTTCGTCAAGAAGAGCGACGAGGAGAAGGAGCGTCAGTTTGAGTTTGTGGTGAAGATGGCCGTTATCATCAAGGATCTGATGAACGGCAACGACAACCTGCCGGAAGGCCGGGAGGAGGAGGCCGTAGGCCACAACGCCATTGCGGCGGGCTTCCAGGGCCAGAGACAGTGGACGGACTTCTATCCCAACGGCGACTTCGCCGAGGCTGTCCTCAACACCTCCTTCGACTGGAACGGCGCCAGAGAGCCCTACATCCTGGCCACCGAGAATGATGTGTTAAACGGTCTTGGCATGCTGTTCATGAAGCTTTTAACCAACAAGGCCCAGATGTTTGCGGACGTGCGTACCTACTGGAGCGGCGACGCCATCAAGCGGGTGACCGGCTATGACATCGAGGGCCACGCAAAGGACGCCGACGGCGTGATCCATCTCATCAACTCCGGCGCCTGCTGCCTGGATGCCAACGGAGAGGCAAGGGACGCTGAGGGCAACCCCGTTATGAAGCCCTGGTACGAGGTGACCAAGGAGGATCAGGACGCCATCATGGCGGCCACCACCTGGAACGCGGCGGACAACGGATACTTCCGGGGCGGCGGATATTCCTCCAGATTTGTGACCAAGGCCACCATGCCTGCCACCATGATCCGTCTGAATCTGGTGAAGGGCTTAGGTCCGGTTCTGCAGATCGCGGAGGGCTGGACCGTGGAGCTTCCCGAGGAGGTTACCGATACCCTCTGGAAGCGGACCGATTACACCTGGCCCTGCACCTGGTTCGCGCCCAGATGCGACGGCAACGAGGGCTCTCCCTTCAAGACCGCTTACGAGGTGATGAACAACTGGGGCGCAAACCACGGCGCTATCTCCTACGGACATATCGGCGCGGATCTGATCACCCTGTGCTCCATTTTGCGGATTCCGGTGTGCATGCACAACGTTCCCGTGGAGGATATCTTCCGGCCCAAGGCATGGGACGCCTTCGGCATGGACAAGGAGGCCGCGGATTATCGGGCCTGCAAGAATTATGGGCCTATGTATAAGAGGTAAGCAGTAGATTTCGCGTCTCCCTGCCGCCGGAAGGCGTGCAGGGAGGCCGTGATTTTAACAAGAACGATTTAAGGGAGAACAGAAATGTTAAAAGGAATTCCAAAGATTTTATCGCCGGAGCTTTTAAAGGTGCTCTGCGAGATGGGGCACAGTGACCGCCTGGTGCTGTCCGACGGGAATTTCCCGGCGGAGTCCATGGGCAAGAATGCCATTGTCATCCGCTGTGACGGCCACGGCGTGCCGGAGCTTTTGGACGCCATTTTGCAGGTCTTTCCGCTGGATACCTACGTGGAGAAGCCCGTGAACCTGATGGAGGTGATGCCCGGGGACGACGTGGAGACGCCCATCTGGGATACCTACAAGGAGATCATCGCAAAGCACGATGACCGGGGCGCGGACTGCGTGGGAAATATTGAGCGGTTTGCCTTCTATGAGGAGGCCAAGAAAGCCTACGCCATCATTGCCACCGGGGAATCCGCCCTGTATGCCAATGTGATGCTGCAGAAGGGCGTTGTGGTGGAGTAGCGCTGTTCGGGAGCGGTTATAGCTGTAGAGATAGGAAAACGCCTGTCGTCTGACAGACCGGAGAGAATCCGGGGGACTGTTGGAGGACGGGCGTTTTTTGTTGTGTCCCGCAGTGGGCTGTCCGGCTGTCTGTAAACAAAAATGCGATAGTTTTCCCTCTCCCGATATAAAATCTGAAACTGATGTATAAATTCTGTTCTGTGTGGAATACTATGGGAAAAATTCTTGAAGCCTATTGAAAATTTGTCCCGAATAATATATAATATTCGGGACAAAGGAGGTGTGCGCAAAGTGGCAAATGGCTATTCCAGACAGATTCAGGAGCGGATCAAAGCGGCAGAGGAAGGGACTGTTTTAGTCAGTTCTGACTTTGCTGATATTGCAGATACGGAAACCATAAGACGGAACTTAAACCGGCTTACACAGGCGGGCACGCTGCGGCGGATTTTGAAAGGCGTTTATGAGAAACCGGAATACAGCGAAATGCTGAAAGAATATGTGGCGGCAGACCCAAACGCCGTGGCAAAAGCGCTGGCACGAAGTTATCACTGGACGATTGCCCCATGTGGGAACACGGCGCTGAATTTGTTAGGGCTTTCCACACAGGTTACGGCGGTATGGTCCTACATCAGTGACGGCCCCTATAAGATCTACGAATGGAATTCCACAAAGCTGGAATTTAAGCACCGGACCAATAAGGAGATTACGGGGCTTTCCTATATGACGGCTCTTGTGATTCAGGCATTGAAAACGCTGGGGAAAACAAATGTTACTTCCAAAACCATTAAGACGCTTCGCTCACGTTTGAGTGAGGAAGATAAAGCCGCTATGCTGAAGGAGGCGGCAGAATCTACGGATTGGGTTTACGATACAATACGGCAGATTGCCGGGGAGGTACAAGCGAAATGAAAAATGTCGCAAAATTTTCAGACAATGACAAGCGGATGCTGTTCCATAACACAAACGAAAGGGAAGAAGCCGTTGATAATTTCCCTCATATAGGCTATAATATGAGCACCTAAAGAATGCGAGCCGAAGGCGAAGCATGAACTCAGTGCGAGTAATACCCAGACAGTTACAAGCTTCTGGAAGATGGCGATTATGGAGGTGTAAGAATGTGTCAAGTAGCAATAAATATACCGGATGAAGTTCTCTTTGATACAAAAATGAGCAGGGAAGAAGCAAATCGTTTTGCAAAACGGGCGGTAGCTCTAGGGTATTATACGCAAAGCGGCGTTTCGATTGGTTACTGTGCGCAGATTGCAGGAATGACGGAGGAGGAATTTATAAAATATCTCGGACAGAACCATATATCCATTTTTCAGTATGAGGATAAAGAAGAATTTTTGGAGGAGTTGGAGAATGCGTAAGGTGATTGTAAATTCCACTCCACTGATTGCTCTTTGTGGGATAGGTCAATTAGAAATTCTTCAGAAAATGTATACAGAAATCATAATCCCTGCGGCTGTCTATCGTGAAGTGGCGGAAAAAGAAGATTCTGCCTGTGCACAGATAAAAAATGCGGGAACTTGGATTCATGTGCAGGAGATAAAGGATGATTCAGAAAAAAAGATGTATAAAGCGAAACTTCATGAAGGAGAAGTCGAGGTCATGATTTTATGCCAGGAGCAACAGGCAGATTTAGCAATCATTGACGATAATGCTGCTAAGAAAACTGCAAAATATCTTGGTATACCAGTAACTGGAACTTTAGGGGTTCTTTTAAAAGCAAAGCAACAGGGAATCGTAAAAGAGATTTGGCCAATCATTTCTGAATTAAAAGCAAATGGATTTTATATAAGCCATTTGGTTGAGAAAATGATTTTGGAATACGCAGATGAATGCTGATAATTTATATTGGAAATGTCAACCATGGAGGGCTTGATAATGCATATAAACATTCGGCTTGCGCACCCGGCGGATGTGTCCGACATGGCGGAGATACATGCACGATCCTGGAAAGCGGCCTATAAGGATATTCTTCCCATGGCATACATTGAAGCGAAAAACGCGACGCGGCTTGCGCAGTTTAGACGTATTATTACAGAGGATAACGACAGCCAGTATATCATTGAATGTAACGGAAAAGCTGTGGGGATTATGTGTGTGGATGTGCCACAGAAAGATACCGCAATTATCAATGACAGCGGCACTGACGACAGTTTTTATGAATTACATGCAATCTATTTACTTCCGGAGTATTACAGAAAAGGAATCGGTACGATCACATTAAATTTTGCTTTTGCCAAAGCCCGTGAAGCCGGCAAATGCCATATGATTTTATGGGTTTTTGAAGAAAACGGAAACGCTGTCAGATTTTATGAAAGCTGCGGCTTTTATGCTGACGGTGCAAGCAAGCTGTATGACTGTGGCGAAACGAAAAAAGTCATTGCGGACATTCTTGCTTTTGAAAAAGAACTGAAGGAGGCGGGATTTTATTATCGCCCGGGGGCCCAGGCGTCTATCCGGGGGCAGGATTACCTGAATCAGAATCCCTCTGCCGCGAAAGCCTATGAGGATCTAAAAGTCTCTCTCGCGGCCAGAGCTCCTGTGGATGGCGGCAGAGAGCAGTATCTAAAGGAGAAACATGATTTTATCGTGGATACCTTAAGAAAAGCGATGATTTATTTTGGTGAACAACAAGTCAGGTAACCGCGTCTGCACGGATACTTTGCGGCGCTTTGAAAAATTCCTGTGCTCTCCCTGTAAGATCAGGCGGTCTTACAGGGGCTTTTTATATTGAGAAAACCACACGATAGTCGCGTGGTTTAATTTATTTTATAGAATAGTTTTCCGAACTTCCCTATAGAATAGAAGTTTCCGGCATGAGGCGTATCATATCCTGTAAAATAAAAATCCAGTTGCCAATATCTGATAAAAATCAAACTACATGTCTTGAAATTTTTCAGAAAAAACTCAAAATTATGCTAAAAATATGGAAAGGAATTCAAAATATATTGTATAAAAATGTAGAACATGATAAATTGTAGTTGTAATATTAGACCATTTATATCACACATAACCAAAGGGAGGTTATTATGATGAAGAAAAAAGCAGCAATCCTGGTTGCCACGGTGATGATGTTCTCTTTAGCGGCGTGCGGGGACACCGGACAGACCGCAGGGGAAGG
>CALWDR010000316.1 GCA_944376745.1 uncultured Lachnospiraceae bacterium
GAATACCGGGACGCCATGGAGGCGTTTTCCATGGAGCAGTTCCAGGCCGGGCAGCGGGGGGAATATTTCCAGGAGCTGTACCGGGAATTTCTGCCGGAGCTTGCGCGGAACCGGCAGGCGGAAGCAGGGCCGGAGCATGCGTACAGCTGGCGGGGGGAGACAGGGCCGGAGCCTGCGCGGAACCGACGGGCGGAAGCAGAGTCGGAGCATGTGCAGGGCCGGCAGGCGGACGCCTGCCAGGCTGAAACGGAGCCGGAGGTATTTGCGCGGACAGGCGCCTGTCAGGTTGAAACGGAGTCGGAGGTCCTGGCGCAGGCGGACGTCTCCGTCTCTGAGTGGATTGCCCGGGCGGACCGGGAGATCTCGGAGACAAACGGGGAGGAAAATGAACAGCTTGCGGCGCTGTGCGCCGCCATTTTCCGAAAAGGCATTTATACGGAGCGGATCCTGTGGTATCTGTGCAGGTATTTCCAGGGAAGTCTGAAGGAGATGGAGCGCTTGTGGAAGGCGGCCCGGACCTTTGAGCTGGACACCTATGAGCTGGAGGAGAGGTTCCTGATACAGCTTTTGTATACAGAGGGCTGGACGGAGGCCATGGAGGAGATCTTCGAGCATTATTTTGAGGGTCATGGCCAGGAAATGGTGCTGATGGCAGCGCTGTCTTATTTTTCCTACCGGTATTTTGTGCGGGAGGAGCCTGTGGCGGACGGGATCTTTGCCTGTATACAGAGGCAGATCCTTCTGGGAAATCCCCTCAACGACTGCTGCCGCCTCGCCTGCCTCCGGTGGCTGGCGAAAAAAGGGCAGCCTGCCGGGGAAACGCAAAGCGTAGAAGTTCGGGCAGCCGGGGAAACGCGGAGTGCGGAAGTTCGGGCAGCCGGGGAAACGCGGAGCGTGGAAGTTCAGTCTGCCGGGAATCAGTACGGGATCCTGGAGGAGCTGCTGGAGGCTTATGTGCTGCGGGGCATGTATTTTGCCTTCTATGAAGAGCTGCCGGCAGAACTGAAGCGGCGCTTCATTTTGCAGGATAAGACCTTTCTGGAATACCGGACCAATCCCAGCCATCGGGTGACGGTGAGTTACCGCCTGGAGCAGGAGGACGGAGCGCTGCGGACGGAGGAGATGGAGCCGGTATTTGAGGGGATTTTTGTAAAATCCTTTGTGGTGTTTGCTGGGGAGGAGATTTCCTACAGCATTCGGGAGGAGGAACGCGGGACTGCAGTACTGTTGCATACCACCTCCGGCTTCATTGCCGGAGGGGCCGGCGAAGGAAGGGCTGTGGACGGGGCCGGGAAAAAGCCGGAGGCACAGGAGACGGTCCATAGGGATGACAGCCGGTACGGCATGCTGAACCGCATGACGGAGAGTTATGGGCAGCGGGATGAGGAGGGTTTAAAGCGGCTGTACCGGCAGTATCGAAGCAGCCTGCAGGGGGCGGAGCAGTTCCGGCTTTTGTAAGGGACGGGGCGGAGTGGTTCCGGTATTTGCAGGAACGAGCGGTTCCGGCTTTTGTAAGGGACGGGAAAGGAGCGGTTTATGGGAGAAATGGAACAGGAATTTTATATCGGGATCGATTTTAACGATAGCTGGACCCAGATCAGTTATTTCCGGCCCGGAATGGAGGAGCCGGAGACGGTGAGCACCGTGGTGGGGCAGGAGAAATACCGGATTCCCACCGTGGCAAAGGAGGGGAAAAGCCAGCGGGAAATGCTGCCTGTGTTCTGGCGGCGAATCCTTCATATGGTGCCGGGCCTTACAGATTTTTCAAAGATCGCGGCTGTTACCGTCAATCTGCCGGAGCTGAACCGGGAGCGTGTGGAACGGATGTCCGCCACATTGCAGGAGCTTTCCATTCCGGAGGAACGGATTTTTGTCGCGGAGGACAAGGAGAGCTTCTGCCATTTTGCCATGAACCAGGAAAGAGAGCTGACCCAGCATGACGTGGCGCTTTTTCGCTGTGAGGAGGATGCGTTGAGCTGTCTGTATCTTACGAAGCAGCCGGGAACCAGTCCCTGGCGGGTGGAGATTCTGCAGATGGAGCTGGGCATTCTGCCCCGGGAGCCCGCGGACCGGGACCGCAGGTTTGGGGCGCTGGCCAGACAGGTATTTCTCGGAAAGATCGTCTCCGCGGTGTACCTTACCGGGGACGGCTTGGAGGGCGGGTGGCTGAAGGATTCTCTGAATGTCCTCTGCCGGGGGCGCAGGGTCTTCCAGGGCAAGAATCTGTTTACCAAGGGGGCCTGCTATGGAAGCTATCTGCAAATGCATAAGGAGAAGCGCGGCTATGTGTATTTCAGCGAATATAAAGTGCCTGACAATGTATTTCTGAAGGTACACCAGGGAGACCGCGCTTTCTTCCAGGAGCTTGCGGAGGCGGGCGAGAGCGTATTTGCGGTGGGACGGCAGTATCAGGTGCTGCTGGAGGGAGAGCCGCAGGTGGACATCTGGCTGCGGGCGCCGGACAGCTCCAAGGCCAGGATCGTGAGCCTGGAGCTTACGGACCTGCCGAAGCGGCCTCCCAAGGCCACGCGGCTTCGGATCGAGGCACTTTCGGATGAACGGGGCAGGTTTTTGATACGGATCACGGATCTGGGCTTTGGGGCCTGGTATGAATCCAGCGGAAAGGTATGGGAGTATTGTATCAATGAGTGAATTATGGATTTGCAGGGAACAGACCGCCCGGGTACCCTATCGCCTTGAGGTCCCGGGGGTGGAGATCACCACCATTGAGGAGCTGTGCTACTATCTTTATCACAGTATGGAATATGTGGACGAGTCGGTGATGGAGGAACCCCTCTTTGCCTGGCTGTCCGGGGAGCTGAAGCTGCCCCGGCTGGCCGCCGGCTTAAGGGAGGAGAGAGGCCGGGGCCGCTCGGCGTTCTGGTGCGCCTGGTTTCTTCTGAAGGAGGCTGGGATGTATACCCAGGAGGAGCTTTCCCAGTTCCAGGCTCTGTGTCTTACCCTGGAACAGAAGGATGAGGGGGAGCGGCAAAAGCTGCGGGCGGACCGGATGCTGGCAAACGGGCGCCTGGAAGCCGCCATCCTGGAATACCGGAGGCTGCTTTCAAGGGAGCGGGGGAAGGAAAATCAGGAGCTTCTGGGAGCGGTCTGTCACAATATGGGAGTGGCCTACGCCAGGCTCTTTTTGTTCCAGGAGGCCGCGGAGGCCTTTCAGCAGGCCTACGGTTACCACCAGAATACCCAGTCCTATGAGGCCTGTCGGGAGGCGCTGCGGCTGTTGCGGGAGCCGGAGCAGGAAAATGGAGCGGAGAAACGGGCCGAAAACCCAGAGGCAGAGGGGGCGGAAAATGGAATGGAAAGCCGGGAGGATGATGCGTTCCCGGAATGGGATGTTTACCTTGGTCAGTGCAGGAAGGAATACCGGGAAAGTGTAAAATAAGGAGGACTTTGACGACAGGTCCCATATCATTTATGTGAATTCCAGGGTGCAGAACGATACGGAGCTGGGGCGGCTGATGCATGACCTGCATTGTAAGAACGCGGATGAGATGTACAGTAAGGTGTTGTCGGAGCGCGTCCGTGAGCTGAAGGAGACGCAGAGAGGAGTGGATGCTATGTGCAGCGAGATGGAGAAATTGTATCATGAGGGCATGGAGCGCGGCGAGAAACTGGGCTATGAGCGCGGCGAGAAACTGGGCATGGAGCGCGGTGAAATGAAGACGAAGAAGGAGGCGGCGATTTCCTTTGCGAAAATGGGAATGTCCATCGAGCAGATCGCCCAGGGCCTGAAGGAGAATGTAAGCCTGATCCAGGAATGGATTGCCGAGGGTATGGCAGTTTCCCGGTGAGGGGATGAGAGGCTGAAGGACAGATATAGAGCCAGTCAGATGATCGGGCGGCAGAAGCCGCCCTGTAGTCTGACTGGTATTTTTTTGTGCCGATAGAAAGTTCGCGAAAACCGGGGCCTGAAAAGAGGCCGACTGTTTTGTGATCCTCAGCAGTTGGGCGCGGGCCGGGGCACGTCGAATTCCGGGTTGAAGGCGTAGAAATTCCGGGAATCCAGCTGCTCCTGGACCAGGCGAAGGCTTTCTCCGAACCGCTGGAAGTGTACGATCTCCCGCTGCCGCAGGAAGCGGATGGGATCGCTGACCTCCGGGTCCTTGACCAGACGCAGGATGTTGTCGTAGGTGGTTCGGGCCTTCTGTTCCGCGGCCAGGTCCTCGAAAAGGTCCGTGATGGGATCTCCCTTGGACTGGAATTCGCAGGCATTGAAGGGGATGCCGCCCGCCGCCTGGGGCCAGAGGGCCAGGGTGTGGTCCACGTAATACTTGTCAAAGCCGGAGGCCTTGATCTCCTCCGGGGAGAGATTTTTCGTCAGCTGGTACACGATGGCGGAGACCATCTCCATATGGGCCAATTCCTCGGTACCGATGTCCGTAAGGACCCCGGCTACCTCCTTGTAGGGCATGGTGTAGCGCTGGGACAGATAGCGCATGGAGGCGGCCAGCTCCCCGTCGGGTCCGCCGAACTGGCTGATGATGACCTGGGCCATCTGGGGATTGGTCTGTGTGATGTTGACAGGGTATTGTAAGCGTTTTTCGTAATTCCACATAAGCTAGCAGCAACCTCCTTCCCAAGGCATTGGCTGGGTGGACCAGAGCCATTTGTCCTCCGGCGCGGCCGTGTCGATGGTCAGCGGTCCGTATTTACATTCGTACTCCTTTAAGGCCTGCATGCGCAGCTCCCGGTAGTGGTTGAAGTAATCGATTGCCGCCATGTCCTCCGGGTGGGTGTCCAGGTACAGGTTGATGTCGTTGACGGCGAAGCTCACCATGTGAATCCACCGGTATAATTTACAGCGTTCCATCTGATTGGGGTTCATCGCATGGCACCTCGCTTTCCGAGGAAGGGCTTATATAATTCCGGGAAAATAGTGCCGCACCCCAGCGCTTTTTCTGCCTCGTAGACAGCGTCAAACTGCTGCCAGGGCACATAGGCCATACCCAGAGGCAGGCGGTCCAGGTCATAGACCAGGTTGCAGGGGGGAGTTTGCGGTTCCCTCCCGCCGCAGTTGCAATTTTGCATGGTGAAGAGTCCTTTCATTTTGTTCTCCTAATATAGTATGGGGAAAATGGAAAAATGTTATTTTGTTACGATCCGCTCTGTGACCAGTAACAGCTTCGCGATGCACACAAAAATCCTATGTGATATGCACAATTTTGAAGGGCGCGGCCCCTGATTTTAGACCACTTGGTCTATTGACTTTTAACTGGAATTGGTCTAGAATGTAGACAATAAAAAGAAATTGTCGAAACATGGGAGTAAAAACATGAAGATAAAGGTTGCGATTCTTGAACAGGACCAGAATTACCTGAGCCGCATTACTTCTGTCTTTAGTACGAAATATGCGGACAAATTCGAGCTTTATTCATTTTCGGAGTTATCTGTCGCTTTGGCCACCATTGCAAACGCCCGCATCGACGTACTGGTCGCCAGCGATGTCTTTGAGATCGATGTAAATCTTCTGCCCAAGCGGTGCGGTTTCGCCTATTTTGTGGATTCGGCGGATGTGGAGACGGTGCGTGACCAGAAGGCCATCTGCAAATTCCAGAAAGCGGACCTGATCTATAAGCAGATTCTCAGCATTTATTCGGAAAATGCCGGAAGCGTCTCGGAGCTGAAGCTGGGGGACGATATGAGCCGGCTGATCGTTTTTTCTTCGCCCTGCGGGGGAGTGGGAACCTCCTGCATGGCGGCGGCCTGCGCGCTGCATTTCGCGGCTCTGGGCAGGAAAACCTTATATTTGAATCTGGAAAAATATGGCTCCTCGGACCTGTTCTTTGAAGCGGAAGGGCAGTTCGATATGAGCGATATTATTTTTGCGTTGAAGAGCAAGCGTTCCAATCTTGCCCTGAAGCTGGAGAGCTGCGTCAAGCAGGATGCCCGGGGCGTATATTTCTTTGCCCCCTCCAAGCTGGCTCTGGATATGCTGGAGCTTGACAGCGATGATGTTCATCGGCTGATCACGGAGCTTCGGCTGTCCGGCTCCTATGAGTATATTATTTTGGACTGCGATTTCGCGATGGACGCCGCAGACAGAGGGCTTCTGCGCCAGACAAACGCGGTTGTGTGGATCGGGGACGGGTCCGACATTTCCAATGCGAAGCTCGTCAGGGCATACCAGGCGCTGACCATTCTGGAACAGCAGGAGGATCTGCCTCTGACCAGCCGGATCAGCCTGATCTACAACAAATTCAGCAATAAGACCAGCAGTACCATTGAAGGCGTGGAACTGAGAAATATCGGCGGCGCGCCCCGGTATGAGCATGCCACCACCCAGCAGGTGCTGGGGCAGCTGGCGGGGCTTTTGATTTTTGACAAAATTGCATAAAGGCGGGGAGTCGAGATGGATTTCGAGAGAGAACAGGAATTGATAGCCGAGATAAAACGGTATGTGACGGAGAACCTTCCTTTGAGCAGATTAAGCGACGAGGAGCTGGAGGAGCAGGTGGAGAATATTGTCCTTGCCCGCATTGGGGACCGGTATTGCTCCATCGAGCAGCGGGTATCCATCGTCCAGCAGGTGTACAGCTCCATCCGGGGTTTTGGCCTGCTGGACTCCATCATCAGCGACGACTCCATCACGGAGGTTATGATCAACGGCCCGGACAATGTGTTCATCGAGCAGAACGGGCGGTTGTTTAAGCTTGACAAGCAGTTTGAGAGCCAGAGGCGTCTGGAGGATATCATACAGAGGATCGTGGGATTGGCCGGGAGAGAGGTAAACCAGGCGAATCCGATTTGTGATACCCGTCTGCCGGACGGCTCCCGTGTCAACGTGGTGCTCCCGCCCATCGCCCTGTGCGGCCCCACGCTGACTATCCGGAAATTTTCCAAGACGCCCATGACCATTGAGAAATTGATCGAATACGGCTCCATCACCCGGGAGATCGCGGACAAACTGGAGTTGTTCGTTCGGGCCAAGTATAATATATTCATCAGCGGAGGTACCGGTTCGGGAAAGACGACCTTTTTGAACGCCCTGTCCAATTATATTCCCAAGGACGAGCGCGTCATTACCATAGAGGATTCGGCGGAGCTTCAGATCACGGGGATCGACAACCTGGTGAGCCTGGAGACGAGAAACGCCAACGCGGCGGGAGCCGGGCAGATCACCATCCGGGACTTGATCAAGACGTCACTGCGTATGCGCCCCGAGCGGATCGTGGTGGGCGAGGTCCGGGGCGGCGAGGCCCTGGACATGCTGCAGGCCATGAACACCGGCCACGACGGCTCCCTGTCCACGGGCCACGCCAACTCCACGGAGGATATGTTAAGCCGCTTGGAGACCATGGTGCTCCAGGGAGCGGCGGGCCTGCCCTTAGAGGCCATCCGCCAGCAGATCGCCTCGGCGGTGGACATTATCATCCATCTGTCCCGGCTGCGGGACAAGTCCCGTAAGACCATGGAGATCACCGAGGTGGTGGGCTACGAGCCCGGCGAGGGCGCCGGGGAGGGCCGGATCATTTTAAATCCGCTGTATGTGTTTGAGGAGGATGAAAACAGCACCCTGGAGAAGGTCTCCGGGAGCCTTAGGCGCACCAAGAACCCGCTGAAAAATGATTTTAAGCTGAAGCTGGCGGGAATTAAGGCGGAGATTTGAGGAGGAACGTAAAATGGCGAAGAAAGTGCAGGAGCCGCAGTATGTGATGTCCGCGCTGAACACACCCATGCTGAATTATAAGACCTATGTCATGAGCGGACAGGAAAAATTCACAACCTTCCTGCTGGCCTTTGTGGTGGGCGGGATCGTGGGGCTGACCTTTTACGGCGGGCAGTTCCGGGACGCGGAGGGGCTGGCCACCACGGCCACGTCTGTCAGCAATCTGATCATCTTCGTGCTGGTGGGGATCGCGGCGTGCTTTTTGTTTTATCCCATGCGGTGTAAGCAGCTTCAGAACAAGCGGAGGATGGAGCTTACCCAGCAGTTCCGCAGTTTCTTAGAGGCTCTGGCCGTATCTCTCTCCAGCGGCATGAACATGTCCGAATCCCTGGTGAGCGCCTACAACGACCTGAAGGTGGAATATTCTGACAAAGCCTATATCGTGGCTGAGGTGAAGGAAATGGTGGACGGGCTCCAGAACAACATTCCCATCGAGTCCATGATGGCCTCCTTCGGGGAACGCAGTCAGATCGACGATATTAAGAATTTTGGCGTTGTATTTGAAGTGTGCTACCGGGCAGGCGGAAATATCAAAGACATTGTCCGCAGGACCAACGACATCATCAGCGAGAAGATCGAGGTGGGCGAGGAGATCGAGACAGCGCTGGCCTCCAATAAGTCGCAGTTTACGGCCATGATGGTGATACCGGTCATCATGATGCTTCTGCTTCGGATGATGAGCAGCTCCTTTGCGGCAGGCTTTGCCACAGCTCCGGGAGTCATAGCCATTACCATTGCCATCGGACTTTTTGTGGCGGCTTATAAGCTGGGCCAGAAGATTATGGATATTAAGGGGTGAGTGTATGAGATACTTTTGCATGGGGATCGGTACGGTCCTGGCGGCCTTATTTATCATGCAGCTGATCAGAGGGAAAAAGTATGAGGCCATTGTGGAGAACCTGGACGGAAACGCATATCCCTTAAACGGTCTCTATGGCGTGGGCTTTTCCTGGAGCGCCATGAAGCTGTTTCGGCTGAAGGGAAAGACAGAGACAAAGCTGAAGGTAAACGCTTCTTTGTTATATGAGCCCCAGTACGCGGAGTATTACGCCGCCGTCGCCTGGGTACAGACCATCACGCTGGTGCATCTTTTTCTGGCTGTTACGTTTCTGCTGGCCGGAATGCTGCAGGGGATGACGGCTTTCCTATTGCTGGTGGGAATTTTCATGAGTGTTCTGGTGGGCGCTTACTGCCTGGAAAATATGAAGAATACGTTGTCCAGGCGCACGGAGGAATGCGAGAGTCAGCTGCCGGAGGTGGTTTCCACTATGGCGGTGCTGGTGAATTCCGGGATGGTGCTCCGGGAGGCCTGGAATATGGTGGGCGAGAATGGCTCCGGCGCTTTTTATGAACTGATGAGAAAAACCAGCGAGAATATGAAAAACGGATATTCCGATATGGATGCGATATTTTTGTTTGGCAAGTCCACAAATTCTACGGAGATCAAGAAATTTACCAGCGCCCTGATCCAGAGTATGGAAAAGGGCGGCTCGGAGTTGTCGGCGTTCCTTGCCCGCCAGTCCTCCGAGCTGTGGAACGCCAAGAAGCAGCGGATGCTTCAGAGCGGGGAGAAAGCGGCAGGGAAGCTGTTGATGCCCATTGTCCTGATTTTCCTGGGCGTCATTATCATCGTCATGACCGCGGCCTTTGCGGGCTCGCTGTTTTGAAATATGAAGGAAAGGAGAGAGTGGTTATGAGCAAAGTGGACAAGATGTTGGTAAAGCTGCAGACCAAAGCGGGCGGTGCTCTTGAAAATTTCAAGAAGTCCGAGCGCGGCGATACGAACTTTATTTCCATGCTGATCATTATCGGCATTGTGGTTGTGCTGGCAGGTCTGTTCTTGACTTTAGGGAAAGGCGTTATGTCGGCGATCACCTCCAAGGTGATGAACTTTATCAATTCATTGTAAAAAAGAACAGATTGCGAGGGCTTCAGAATGTCAGTGATTTGGAGTATTGTCTGGGGGCTGATGGTGTTGGCGGTCATGCTGCTGACCATAAGATTTTATCTGCCCCGGTTATCTGCACGAACCCAGGAATTGGCTTCTGAAGCCGTCGTAAGTTCGGAAGAGAAAAAGAAAGAAGAGAAAGAGGTTCCGGCGGATAGAAAAGAAAAGGAAGAGATTCCTGCCGCCCCGGCAGAAAAGGAAGAGGTTCCTGCTGCCCCGGCAGAAAAGGCCGGCAGCCCGCTGCTGAGACGGCGCTGGTCGGCAGCCGTAACGCTGGCCCTGTGCGCATGCTTTGGGGCCTGGTGCGGGTATGTCGCCTTCGGGCATTCCGTTTCCGCCATCGGTTTTTTCAAGATGACCCTTGCCATGGGCGTTTTGAGCTGCATTTTTATAACCGATATGGAACTTTTGATGATACCAAATCTCTGTTCCCTGATTTTGCTTGGGGGCAGAGTGATCACCGTCATCTGTGAATTTATCTGGATGCGGGAGGAGGCGCTGGTGTGGCTTTTCAACAGTCTTCTGGCGCTGGTTGTGAGTTTGCTGCTTCTGCTGCTCATGTCCAAAGCCACCCATGGAGGACTGGGCATGGGGGATGTGAAGCTTTTTGCCAGTCTGGGTTTCCTGTGCGGGATCCGGGCCGTGTGTTTCAGTCTGGTGTTTGCGTTTTTCCTGTGCGCGCTGGCTTCTACGGTCCTTCTGATTGCAAGAAAGAAGCATTTGAAGGATGCCCTGCCCCTGGGACCGTTCATCTGGCTGGGGTATGGGATCACGGTTTTGTTATCGATCATGTAAAGAAAGTTGGGAAACAAGGTGAAACAGTCAAAAATAGCCATTATCGTACTTGCCTGCCTGGTGGTCCTGGGATGGTTTTCGGTGTTGTTTGCGGGCGACAGCGGAGAGACGGAGGAATATCAGGCGCATCTTGATCAGGCGGAGAAATATGTAGACCGGACGCTGTACCAGAAAGCCGTAGAGGAATATGACGCCGCTCTGGCGCTTAAAAATACCCAGGAGGTCTGGTCGGATAAGCTGGAGGCTTACCGGCTGCGGTACGAGGAGAGTACGGATATCTACAACGATTATCTGAGCGCCGCACAAAACGCGGTGTCCGCTTATGCGGAGAATCCGGAGTACCTTCTGACTCTGGCGGGGCTTTATCTGGACCGGGAGGAGTATACCCAAGCTTATAAGGCTCTGGAGAAGGCGGTGGACGCCGGGATGGAGGACGAGAAGGTACAGGAATTGTATACGCAGGTAAAATACGCGTATCAGTTAGGCTGGAAGGAATACGCCGGATATGTGCCCTGCGTGAACGGTTATTACGCAGTGAA
>CALWDR010000317.1 GCA_944376745.1 uncultured Lachnospiraceae bacterium
AATCGGCGTATTTATCGGAAGTCGTAGTCACTACCTCAAGATTATTTAAATCTGAGAAAATAGATTCCTTACTGACCCTGGTGATCCCCGTCATGATGGCGCGCCCCAGCCAGGGATTCGTCTTAAAAGTGGAATTGAACAAGCTTCTGGTGAACGCTGTCAGTTCATCCCAGAACCCGTCCACATAGGCCTCCTGCATGGGGGTATCGTATTCATCCAGCAAAATTATGACTTTTTTCCCGTAATAATCATATAGCAATTCCGACAGCAGGTTCAGTGACAGGGAAATTTTTGCGGTATGTTCTTCCTGTTTCAGGCAGGCCATCATATCGCGATATTCTTCTTTTTTCTCCGGCCGGATCCGTTCGTCGTCGAGTATATGCAGATTCTGCAGATACAGGCGATACAGGACCTGGCAGATCTTACTGTAAACGAAGAGATAGTTGCTCTCCTTGATGTTGGCGAAGGAAAGACTGATCACCGGGTAGGTTCCCTGTAAGGCCCGGAACTTCTCCTCCTGCCAGATGGACAGCCCTTCAAACAGGTCCGCCCGGCCTGCATAATCCAGGGAGAAAAATTGTTTCACCATACTCATGGTCAGCGTCTTTCCAAAACGGCGGGGCCGCGTGATCAGGGTGACACTGTCTCCGCCCTCCCACCATTCTTTGATAAAGTGGGTTTTGTCCACATAAAAGTAATTATTTTCAATGATCTCATCAAAATTCTGGATGCCGATTCCAACTGTGCGTGCCATGCTGCCCACCTCCCTGCTTGTAGTATATCCTATTTCAAAGCAGATGTAAATCGTCTTTTTACCGCCGCTTCATGACCCGGATGAGGTTCAGCAGGGCGCTGATCTCCTCGTCGCTCAGCCCGGAGAAATCCACCTCCTGTTTTTTCTCAAGGCCCAGCAGGAAATCGGTGCTCACGTTGAAGATCTTGGCGATGGAGATTAAAATATCGTAAGAAGGCATACGAAGGCCGGTCTCATATGCGCTGATGACGGATTTTGTGAGACCCAGTCTTTGGGCCAGCTGGGCCTGGGTCAACTGCTTGCCGATCCGTAAAGATTTTAAAGTGTTACCAAAGTCAACCATCTCAATACCTCCTGCCTATAGTGTACACGGGAAAAGATTTTATTTGGTAAGAAAAGTATTTATTTAGTTGACAATAAATGACAAAAGTGGTAAATTATTTTCATAGGTTGACAAAATACGACAAGAATGCTATTTTATATTAGATGATTGCGTGTGTCCGCAGCAACAGAGGAAATGTGAGATGTACATAGATATTCATAATCACTGTCTGCCTGGGGTGGACGATGGTGCCGAGAGCCTGGAGGAAGCGCTGGCTATGGTGAGGCAGTACCGGCAAGAGAATATAGATGAGATCATCGTGACCCCACATTTTTATCATCGCGGCCGGGGACAGTGCAGCGCGAAACGGATACTGGAAGAGACAGACCGGTTGAGAGAGGCGCTGCGGCGTCAGGGGATTGAATTTAAGCTCCACGCAGGAAATGAAATATATTACAGCCATGCTGTGCCGGATTTGTTGGACCAGGGTGAAGCGCTTACGCTGGCAGGTTCTCGTTATGCGCTGATCGAGTTTTCACCCGTGGAACGATTTGAGGCGGTACGCGATGGGCTGTATAATATATTACAGTACGGTCATTTTCCGGTGCTGGCTCACGCGGAGCGTCTGGAAGTCCTTGCGGACCGTGTGGACAGACTGGATCAGCTGGTTTCCATGGGCGCTTATATTCAGATGAATCTTGGCAGCGTGAAAACGAAGGCGGATCACCGGAGGCGTCATTTTGTGAAGAAAGCCATGGAAAGCGGTCTGGTGCATTTCCTTGCCACGGACGCCCATGGGAGCACGGGACGGACGCCTGAGGCCCGAAGGGATCTGGACCATGTCCGGCGTAAATTCGGAGAAGCCTTCCTGGCGCGGGTGATGTACGACAATCCGAAGAAGATCATCGAGGATCAAATTATAATATAAGGAAGAAAGATCGATGGAACAGAAGAGAGAACGAGACGAAATGGAGATAGATCTGCGGGAGATTGCAGTGATGCTGCTGTCAAGATGGTACGTGATCCTGACGGCAGTCTGTTTCTGCGGCGTGCTGGCCTTCGGTTATGCGAAGCTGACCTGGGTGCCCCAGTACAGCTCTACCACCAGCATTTACGTGATCAATCAGCAAAATGGCGATACCCTGACCTCTGCGGATCTGCAGACAGGTTCCCAATTGACCAACGATTATATGTCTATTGTGAATTCACGCTCCGTTCTGGAGCAGGTGATCTATACGCTGGACCTTTCCATGAGCTATGAAGGTCTTCAAAGCAAAATTTCCGTGAATAATCCCGAGGATACCCGTATCCTGGAGATCACCGTCAGCGACGCGGACCCTTACGAAGCCAAGCGCCTGGCGGACGGCATCCGGGAAGCGGCGGCGGAGAAGATCAAGGAAGTGATGGATATCGATGCCGTCAATCTTCTGGAGGAGGGGAATATTCCCCAGGCGCCCAACAGTTCTCCGGTGAAGCGCACCACCGTGCTGGGCATGGCCGTGGGCTTTGTGATCTCCGCGGGCATCCTGCTTCTGTGCTACCTGCTCAACGATACCATCCGCACGGCGGAGGATGTGGAGCGGTACCTGGGCCTGAGCACCCTGGGGGTCATTCCCCTGGACGCGGAGAAGGAGAAGCAGCGGCGCAGGAGCCGGAGACAGCGGAAACACAGCGATTCAGAGAAATAGCGGAGCATGTGAGATAGGGAGAAAGCTATGCAGAAAATAGAGATCAACAAAACGGACGAACTGGATTACCATACCAACGAAGCCTATAAGTCTCTGCGGACCAACATTCAGTTCTCCGGGGAAAATGTCAAGGTGATCGCCATCACCAGCTGTATGCCCAACGAGGGCAAGAGCAGCGTGGCCATGAACCTGGCCTGCTCCCTGGCGGAGGCAGCCCGGCGGGTACTCTACATCGACGCGGACATGCGCAAGTCCGTGCTGGTGGGGCGCTACAAGATGACCCACGCCAATTTCGGTCTCTCCCATTTCCTGTCGGGACAGAAGAGTCTGGAGGAGGTGCTGGCCCAGACCAACATCAGCCGGCTGCACATGATCGTGGCCGGACCGGTGCCGCCCAATCCGGCGGAGCTTCTGGAGGGAAAGCGCTTTGGAGAGCTTATCAAGGCCGCCCGGGAGGTCTACGATTACATCATCATCGACACTCCTCCGGTGGGGGTCATCATCGACAGCGTCATCGTGGCCAAACAGTGCGACGGCATCGCCATGGTCATCGCCGCCGACGAGGTCAGCTACAAATTTTCCCAGAAGGCCAAGAGCCAGCTGGAGGTGGCGGGCTGCCGGATCCTGGGAGCCATTTTAAATAAGGTAGATCTGCGGCGGAACGGCCGGTACGGCAGCCGGTATTACAATAAATATTACCGGAAATATTACGGAAGCTACTACGGCGCCGGAACCTACGGGAAAGAGGAAGAGTGAGGCTATGAACGCGAAGAGGGGAATGGCAGCCCTGGCGGTTCTCACAGCGGCGCTGGCAACCGTGTTCCTGCTGCTGTCCTGGCAGGAGGACACCGAACCGCCGGAAATTCAATACGAAGATACCGTTCCATCCTATGACGGAACGGATCCCGACAGCCTTCTCGCGGACGTGACCGCCTGGGACCGGCAGGACGGCGACGTGACCGACAGCCTGAAGGTGGCCAAGATCTATGGTCAGGAAAATGACGAGGGCGTGGTGGTCTACACCGCCAAGGATTCCTCCAACAATGTGGCCATGGAACGGCGGGAGATCCACCTGGAAGCCGGTGCGCTGGAAAATGGCGGCTGGAATGGGTCCGCGGACGGAACGGATGGAACCGGGACGGGACAGAACGGTCCGGGAAATGACGGAACCGGGGCCGGGCAGAATGGTCCGGAAAATGGCGGAACTGGGGCCGGGCAGTCCGGAGAGAATACGGATCCCGGGGAACATGGGAACGCCGGGGACGAAGAGGACCCGGAGGGGACAGAGATCAGCCCGGACGGCATCCACGACACTCTGGGGAATCTCACGGAGGAGGCTTATGAGGACTTCCGAGAGACCCAACTTACGGAGGGCGGTCCGGTGGTGCGCCTGACGGAGCACCGGATCACCCTGGAGACCGGGGAACGGTTCAACATCTACAATTACATCGACGAGGTGGAGGACGACAGAGATACCATCAACACCATGCTGCGGATGGATGAGGGAGATCTGGATACGGATACGCCGGGAACCTATGTGGTGACGCTGTACGCCCAGGATTCCGACGGAAATACCTCCAATATAGAGTACATAGAAGTGACGGTTCAGTGAGGCTTTTAGACGGACGGGAAGCGGCAGCAGGAAGCACGCCTTGGGTGACGGTTCAGTTCAGAAAAGAGATGTGTCATGAGAAAAATTTTAAAAGAACAACAAAAAAATATCAGAATTTTACTCCTTGTCCTCTACGATATGGCGGCTGTATTTCTGGCCCAGGTGCTGGCGCTGCTGATCCGGTTTGAATTCCGTCCCGCTCTGGTGGGGAGAGAATATGCCTCCCACATGCTGGAGTATACGCCCGTCAATATCTTCTGCTGTATCCTGGTGTGCGCGGCGCTGCAGCTCTACAGCGGCCTGTGGCGCTATGCCGGGGTACACGAGATGTTCCGGGTGATGATCGCCAGCTTTGGCGTGATGCTGCTGCAGGTCATCGGTATGGAGGTATTGAATCTGGCCATGCCCAGATCCTATTTTCTGGCCTACTGGATGATCCTGTGCCTGCTGCTGGCGGCGGGCCGTTTCTCCTATCGGGCGTTCCGGTACCTGCGCAAGGAACTGTATGCGCGAAGGAGCCTGAAGAAGGGCCAGGCCGTTCCCACCATGGTGGTGGGAGCCGGGGACGCGGGCTGGCTGCTGATCCGGGAGCTCATTACCAGCTACAAGGTCCAGAACCGGGTGGTCTGCGTCATTGACGACGACGTGAATAAGATCGGCCTGAAGGTCCACGGCGTCCCTATTGTGGGGAACCACACAAGGATCCCGGAAATGGTGGAGAAATACGGCGTTCAGGAGATCCTGGTGGCCATCCCCTCATTGTCCGGCCAGGGCAAGAAGGAGCTCTATGAGATCTGCAAGAATACAGGCTGCAAGCTGCGCACCCTGCCCAGCATGGCCCAGCTGGTCAACAATGAGGTCAGCGTATCCATGCTGCGGAACGTGGAGATCGAGGATCTGCTGGGCCGGGAGCCGGTGAAGACCAACCTGGACGAGGTCATGGGTTATATCGGCGGCAAGGCGGTGCTGGTGACCGGGGGCGGCGGCTCCATCGGCAGCGAGCTCTGCCGGCAGATCGCCGGCCATCACCCGAAGCTTCTGATCATTTTTGACGTCTATGAGAATAACGCCTACGACATCCAGCAGGAGCTGAAGAAGAAGTATTCCGAATCAGAACTGAACCTGAAGGTGCTCATCGGCTCCGTCCGCAACACCCACCGGGTGCGGCAGATCTTCGAGACCTACCGGCCGAAGATCGTATTTCATGCGGCGGCCCACAAGCATGTGCCCCTGATGGAGGACAGTCCCAACGAGGCCATCAAGAACAATGTGTTCGGGACCCTGAACGTGGCCCAGGCCGCGGCGGATTACGGGGCGGAGCGGATGGTGCTCATCTCCACGGACAAGGCGGTGAACCCCACCAACATCATGGGAGCCTCCAAGCGCATCTGCGAGATGATCATCCAGGGCATGAGCCGCAGATACCCCAGGACCAACTTCGTGGCGGTGCGGTTCGGCAACGTCCTGGGCAGCAACGGCAGCGTCATCCCCTTATTTAAGCGTCAGATCCTGGCGGGCGGTCCGGTGACCGTCACCGACAAAAATATCATCCGTTACTTCATGACCATCCCCGAGGCGGTGTCCCTGGTCCTGCAGGCCGGGGCCTACGCCAAGGGCGGCGAGATCTTCGTGCTGGACATGGGAGAGCCCATGAAGATCGACGACCTGGCCCGGAACCTCATCAAGCTGTCTGGTCTGGAGCCGGACGTGGACATCCCCATTGTCTATACGGGTCTGCGGCCTGGGGAGAAGATGTATGAGGAATGCCTCAAGGCCGAGGAGGGGCTGGCCAAGACCGCCAACAATCTCATTTTCATCGGCAAGCCCATCGATTTCGATGAGGAGAACCTGTTCGCCGATCTGGTGGAGCTGAAGAAGAAGGCCTACCAGGACACGGACGAGATGAAGGGGCTGGTGAAGGCCCTGGTGCCGTCCTATCAGTACCAGGAGGCAGAGTCTGGGGCTCAGAAGGCCGCCCAGGCAGCCGACGGGACTGCGTCCGGGGATCGCCCGGCAGAAGAAGTTATGGCCCGGCAGGCGGCTGGATAGAAGGCCTGCGCTATGGAGGAAAGAGGGCGCCGGTTCCGATCCGGAACCGGCAGGAAAAGATTCAGATACTTGTAAATCGTCGCTTCGCCGCGTTTGCGGTTATCTGGAGGTCATACCGGAGAGACAGTCTGCATGAATGAAGGCAGAATGGCGAAGCCATGCCTTCCGCCGG
>CALWDR010000318.1 GCA_944376745.1 uncultured Lachnospiraceae bacterium
CCGAAAAGTAGCCATTTTTCGAAGAAAAATGAGCGGATTTGAGGTGTTTTAGAATTGCGGGAGTGCGTTAGCACGTAGCAATTCGTGTATCATGAGCGTCAAAATACCTTTTGACGCTTTCATCATACTATAAAATTCATTTTTTTTCGAGTATTGGATGAAAATTTTAACAAAAATATGATATAATGATAGTTGTTCACAGGCCTTATGCGGCTCGTACTGCCTGACTGGCCGTGAACCTGGCATATCATGGTTACGAATCAAAATTACAGGAGAGGAGCCCGCCTTCATGATCGCACTTCAGCTTGTGGACGTAAAAGATTTTATGAACAAATTACTCCGCACCGATTTATTGGACCACTTTTTACTGCCGGAGGCCTCTGTCAGCACCGGCGTCACCTACACCATTGACGGACACCTGAACACGGATTACTTTCAGCCGGAGGATGAGGCCTACGACCTGCTGGAGCAGACGGCCATCGCCCCCTTCGCCCTGCTGCGCCCCGCCTGCCTGAAGCTGATCCAGGGCCCCCACACGCCCCTGGCCTTCAAATTTGTCTTTCAGCTTTCGCCGGAGAACCAGCGCAGGACCGTGGAGCGCTCCGGGACCGGCTTTCGGACGGAGGAGATCTCAGGCATGTTTTTGAACCTGCGTTTTTCCGAGGGAAAGCTTACCTGCACCACCGGGATTTCCTACCGGACCTTCTCCATGAACAAGTCCCTGGAACAGGAGTGGGACCGGCTGATTACCATATTTTTCAAAAATCATAAAATCCCTTTTGAAATTCTCTGAAAATATTTTTTATTTTCCTTTACTTTTCAAAGGAAGTGTGTTATGCTAAGCCTATGTTGCGAAGTGCAGCATATATATTTATTTTTGGAGGTACTGACATGCAAGGTACAGTAAAATGGTTTAATAACCAAAAAGGGTATGGTTTCATTTCCGATGAGACCGGCAACGATGTGTTCGTGCACTACACGGGTCTGGCCATGGAGGGATTCAAGTCCCTGGAGGAAGGCGCCGCGGTAGAGTTCGACGTGACGGAGGGTTCCAAGGGACCTCAGGCCGTGAATGTAACCACGATCCGCTAATTTTTTTCATCTGAACGTTTAACAATGTACCTGTGTCTGAATATAGAATTTTGATGATAGGGTTCGCGAAGCGGTCCCTATAATATAGAATTTTGATGATAGGATGCGTAAAAGCTTCCTATAGATAGAAATTGATAGAAATTTTTTATTAAGATATAAGATATTGATGAACCGTAAGTGATTAAGAAACAGAGGTGTATCAGAATCCTGGGCCGTCGGCCCGGAGCGCTGGTACGCCTCTGTTTTTTTATTCACAGGGTGCGGATGCTGCTGAAGGACTTATAGAGATTCAGTTTCCCGTACCCCCACTCCCGGTTTGGATACTGCCGCTGGGTATCCCGGTCCGCGCCCCGGATGAAAAGTCCCTTGATGTCCCCCGAGGTGAGCCTGGGATAATTTCCCCGGACCACGGCCCACTCCAGAAGGAGGGCCGCCGCCCCCGTGGTGATGGCCGCCGCGGCGCTGGTGCCCGTCCGCGGAACAATGGTGTTCCTTTGGCCTGCCCCCAGCACTCCCACCGCCGGGGCCACAAAATCCGGCTTTACGGCTCCCTCGATGGTGTAGCCCCTGCCGGAATCCAGATAGATACTCCCGGTTCTGTCGTCATAGCCGCCCACGGTCATGGGAAAACGTGCCCCTCCCGGGACGGTGAAGGTGGTATCCGGGTTGGAATTTAAGAAAAATACCTCCCCGCCCAGCAGCGCCTCCAGAGGCAGCCACATATGATATTCCCCCCGAAATACATTTTCCCCATACACCCGGATATTCCAGATGCCCGGACTGGGAGCCGCAAAGCGCATAAAGATCAGCTGCAGGTCGTTGGAGGCGAAGCTGATATTTTTGTCCACGCTCACCCTGGTATTTTCAAAAATGAAGGTATACTCCCGGCGGACATTCTGGGGGCTGAGCCTGGGAATCCGCTCCCCGGTGGGGGAGACGATCTCCACCGTGAAGGTCTCGGACACCAGGCTCCAGAGCTCCAGGGTGAAGCCCGGCATATCCTCCCCCACATTGATCTCCACGTTGTCGAAGGCCCCGTTCTCCGCAACGATCCCCCGATAGTGATGGCGCCGGTTGGCCTCGTTGCCCGCCGCCACCGATACGGAGCGCTTCCGCTTACGGACCAGTCCGTCCAGCACGCCGGACAGGGGGCTTACGCCCCCATGACTGCCCCAGTTGGTGCCGAGGCTTACGCAGAGGGAAAGGGGCATATCGAGCTCGTTGGCCAGGCGGTCCAGATAGGCCGCTCCCGCCATAATGTCATTTTCCTGAAAGGCAGCGGTCTCCTCCCCCACAAAAAAGAAATCCCGCAAAAACGGTTTAGCCTCCTTCAGCTTCACCACCCCGATGGCGGCGTAGGGCGCCGCCCCCACAAAAGCCCGGCCCGGGTCCTCCCCTCCGGCGGCCAGACTTGCCACATAAGTGCCGTGGCCATTTTCGTCCGTGACAGGGACCACCGTCAGGGGATTTTCCGAGGACAAAGCTTCGTCGATCCTCTCCGCCCGGTACTCCGCCCCATACAGAAAATGCTCCGGGGCCGGCCCCTCCCTGCGGGTCTGGTCCCAGACAGCCGCAATCCGGGTGGAACCGTCAGCATTGCGAAACAGAGGATTCTGATAGTCGATCCCCGTGTCGATAATCCCAATTAGAACGCCCTGCCCCTTCAGGGAGAGGGTGGGCTGATTCTGCAGCTGGGTGATCCCGCTGGCCTCCATGGAAAGCTCATCCAGTGTGGTGAACAGCTTGGGGATGGCCGTGTAAGTATAGTTTGTGACCTGAAAGGGCGGCAGGCCCTCCCTGGGCCAGTACCCCACCACATAGCTGCTGTCGATCTCCTGCAGGCAGGGCGGCAGGGCATAGCGTTCTCTTTGGTTGTCTGTCTCTACGATCAGGTCGTAATATTCATCGGAATAAACGGCATTGACGCAATCCATGGCAGCTCCCGTAAAATTACCCTTACTGCTATCATATGATGTAAGCGGGAAGTTGGTTCGCCTGGCTTCTGTGGAAAATCACAAAAAAATTCCGGTCAGAGAGCCGCATTTTTTATGGAAAATTCGGACTTGTCTCAGAGATTTTTCTGTGTTATAGTCAGCTTATCAGAAATGGTCTAAGCTTCCGGTGCGCTCGCACCACTTATTCCAGACACAGACGATATTTTTTAAGGAGGAGATTGCGAATGGAGCAAAAAGAAACCGTATATTACACAACATCGGAGGAGGTCGTACAGTCCTTAAAGGAGCATCCTGCCCTGTTTCACCGTTATCAGTCCATGGAGGAAAGGTGGCGGCAGAGATTTTTGGACTACTGTACCCGGAAGAAAACCCTGCCTGTCACCTATGACCCGTTTTTCAAGCGCCTGTTTCACCCGGACTTACACCCTGGAAGGCTCTCCCGTCTTTTGAGCAGTCTGCTGGGACAGACGGTGAAGGTGAAACGGATCCTGCCCAGCGAAGAAACCCTGCTGGACGGCGGCGCCCTGTTGATCATGGATATTTTGGTGGAGCTGGAGGATGGTTCCCTGGCAAATGTAGAAATCCAGAAGGTACCCTATTTCTTTCCCGGAGAACGGATGAGCTGCTATTCCTCAGATTTGGTTTTGCGGCAGTACAGCCGGGTGAAAGGAGAAAAGGGGAGCCTGTTTAAGTACAGCGACATGAAAAAGGTGTATACCATCGTTATTTTTGAGACCAGCACTGCGGAATTTCATCGAGAGGGATTGGGGTATATCCATATGGGAAAGACGATTTTCGACACCGGATTACAACTGGAACTTTTACAGGAATATTGCCTGATTGCCCTTGACGTATTTCGGAAAATCCCTTATCCTAAAGATAGAAGTGAGCAGACAGGGTGGCTGTCTCTGCTGGCGGTGGAGGATGTTGCGGCGGCAGAGCTTTTGGAGCGTGACTTCCCCTGGCTGTCGGAAATATACCGTGACATGGCAGAGTACATAAGAAAACCGGAGGAGGTGCTGAACATGTTTTCGGAGGCGTTGCGAATCCTGGATCATAATACGGTGCAGTACATGATCGAGGAGCAGCAGAAGGAGCTGGAGGAGCAGCAGAAAAAATTAGTTCAGAAAGACGTTGCGTTAGAACGTCAGGCGGCGGAGCTTCAACAGTTAAGGGAGGAAGTCGCAAGGCTGCAAAAGCAGCTGGCAGCCAACGAGCTCCCTGCGCATACACCAGATACAGGAGGACTTACATGATATTTATCTTCATCGCGGCGGCCATCTTCGCCCTTGACTGGGCGGTAAAAAAACAGATGGACAAAAAAAGACTGAGGGAAGAAAGCCGCATTTTCAAGGGCAGGATCATTTTGCGGAAATACTACAACCAGGGGGCCATGCTGAATTTTCTGGAGCGATGGCCCCGGCTGGTGCAGATCCTATGCGGAAGCCTGCTGCTCCTTTTTTGCGGCATGTTCCTGTTCCTGCTTCGGGACAGGGGCAGCCGGGGCCTGAAGCTGGGAGCCGCCATGATCATCGGCGGCGGCGCCAACAATCTTTATGATCGTCTCACCAAAGGCCATGTGGTGGATTATTTCAGCTTCAGGAGCCGTTTCCCAAAACTGCAGCGGATCGTATTCAACCTCTCGGATCTGTTCATCTTCCTGGGCACCCTGCTGATGCTGGTGTTTCACCGGGAGAAATAAATTCCACCTGTGAGGCTGGGGCAAAAAAGCTGCTCCTACCTCACAGGTGGAAAAATTTTTGCTTTTCACTTACCCCGGCAGCGCCTGGTATCCCCGCATGGTGATAATGGGCCCGCCGGTATTTTCAATGTAGGCTTTGGTGATGGTCACCTTGCCGATATTGTCGTCCTTGGGGATCTCATACATGATATCCAGCATAAATTCCTCCAGGATGGACCGTAAGGCTCTGGCCCCCACGTCCTTCTCCCTGGCCTTCTTCGCGATGGCACGCAGAGCGTCCTCCTCAAATTCCAGCTTTACCTCATCCATGGCCAGAAGCTTCTGGTACTGCTTGATGATGGCGTTCTTGGGCTCCTTTAGGATCTCCACCATCATGTCCTCCGTGAGGCTGTCCAGGGTGAAGATCACCGGCAGACGCCCCAGAAATTCCGGGATCATGCCGTATTTTCGGATATCCTCCACGGTCACCCGCCGCAGAAGATTCTCCTCCTTGTCGTATTTGTCCTTCAGATCCGCCCGGAAGCCCATGGAGGAGTGCTTGTTCAGCCGCTCCTTGATGATCTCCTCCAGATCCGGGAAGGCTCCGCCGCAGATAAATAAAATGTCCTTGGTGTTGACGGTGGCCAGGGGCACCATGGCGTTCTTGCTGTTGGCCCCCACGGGCACCTCGATCTGGGCCCCCTCCAGGAGCTTTAACATTCCCTGCTGTACCGACTCGCCGCTGACGTCCCGCTGGTGGGTATTTTTCTTCTTGGCGATCTTGTCGATCTCGTCGATAAAAATGATGCCGTGCTCCGCCTTCTCCACGTCGTTGTCCGCGGCGGCCAGAAGCTTGGTCACCACGCTCTCGATATCATCGCCGATGTAACCGGCCTCGGTTAAGGAGGTGGCGTCCGCAATGGCCAGAGGCACGTCCAGAAGCTTCGCCAGGGTCTTCACCAGATAAGTCTTGCCGCTTCCGGTGGGCCCGATCATCAGCATGTTGGACTTCTCGATCTCGATGCCGTCCAGGGTATCGGCAGCCACCCGCTTGTAATGGTTGTAAACCGCCACGGACATGACCTTCTTGGCCCGCTCCTGGCCCACCACATACTCGTCCAGGCTGGCCTTGATCTTGTGGGGCGCCGGAATGGCCTTGATGTCCAGAACCGGCTTCGCCTCCTTCTCTTCCTTGGGCTTTTTCTTCTTGATCTTCTGATTCTGGGGCATCATGCCCTGCAGATCCGAGAGATTGATCATGCTGATATTGGGCATTCCGGGGAAACTGATCCCCGGCATATTGGGCATGTTGGCAGGATTGAAATTGCTCATATCCCCCAGAGGGAACCCGGCCTGGTTCATGCTGTCAAAGGTCTTCTGCATACAGTCCGTGCAGATGCAGATGTTGTTGGGAATCTTGATCATCTTCCCGGCCTTGCTCTCCGGACGGTGGCATATGTAGCAGATGTCCTCGTACTCGTCTTTATGATCCTGATTGTCTTCCGTGGAATTTCCGGTCTGTACTTCCTGAGACTCCGCATCCGACAGTAAATCTTTTTCTGACATGAAAAAATCTCCTTCTTATCCTATCCTCAAATTATCCTATCCTCAAAAGTCCCGGAACTGCCGGTCCGGAAGGAACGGGCATCCCGGGGAACCTTTCGTCTTAAGTATAAGGCAAGAAAATCAGATTCTCAATAGAAAAGTCAGAAAGATTATAAATTTTATATTTATTTAAGATTTGCAGTCCACAGCCTGTCAGACCGTTCCTGGGAACTTTGTATTTCCTGTGGGGCTAAAAGATGTGAAACCCCACAACTCTCTGCTCCAGCACATCATAATAAAATCCCACGGTAGTATCCTGCTCCATCAAAAGAAGCAGGCAGTTTGAAAGCTCGATCATCTGAATCGGAATTTCCTCCTCAATCGGAAGCCCATAGGCTTCCGCCCAATCCCTGTAATCCCAGGATGCCTCTCCGGGGTCTTTGCCCTGAGTATAGACAGACAGGTCCTCCTGGCAATACCGGAACATCTCCACATAGTAAGACCAGCCATCCCAATAAAAACTGTCCCACCGGTTCCAATACGCGGAATACAGCCGTCCCAAAGCAGACAGGACCCAGTCGGAATTTTTCTCCATTTCTTTTAAAAATTCCTCCCGGTTCTCCTCCCATTCCCCGGTATCCTTCACCCCCGCTTCCCGGACCGGGATACAGGAAAAGGAATTGATCCCCATAGGGTCGCAGGCAATTTTTACCTCATACTCCCGGTCATACAGACGTATCACCTCGTCATAAAAAAAGATACCTACCGGCTGGTTGTCCCAGACTCCCTCCTTCATGCCCTCCCAAATGCGCTTATCCTGTTCCTCATACCAGCGGCTGACTTCCTGTACGTTCACATCAGCCGCCATACCGATCAGATGGTAGAACACTTCGCTCTCCAGATAGGAAAGGTCCTCAGGCCATCCATATTCCTCCATGGCAGTGTTCCACGTAATCTCCGGATTCTCCTCCTCAGGATAATAATTCCAGGGATACAACTGAATATCGTCCTCCAGCCTGGAATAGAACAGAGTGGAGATATTCCCCTCCATGGTCACCAGCTCCGGCTCCGGAGAGCTTTTGAGCACCTGCTCCCCGCAGAAAAGAAGCCCTCCATACCCCGCCGCCAGAATGGCCGCCGCGCAGAGCACGGTAAGCATCATGGACTTAACGTTCCTCACTGCCTTTTCCCCCTTTCATGCGCACGGTGACCGTGGTCCCCTTACCCTGCGCGCTTTCGATCCTCAGATTGCCCCGGTGGAGCCTGGTGATCTCCACGCACAGGGCCAGCCCCAGGCCCGCGCCGCCGCTGGCGCGGCTTCTGACCTTATCCACCATATAGAAGGCCTGGGTGATCTTCTCGATCTCCTCCTTCGGGATTCCGATCCCCTCATCCGTCACCGTGAAGAAAAAGACCTCCTTCTCAAACCAGCCCCGGATGGCAATGGCTCCCCCCTCCCGGCTGGCCTTCACCGCGTTGTCAAACAGGTTGTAGACCAGAGATTTGATCAGCTCCCGGTCCATCCACAGCTTCCCCTTTTCGCTCTGACAGGAGAAGACCAGCTTGTGGCTTTTCGCGATCACGCCTAGGGAGACGGCGATTTCCGAAAAAAGCTGCTGCATCTCCTCCTGCTGCCACTCCACATTGGCCTCCCCCACGGTGATCATCTCCATCAGCTTCCCCGAGAGGGTCCGAAGACGGCTGGCCTCGTCCTTGATGATGCCCGCGTACTCCAGCCGCTGTTCCTCCGAGAGATCGCTGCGGATCAGAAGCAGATCGGAGAAGCCCAAGATAGAGGTGAGGGGCGTCTTCATCTCGTGGGCCAGATTGTCGATGAACCGCTTCCGGTCCTCGGCCACATCCTGGAGGGCCCGGATATTTTCCTCCACCGCCTGAGCCATACGGTTCATATTGAAGGCCAGCTCGGAGATCTCATCCTTCCCCTTCACCGACACCCGCCGCTCATATTCTCCCTGGGCGATGGCCCGGGTGCCGGCGTTGATCTTCTGTAACGGCAGCATAAGCAGCTTCACAGCCGCCAGAAGGATCACCGCGATGGCCACGGCGCAGGCCATGCTGACCGTGCGGGCGCTGTCCAGCATATCCCGGTGCATGGAGATCACGCTCCCCAGATCGGACACCGTTAGGAAATAATAGGTGTTGGTCTCTAAGGACTCCTTGGACAAAATATACAGAGCATTGCCTTTCATCTGCAGATAGCTCTCCCCGCTCTCCGCCACCCGGTTCAGCAGCTCCTCCTCTGCCGAAAACTCCCGGTTCTGATACACAGGCTCCAGATTTTTGTCGTAAAAGGCGATTCCATTCTTGACCGTCTCCGCCCCGAAGGTGCTCTCCATATACTCCGCCACCTGGCTCTTTTCCAGGACGATGGCGTTCTGCCGAAGCCGCTCCGACAACAGCATGCTCTTAAAATTGGTGATCAGAAATTCATGCTCCGTGTAAGCCGCCTGCTTTCGCTGGTCCATGGCCAGCTCAAAGCTGTTTTTCAGAAGCAAAATACTGGTAACGCTCACCGCAAGCATCACCAGCACCATGGTATACAAAAAAATTTTCTGCCATAGCTTCATCTGCCACTCTCCATTTTCTGCCGCAGTTTCATCCGTTATTCTCCGTTTTCTTCCGCAGCCTTCATCTATCTCATACTCTCCAATCGGTATCCCAGCTTGGGAATGGTCACGAGACATTCCTTCAGGTTCAGCTTTTTGCGGAGCTGCTGGATGTGAATGTCGATGGTCCTGGTCTCTCCCTCGTACTCAAAGCCCCAGACGGCGCTCAAAAGCCTCTCCCGGGAGATGGCCACGTCCTTGTGCTGCAGGAAGAATACCAGCACCTCAAATTCCTTGGGGGTCAGATAGACCGGCTGGCCGTTCTTTTTGCAGGTGTGCTCCTCGATGTTGACGGAAATGTCCCGGTATTCAAAAACCTGCACCGTCTTTTTCACCCGCCGCAGGATCACCTCGATGCGGGCCAGAAGCTCCATGGCCTCAAAGGGCTTGACGATATAGTCCTCGGCCCCCAGGCGCAGGCCCCTCACCTTGTCGGTGAGCTCCTGCCGGGCCGTGATGAAGATCACCGGAACCTCGGTGCGCGTGCGGTTTCGCATGATCTCAAAGCCGCTCATGTCCGGCAGCATGACGTCTAAGAGGATTAAATCAAATTCCTCATGCTCCATCCGCTCCAAAGCCTCGGCGCCGTTGGCGCTGACCACGCTCTCATAGCCGCCGATGGCCACCGTGGCCTCGATCAGCTTGGCAATGTTGGGGTCGTCCTCCACGATCAGTATGCGTATCATTTGTCCAATCTCCTGTATCTGAAATTTCTCATGTATTATAGGAAACGACATAAATGTTTTTTTATGGCGTTTCCTGCGCCGATTTTTGCTGCGTGTAAACGCAGATATTTCCTTGCAAAAATCGTGCGCATCCACCCGGAGGGTTATAGTAAACGACAAATTTATTTGTCGTTTACTATAAAATTTCCCCGGAAGCGGGGCCCAAAACGATCACTCTGTCTTACTTACAGGAAACGGCAAATGCGCATCCTGTAAGTAGATTATAACAGAGATTGAAAGAAAAGAATGCAGAAAAATGTAAAAAAAATTTAAATTTTCGGGATTACGGGGTAAAGCTGGATCATATTTCCTCCATCCACCGTCAATTCCGCTCCGGTGGTGTTGCGGGATGCTTCGCTTCCAAGATACCAGGCCGCGTTGGCAATATCTTCAAACGCGGCGATATCCCCAAGAGGCGTAAAATTAGAGGGGGCGTTCCTGCAGCCATTCTCGTTGTTCTCCCAGCGGGCGGTCTTGATCATGCCGGGAAGCACTGCATTTACCCGGATGTGATATTTTCCCCAGTCAAGGGCCATGGCCCGCATCATGCCCAGCGCCCCGCTCTTGGAGGCGCTGTAGGCGATACGGTCCGGGATCGCCCGATATGCCGTATTGGAATTAATAAAAACGATGGAGCCGCCGCCCAGCTCCCGCATCTGAAGGGCCGCCTCCCTGGCAAGCATGAAGTTCCAGACGATATTCGTGTTTATGACGTCCATAAAATCCTTCACGGCAACGGCAAGTCCCTCCTGGCCGATCCCAAGATCAGCCGCGTTCAAGACCAGACAGGCCAGAAGAAATCCCCGGGCCTTTATATCCGCGAAAATCTCCTTCACGTTCTCCTCATCCAGCACGCCCATGGCATAGCCCCTTGCTTCCACGTGATAATCTGCCGCGATCCGGGCAGCGGCCATTTGGGCTTTTTCCTCCCTGCGGCTTCCGATAATGACGTTATAATTTTCTCTTGCGAAACGGGCGGCAATGGCATAACCCGTGCCGCCTGCCGCGCCCGTTACAAATACGGTTTTTCGATGCATTTTATTTTCTCCTAATTTTGACATTCAAAAATAACAGGCTGTTTCCCGCGGACGCTTCAAAAGTAAAAGGCTGTTTGGGCCGGGCGGATCTGGGTCAGCTCCCCGTTGTAATGGCGGAGCGTATGGGGCCGGTACGGATGGGCAAGACAGGCCTCCTCATCGATCTCAATCCCAAGCCCCGGCTTGTCCGGAACCGCAATCTGGCCGTCCTGATACTCCAAAGCCTCATTGCTGATCTCTCCGCGGTAGTCAACGTCCGAATACATGATCTCTAAAATGGTAAAATTCGGACTGCACGCCGCCAGCTGCAGGGTAGCGGCGTTGGCCACGGGTCCGCTGGGATTGTGAGGCGCAAAGCCCAGGTAATATGCCTCCGACATGGCGCCGATCTTGCGCAGCTCCCCGATGCCTCCCGCATGGCTGACATCCGGCTGGATAAAGTCGGCGCACCCTTTCTCAAACAGCTCCCGATAACTGTAGCGCGTATAGATCCTCTCTCCGGCGGCGATCGGAACCGGGGACTTCCTTTTTACTTCCAGCAGCGCGTCCAGACTGTCCGGCGGCGTTGGCTCCTCCAGCCACATGGGATGGAACTGCTCCAGCTCCCTGGCGATCTTGATGCCGTTTGCGATATTGAACCTGCCATGGGCCTCGATCAGCAGATCTGTCTCTTCCCCCACAGCCTCCCGGACAGCCGCCACGCATTCCATGGCACACTGTAAATCCTTGTTGGAGATCTCCAGATAAGCCTTCCCAAAGGGGTCCCATTTAAAGGCGGACACGCCGCGTTCTGCAGCCATCCGGGCCTTCTGGGCAAATTCAGCGGGCGTCCTGGCCCCGGCAAACCATCCATTTACATAAATCCTCACCTTATCGCGGACTTTGCCGCCCAAAAGCCGGTATACCGGAACGCCGAGGGTCTTGCCGAGGATATCCCACAGGGCAATCTCCACCCCGGACAGCGCGGACATCAATACCGCGCCCCCTCTCCAGTAGGCGTCCCGGTAAATATTGTGCCAGTGATTTTCAATATCCAGAGGATTCTTCCCCACCAGATAATCCCGGATGCTTTCCACCGCGCCCACCAGCGCCTTCTCCTTGTATTCCAGCGTAGCCTCCCCCACGCCGTCGATCCCCTCATCCGTATAGACCTTTACAAACACCCAGTTTGTGCGGAAGCAGTCCACCACAAAGGTCTTTATGTCCGTTACTTTCATTCTGTTCCTCCTGATTGCTTGGATATTTTTCCCCTTTCTCCTCCGGCAGGGAAACGGGCTTCCGCCTGAAATGCTACAGCGGTATTTCCCGGAAGATCCGGGGGATCACTCTGCCCTCACACTGAAACCTCTCAGGGTCCAGATCGTCCAGCATTCCAAAGTGAAGGGGTACTACCTTCCCGGCCCCGCATCTTGCCGCAAAGCGCGCGGCGTCCGCCATGTTCATATTGTTGCCGGCTCCGTTGATCGGGAGAAACACCACGTCGATCCCCTCCGGCAGTTCCCTCAACACCCCTTCATTGTACAGGGTATCTCCCGTCACATAGTATGTTTTCCCCTCGGCCTCTAAAATAACGCCGATGGCCGACGGGTCCGAATGCTCCGCCCTTACCGCCTTTACAAGAACGCCCTCCGTCAGCGTCACCTCCGTCAGAGGGTTAAACAAAATATAATTGTGTCCCGGTCCATAGGCGCGCAGGATGTTCCATGCCTCTGTGGGGGCCAATACCTGAAGTCCGCTGTTGTTCTTAAGAAGGGGCCGCAGCGTCTCCGGGTCCAGATGATCCCCGTGGCTGTGGGTGCAGATCACCGCGTCCGGCACCAGCCTCTGAAACGCCGGTTCCGCCGGGACACGCCTCCTTTCCCCGCCAAGCTTTTCCACATGATCCGAAAAATAAGGGTCTGTCATGATACGGTACCCGCCTGTCTCAAACAGGAGGCCCGCCTGACCCAGCCATGTGACTTTCATTGTGTACCCCTCCTAAAACTCCCCAAAGGTGAGAAGCAGCGGATAGTCCAGAAGCGGCAGATTCTTAAACGACCAGCGGTTTTCCCCGCAGGCTTCGCACATGGCTTCCGGCAGCTGGTATATAATACCGGTCATAGGATCCACCAGCCGTACCTTGCCTGGAAGCCCTGCGCTTTTAAAGGACAAAGTGGATTCACAGGTAGTTGTCATTAAATTGGTTGCATTCCAGTAAGCATACGCTGCGGAACCGTTTGGTTTCCGAAATCCTCTGGTGATGATCGTAGGGTCCATACAATCCATACCGAAGATCCGTTTGGATTCGAGACATTCCCGTTCCACTGGCAGCTCTGCCGCATATACCTCCTCCGCAAACAGGGAGGCCAGATTCTGCAATGCGTAATAAGAGGGCTTGGGGGTATATGTGCCGACGCTGTGCCCATCCTGGTCAAAATCCGCCCCCAGCACGCCGAAGTAAGCGTAATCCAGATAAGAGGCTTTATCGGCCACCCTTCCATT
>CALWDR010000319.1 GCA_944376745.1 uncultured Lachnospiraceae bacterium
CTTCATGAGGATATCATTTCCGTAAAGGCGGGAAAGGGCGGCGGCATCTGTACGGAAAGCTTTCAATCCCGGGAGGAGCAGGTGCTGCTGCGGCTGGGGGGAAGGGCAAAGCCCGGAACAGAGCTTAGGTATTCCCTTTTGGGGTACGACGCCCAGAATACGGAGCAAACGATAGTTGCGGAGGACCTTCCTCTGAGGGAGGACGGCGGCTTCGAGACGGTCTACCGCTTTGACCCCATCAGCCTTGGGGTGTACCAGAATGCGGTGCGTTTTCGCGTGGCTCTCCGGGCGGAAACAGAGAACGCGGAGTTTTGCGTCAGCCATATTTCTCTGGAGGAGGGGCAGGCTGCGGACGGAAAGACCAGGGAAGGGCGGGCCGCAGAACCGCCTTTTGGCAGTGCCATGCCAGGCGCGGAAGAGGCCGCTAAGTTCACTGTGCCCCAAAAGGTGTTGTTCGTGGGCAATTCCCTTCTGCTGGGGATGTTCAACCGCTATGGTATGTGCGCCAGCTCACCCCGAAAGGATTACGCGTATTATGTGCAGCAGGAGATTTTGAAATATAATAAAGACTGTGTATTCACGAAGCTCCATGGGAGCGGTTTTGAACATGCGGAGAGTATGGAGGCTTTTGACGAGTGGTTTTTCCGGGAGCCGAATACGTATACCCAGAGGCCTGCCCGGGAAAGCTTTACGGAGGACCTGGAGCTTATTTTGCTGCAGCTTACGGACAACGTCAATACGGATAAGAAAATAGCCAACTTCAAAGAGACTGCGGACCTGTTTCTCAAACGGATCAGGGCGTTGTCGCCCAAGGCCAGGATCGTGTGGGTCCATGGCTGGTACAATAAGTACAACACCTACGACTGGCTCGTGGAGCTCTGCCGCCGGTGGAAGGTGGAGAGAATTGACATTTCAGATCTTCATACCAGAGAGAATGAGGCGTTTTTGGGGCAGTTATGTGAAAATGCCGCCGGGGAAAATGTACCGGTGACGGATATCTGGGTCACCCATCCCGGCGACAAGGGGATGCGGGAGATTGCCGGAAGGATACTAAAAGTCCTTGGGCTTCGTAAATGAATGAGGTGAACGATGATGCGCATCATGCTGTGTGACGATATAAAATCCATCCGGGAATATTTTGAAAAGATCATCAATCAGCAGGAGGACATGGAGGTGATCTACGGGGCCGCCTCCGGGCAGGAAGCGGTGGAGTACCTGGCCGGCGCCGGGGAGCTGCCGGATATTATTTTGATGGATATTCAGATGGAGGATGAGAAGGCGGGGATCACGGCCACCCGGCAGATCCATGAGCGGTATCCGCAGATCAAGATCCTCATGCTGACCATCCACGAGAATGACGATCTTCTGATCGAGGCCTATCTGGCGGGTGCGGTGGATTATATCGTGAAGGATACTTCGCCGGGAATCATCTGCTCCACCCTGCGAAACGCTTATGAAAATGAAAATTTTATCGGCACGATCATCCGGGAAAAGACAAGGGAAAAGCTGGACAAGGACAAGCTGATGGAAGCCAGCATGGTCTTTGTGATCAATAAAATGTTTAAGCTTACCAGCAGCGAGTGGAGAATCCTGCAGCAGCTTTATGAGGGCAAGAAGCGCAGGGAGATCGCGAAAACGGAGTATCTGTCGGAGGAGACGGTTAAGCTTCATATCCGGCATATTTTGCGGAAGCTGGAATTTTCATCCTCCAGGGAAATGGTGGAATATCTGAAGAAAATGAAATTGCTGGATTATTATAACTGGGAATAGGTCCGGGAGGTATGGGAGATGATATGGTTTCTGGTGCTGATCATGGTGATCTCCATTGTATTGCTGGTGGTCAAGTGGAACAATTTCTATGGACTTATCTTTGCATTGGGATTTCTGGCTATTGAGATCCTCATTTTTGTGATCATCCTAAGCGCGGCGAAGTTCGCGACTTATCCGCATCAGACGCAGCTGGAATATCGCATCTATCATGAAATCCTGAAAATAAAGCTGAACTATTTTGATTTAAAAAGAATCTGTAATTTCAGCGTATGGTTTTTCGCCGGCATTATGATTTTGATCGCCGGGAAAAACAGCGGGAAGCTTCACAAGGAACGAACGCTTCTGGCCTATGGGCTGCTTTTTGCTTTCGCCAGCCTGTGGATTCTGGGACTGGATTCCGTGAAAATGCAGGAAATGCTGTATATCGGAGCGCATACGGGGAAAAGAGGCATGGAGCTTCTGAAAATGATCATTCAGAAGGGAGAGCCGGTGCTGCTTCTGGTCTGCTGCGGACTTCCCCTGTGGAAAATCCAGATTCTGATCCGAAGTACAAGGTTTCGGGTCCGAAAAAGGTATCTGTCCGCAATCCTGATTTCCATAGGTGTTTTGAACGTTATCTTCTGGTGTATCCTTTTGAGCGCGCCGGTAAAATATTATCTGTGGGCGTATGAAGCCAACAGCTTTGTGAATTTATACGGATTTTACAGAAATTCCATACTGTCATCAGGATTTATATGGCTGTTTCTTTTTATCGTGGCGATCATTTTGCTGCTGGCGCGGTTTAATATCCTGAAGGAAAAGAGCTTTATCAAGAAAAAATGGTCCTATCGCAATTCCATGATCCGCATCAATGACCTGCGGCATATTTTTCACAGCTATAAAAACGCCATGTTCTCCGTGGAGTGTATGTGCGACGTGGTGTTGAAGGAGTATGGAAAACCGGAATCAGAGCAGGCCGCTCGGGAGATCCTCTCCTGTGTTCGCAGCTATCGGGAACAGGTGGGAAAATTTTTAAATGTTTACAACCAGGCGGATATGCAGTGGAGCAGATTCCAGATGCAGGAGGCCGTCCGTGAGGCTGAGAGGCGGGTGGGGTATGCCAAGGGCATCCGCATCACGGTGAATACCGAGACAGAGGATGATTTCATCTATGGGGATTTTGAGGCGGTTGTGGAGATGTTTGTTAATCTGATCAATAATTCCAGGGAAGCGCTGGCGGGTATCGAGGACCGGGAGAGGGAGATCCGTGTCCATATCTGGACGGAGAGCATGCTGGCCTGCGTCAGCATCCGGGACAACGGCGCCGGCATGGATAAAAAGGTGCTGCGCAATCTGTACACGCCTTTTTTTACCACCAAGAAGAATTTTCAGAACTGGGGGATCGGCATGTCCCAGATCCGCAAAACCGTGGACTCCCACCACGGCTTTATCGACGTGGAGAGCAGGCCGGGGAAATACACGGAATTTCAGATCGCGGTGCCGCTGGATATGTAGAAT
>CALWDR010000320.1 GCA_944376745.1 uncultured Lachnospiraceae bacterium
AGGAACTGCCCCAGGGTGCTCAGGAAAATGCGACGGTCTACGACGTGGAACCGGAACAGAAAAATTCGGAGAAAGTGGTGGCGGCATTGCCCAGGCGGGTCCGCTTCTATCATGCCAGGATCGATGCGGGGAGCCTCGAATCAGGCACGGATTATCACACGCTGAAAAATGTGATCATCATTATGATAACGCCCTACGATCCGTTTGGATTAAACCGGATGGTTTATACCATACAAAACGGCTGTGTGGAGGAACCGCAGATGCCCTATGACGACGGGGCGAAAACGCTGTTTCTCTATACGAAAGGAACTGCGGGAAATCCGCCGGAGGAACTGCGGCAGCTGCTGTTGTATTTTGAAGATACCAGGGAGGCCAATGCCAGCAATGAGGATCTGCGAGAGATACAATCCATGGTGGAGACCGTAAAGCGGGACAAGGAGGTGTCGGTGGGCTATATGAAGATATTTGAAATGGAACAGCTGCTGCTGGATCAGGGCCGGGAGGAAGGCCGAGAAGAAGGCAGGGAGGAAGGCTTGGCGGAAGGCCGCAAGAAAGGCTTGGCGGAAGGCCGTAAGAAAGGCTTGGCGGAAGGCCGCAAGCAGGGTTTAGAAGAGGGAAGACAGGAAGAACGGGTCAATACAAAGCGGGAGCGCAGACGCGCACAGGCCGCAGAGGAGGAGCTTGCGCGCCTTAAGAAGGAACTGGAGCAGATGAAAAAGAAAACAACGACAAAATAATTTTAAGCTGTAAAACGAACCGAACAGAATACGCTTGTCTCCGGCTTCCTACTCCCCTTCCCCCATCATCCTCCTAAACCTCTCCGGCAAGGGCGCGTCGCAGAGGATCTCGTCAAGCTCCGACACATGGCAGAGAGTGTGAAAGCAGCCCCTGCCGATCTTACTGCTGTCGCAGAGCAGGATTTTCTTTCTGGCATGCAGGAGCATGGCCCTGCGGATCTCATTTTCCTCCACGGAGCTGTCCGTCACCCGGCCGTCCTCCGCGATGCCCTGGCAAGAAAAAAATACCACGTCCGCATAGTACCGGTTGATGGTATTCACCGCCTCCGTGCCCACGAAGGACAGGGATTTCGTGATCATATGGCCTCCGGTGGAAATGTTCTTGATGGCCATGGTCCCCAGGGTATAGGAGGTTTTGGCGCCGCTGGTGATCACGATCAGGTTCTTGAAGCTTCCCAGCAGCGGCACGATCCGGTAGGCGCTGGTGGAGGCGTCCAGCATGAGCACATCGCCGTCCTTGATGTATCGAAGGGCCTTTCTGGCCATCTGATGTTTCTCGGCGCTCTGCCTCTGCTCCCGGTAGTAAAAGGGGATCTTCTCGTCCGCGATCTGCCGGTTCAGGCTGCAGGCCCCATGGCTCCTTACGATCAGGCCCTTGCTCTCCAGCTTCTCCAAATCCCTGCGCAGGGTGGGAAGGCTGATGAACAACAGCCGGGCCAGCTCCTGATTGCCGATGGTTTTCTTTTCCGCCAGGATCTGCAGAATTTTGTCTTCTCTCTCATAAAATGGCATTTCTTCTCCTCCGCGCTTTGACCAAACGCTCACTATTTCGCTCAATTTTTGTTCTTTTCCATCAATCTGGCCGGATCTACTTTCGGTAACTGCGCATTTCCGTTAAAATAGAATAACATGAATCTTACTGCTTATCAAGGGAGTGAACCACAGATGGAACAAACACATTTTACATACCAAAAGGAATTTCACTGCAGCTGCGGCAGGACGCACCGGACGCAGATCCAGGACATCCTCATTGAAAAAGGCGCTCTCCGCCATCTGCCGGAGCTCTTGAAAGAGTACCGGGCGCAGAAGCCGTTTCTTCTGGCAGACAAAAATACCTATGAGGCTGCCGGCCAGAAGGTCCGTGACATTTTGACGGCGGAAGCCTTCCCTCTCTCAAGCTATGTCTTTGCGGACTCCCCGGAGCCGGACGAATCCGCCGTGGGCTCCTGCGTGATGCATTTCGACGTCACCTGCGACATCATCCTGGCCGTGGGCTCCGGCGTTCTCAACGACCTTGGCAAGCTCTTAAGCCATATTTCCGGGAAACCCTATATCATCATCGCAACCGCCCCCTCCATGGACGGATACGCCTCCGCCACCTCCTCCATGGCCATGGACGGCCTGAAGGTATCCCTGCCCACCGTCTGCCCCAAAGCCATCCTCGGGGACACGGACATTTTAAGGCAGGCGCCCAGGCGCATGCTGCTGGCAGGGCTTGGGGATATGCTGGCCAAGTATATCAGCATCTGCGAATGGCGGCTGTCCCACATCATCACCGGGGAGTATTACTGCGAGACCATCGCCGGGCTGGTGCGAAAGGCGCTTGCCAAATGCGTCCAGAGCGCGGACGGGCTTTTGGGGCGGGACGAGCGGGCGGTGGCAGCCGTCTTTGAGGGGCTTATCACCGGCGGCCTCGCCATGGGCTATGCGGGCATTTCGCGGCCTGCCTCCGGCGTGGAGCATTACTTCTCCCACATCTGGGATATGCGGGGGCTGGAATTTCATACCAGCACGGATCTGCACGGGATTCAATGCGCCGTGGCCACCCTGATCGCCGCCAGATTATACGAGCAGCTTCCGCTCATTCCCCTCAACAGGGAGGCGGCGCTTCTCCATGCGGCCTCCTTCGACTATGAAGCATGGAGCCTGCGCCTGCGGGAATTTCTGGGGAAGGGCGCCGACGCCATGATCGCGCTGGAACAGAGGGAGCATAAATACGATCCCGCCCTTCACGCCAAACGGCTGGCCATTATCCTGGACCGCTGGGATGAAATCCTCTCCGTGATCCGGGAGGAGATCCCGCCAAGCAGCACGCTGGAACAGCTTCTGACCAGCTTAAAAGCCCCCAAGACCGCCGCGGAGCTTAAAGTAGACCCGGCCACGCTGCCCATGACCTTCGCGGCTACCAGGGATATCCGGGATAAATACGTGCTTTCCAGGCTCGCCTGGGATCTGGACATAACCCGGCGCCTCATGGAAACACTCAACGGCCCACAAACGGCAAAGGAATGAAACCAACACAGGAGCGATAAAATTTATGAATAAATTTCAGAAAAATTTTTCATGGAAAACATGGCTGAGGTACTTTCTCTCTTACTTTCTCATATTTACCATTTTGATTCTGGGATTTTTCTTTATTATACGGAATCAGCTCACCAGGCGCTACTTTACGCAGCTTTGCGAGCAGTCGGAGAACCAGTTGGAGAACCTTGCCGGACAGATGAGCGATGATTTCGTGTTTTTATCTCAGATCGATCACTCCCTGGCCACCAACATCCAGCTGATCCTCTCCCGGTATTCGCCGGAAAGCTGGCAGAATTACGAGGCCTATCGGGAGCTTGGAAAATACATTTCTTCCAACAAATTAATCGATGCCATCTGCTATATGCCTAAGAATTTTAACAATGTGATTTCCACGCGTTATTCCATTTTTTACGAGAATGGAACCTTTCTGATCCGAAACGACAACAATGTATCCCTCACCTTTGACCCGACGCCTTATTATGACGCCGCTTCCGGACAATTAATTTATCTCTCCAACGGAGCCGCCGAATATCTGATCTATTTTCCGGCTATAAGCTCCGGCAGAAATTATGTCTTTTTTTACATTCTGGAAACTGACGATATCCTGCAGCGCATGAACACCCTTGTCTCAGACACCATGCCGGCCATCGCCCTGATGGATGAAAACAAACAGCTTGTAGCCGGCGTAAATTCCGAGGCTTTACTGCCCTATCTGGATTCCCTGGAGCTTACGGACGGAACAGCCAGGATCGATTCCTCCTCCCTCTGTATACGCACGGAGATCCGCAACGGCTTTTCCGTGATCGCCATGATCTCCAACGATTCCCTGTCCCAGCAGATCAACAGCGCCTTTGCCAGCACGTATCTCTCCCTCTTTCTGCTGGGCAGCATCGGTTTCCTGTTGGTCTTTTTTGCCATGCGCATTACCTACCGCCCGCTCCGGGAGCTGACGCAGAAGATCGTGTCGGATCCCGCAGCCAACCAGGGGTATCTGGAGCAGTTGGACGACGCCTTCTCCCAGACCACGGAGGAAAATCAGTTGTTAAAGGACAAGCTGGAAAATTACCGGCTCTCCATCAAAAAATCCCTGTTAGATACGCTGATCTCCGCCAACCAGACCAAAGATCCGGAAACGCTTCCCAACATCGATCAGTTCTTTGACGCCGACGTATCCAGGGAAATCTTCGCGGTCCGTATGGAGTCCCCGGACAAGCCCCTGCGCTGCCTCCATATCCGAAAATACTTTCAGGAGTTTCTTCCGGGGGAGGATTCCTGCATCATCCTGGAAGCCGCCAAAAACAGCGCGCTGTTTTTGATCAATTACAGCGGCACGGAACCAAATAAGGACAAACTCTTAAAGGAACTGCTGTACCGCTTTCACAGGGAAAAAGGCTATCTGTCCGCCATCAGTACCGGGAGCGCCTCTCCCATGGACATTCCCGCCCTATGTGAATCCGTCATGCGCGCAAGCAGCTTATGGCCTCAGCAGCCGGTTGCGGATGCCGGCTCCCTGCTCCCCGGCTCCGGCTCCTACACCTACCCCCACGACAAGCTGGAGAAGCTGTCGGAGCTTTTAAAGGGAAATCTCTTTTCCGCAGCGGGAGATCTGCTCCAGGATATCTTCCAGGTCATCGGCAGCTCCTCCCTCACCGAAAATCCTCTGCCGGACTTCTTTGTCCGGTGCGTCCTGGTGGATATGCTCACCATTGTCATCAACCGCATGAACGCGTTGAACATCAAATTTAAGGACTACCAGGAGCTTTACTATGAGACCCTCTATTTCTGCCGAAGCTGTCCCTATGCCGAAAAGAGCGCGGCCATTGCGGCCAATCTGTCGCAGCTTCTTGCGTTCTGCGAACAAGGGGCGGACAGGCTGATCCACCCGGAGCAGATCCGGCAGATGATCGAGGCTTCCTACTGCCAGCCGGATTTCTCCATCTATGTGCTGGCAGACCGGTTCCACGTGAGCGTGGCCTACATCAGCAGTCTGTGCAAGAAGGAGCTGAAACAGAATTTTTCCGACTATCTCTGGACCCTGCGCATGGAAAAGGCCAAGGAACTGCTGAGGACCACGGATATGCCCATCGACGAGATCAGCGTCGCGGTGGGGTATCTGAACACCTCCAGCTTCCGCAGAAAATTTAAGCAGGAGACAGGACTTACCCCCTCCCAGTTCCGAAGCGCAGAGGACCGGGCCTAAGCGGCGCCGGCTTTCCCCCGGTTCCTGTGGGGGAAGGGAAGCGCCCTACCCCTTGACGGAGCCCACCATAACGCCCTTTACAAAGAATTTCTGTATAAAGGGGTATATGCACAGGACCGGCACCGCGGCCACGATGATCACGGAAAACTTCAGCGTCTGCTCCAGCTTGGTCAGCGCTTCGATCTCCGCCGCGCTCATGGCGGTCCCCACCGTATTGCTGAGGGTCAATTGGGCAGTCATCAGCAAGTTCCGCAGATAGGACTGCAGGGGCAATAATTTATCATTGTAAATGTAGATCAACGCAGTATAGAAATCATTCCAATGAGCAACACCATAGTACAATCCCACCACGGCAAGCACCGGCTTTGACAGGGGCAGCACCACCTTCCACAGATACTGGGCGGTGTTGGCCCCATCCAGGGTGGCCGCCTCCTGCAGCTCCCCAGGAATGCTGTTGATAAAGTAGGACCGCACCACCAGCATATTGTAGACAGAAATGGCTCCGGGGATGATCATGGCCCAGCGCGTATCCAACAGCCCTACCTGGCTTACCACCAGATAGTTGGGAATCAGGCCGCCGCTGAAATACATGGTAAACATAAATAAAAGCAGCAGCACCTTCCGGGGCATGAAATCCTTCCGGGAGAGGGGGTAGGCACAGCAGACGGTCATAACCAGGTTTATAAAGGTCCCCACCACCGCGTAAAAAATGGTATTCCCATAGCCCGTCCAGATGACGTCGTAATCCAACAGCGTCTCATAAGCGATCAGGGTCAGATTTTTGGGAATCAGCAGTACATTTCCCGCCCACACCTCGGCAGGATCGCTGATAGAGGCAATCAGTACAAACCACAGGGGCCAGGCAAAGATGACCAGCAGCAACAGCATAATGATCACATTTACAACATCAAAGATCTTATCCGTATAAGACCGTTTAAACTTTTTTACAGCTACTCTGTTTCTCATCCTTCTCCCTCCTAAAACAGACTTTCCCCGGACGTTTTTTTGCACAGCAGATTCGCTCCCAAAAGCAGCGCCACATTGATAATGGTATTGAATAATCCGACAGCCGTGGAATACCCATAATCATTATTGATCAACCCCACCTCATATACATAGGTAGAGATCACAGAAGCGGCTGATTTGTTTAAGCTGTTTTGCAGTAAAAATACCTTTTCAAACCCCACATTCATCATGGACCCCAGCTGCAGGATCAACAGCATGACGATGGTAGGCTTGATGGAGGGAAGGTCGATATGGATCATTCTCTGGATCTTGGTGGCCCCGTCCATGATGGCCGCCTCGTGCATTTCATAGTCCACCCCGGCCAGGGCGGAAATGTAGATGATGGAGCTCCAGCCCATGCCCTGCCAGACGCCGCTCCAGACGTAAATGGATTTGAACCATTCCGGCTTTGCCAGAAATTCCACTGACTCCAGACCGATCAATCCCCGAAGCGTATTTAAAATACCGGTATCCGGGTTCATGAAGATGGTCAGCATACCGCAGATCACCACCGTACTGATAAAATGGGGCGCATAGGATACCATCTGCACCGTTTTCTTCAGCTTCCTGCTCCTCAGATAATTCAACAGCAGCGCAAAGATAATCGGAATGGGAAAGCCCACCAGCAAGGTGTACAGGCTGATCCCTAAGGTATTCAGGATCAGATTTTTAAAATTGTAGGCGGAAAAAAATCTCTGAAAATGTTCCAGTCCCACCCAGGCGCTTCCCAAAATTCCTTTTTTTATCTCATAATCCTTGAAGGCCAGTTGGATTCCATACATGGGCCAATAGTGAAAAATGATAAAATACGCCACAACCGGCAGAATCATCAGGTAAAGGATCCAGTTTTTTCTGAAATCCCTTCTGACCCGGGCCCCAAAGGAATTCTTCTTCTTGGCAATCGTTCTTGACATCTGTTCGCTTCCTCTCTTTCAAGGGTTTTGATAAAGCAGAGGAATGGCAAAACCGCCATTCCTCTGCCCGCATAATCATACCATCTGATTACTCCAACGTCCTGGCATATGCCCCCTGGAAAATGGAAACCAAGTCTTCCAGCCCCATCTGATTCAACGTATTCACATAATCGTCCCAGCTGTCCTCCAATACCAACTTCCCGGTCACAACCTGCGCGTAATACTCGTTCACATAGGCATAGATATCTGTGGACAGAGTAGCAAGCTCCTTGCTCTCCTCATCCGTGTAGCTGAGATAGGGGAACACTGCGCCCACCTCATAGATTCTCCGCCTCTCGGAGTTCAGATACACCTCGTCCTCGTCACTGGCAGGAGACATCTTTGTCCACAGCTCCGGCTGAATTACCGGCATGGCCGGACCGCCATTGAGGGTTCCGTTGTTGCGGACGGTAGCGATATCCTCGCCATACTCACCACCGAGAATCCAATCCCAGGTGCCGTCGTCGTTGATCTGATAGGTCTCGCCTTCCACGCCCATCCAAGCCAGGGTACCGCCTTCCTCCGTATAGAAGTAGTCCGCCCAGGCTACCAGCACTTCGGGATTTTCACAGACATCCGTAATAACCATAGCACCCGGCGTATATTTATCCGCCAACGGGAAAGTCCCCTCGGTAAAGGGTGTCAACATAATGTAATCATCGTCATTGTCTCTCCCCACAGTCAGGAAGGAAGCAGCATCCGCGAAAAAGCCATAAGTATCACCCAGCTGGCCGTTACTTCTCTTCTGTGCGCCATCCAGAGTAAAACAATCCTGGTTTACCAATTCTTCCTCATACAGTTTGGTCGCAAAACGGATAAGTTCCTGGAAGGATTCATCCGTGGGAACAAAGAATAATCCATCGTCGTCGATTCCCAGCATATAATCAGGATCTACCATATAATCCTGATAAATATACAGATAGATCATCGGATTTCCCGAATCAGCCGCCATGGGAATCTCATCATTGGGGTCGCCGTTTCCATTGGCGTCCTGCTCCTTGAAGGCTTTTAACACTTCATACAGCTCGTCATAGCTGGTGGGTTCCTCCAGGCCGAGATTATCCAGCCACCGTTTGTTGATCCAGTATGGCATCTGCGGATTTTTCTCTGCCTGCATGGGGAAGGAATATACGTGGCCGTCTGACGCCGTGATATAGTCCCATCCATCCGTCTCGTCCATCAGCGCGCAGAAGTTCGGCGCGTATTCTCTCATCAGATCCTCAAGAGGAATCAGGATCCCCTGCCCGCCATAATTCTCAAGGTCAGCCGAGGAAAAGTTGGATTTGAAAAACATGTCCGGGTAATCACTGCCTCCATTCAGAAGCAGATTTCTCTTCTCCCCAAGCTCCGCCTGCAATACGTTGGTGAGTTCAATATCGATATTTGCCCTCTCCAGAGCGGTCTGCCAGGCCAGATTATCCGTCAGAGCGGATTCCCCATACATGGAAGCGAAGCCTGTAAAGGTCATTGTCTCCGATAAAGGAAATACGATCTCATCGCTGGCGGCGTCACCCTCTCCTTCTTCCTGATCATCGGA
>CALWDR010000321.1 GCA_944376745.1 uncultured Lachnospiraceae bacterium
GCCTGGAGGAACCGCAGATGCCCTACGACGACGGAGCCAGGACATTGTTCCTCTACACCAGGGGCACCGTCGGAAATCCCCGGGAGGAGCTGCGCCAGCTTCTTACCTATATGGAGCACACCACCAGAGCCAACGCAGCAAACGAGAATCTAAAACAGATCCAGTCCATGGTAGAAACCGTAAAACATGATAAGGGGGTGTCAGTGGGCTATATGAAAGTATATGAGAGAGAGGAAATGCTGCTGAACAGAGGGATTCAGCAGGGTATCGAGCAAGGCATGGAACAGGGCATCGCACAGGGCATGGAGCAGGGCATGAAGCAGGGTATGAAACAGGGTATCGAACAGGGCATGAAGCAGGGTATCGAAGCTTTCATCCTTGACAATCTGGAAGAAAATATCCCGAAAGAACGCATCCTGGAGAAATTACAGAGGCGGTTCCATATTCGAGAGGACGAGGCCAGGGAATTTATTGATAAATATGCCTGCGCAGAAAAGTAATAGACAGAGATCATGAATCTATTCCTCTACACCAGAGACACCATCGGAAATCCCCGGGGGCTGGCCTCGTCAGAAATTTGTTCTGACAGGCCAGTTCCGGCTCTTTTTCTTCGTTTCAACAGCAGGCTTCTTTTTTAAACCGTTTTCCGGCGGTAAATAAGGCGGAGAACTTCCATTCCGAACGCGTGGAATGACCTCAACAAAAATAGAACGCGTATTTCTCCATAGCGTCCATCAGCGCCTTGACATTCTGAAGAGGGATGCCGGGATAGAGCCCGTAAATCAGCATAAGGCCGCCCTCCCTGCTTCCAAGCCGCCGCACTTCCTCAAGGATCAGGTGATCCACATCCGCGGGCGTTCCAAAAGGTGTGATCTTCTGCCTGTCGATGTCCAGATCAATACAGACCTTTCCCTTAAGATTCTCCTCGATCCAGTCAATACCGTTTACCAGATCCTGGAGATTGAACACCTCCACGCCGCCTTCCATAAGGGACGAGATCAGGGTACGGATATCCCCGTCCGAGTGCATGTGGATGATGGTTCCCTTGTCTCTGGCAGGCTTTATCATTCTGCGGTAGGAAGGAAGAATGTATTTCCTGAAATTGTCCGGCGAGAGCATGGGTCCGTACTGCATGCCCAGATCCTCGGCGTAAGTCATCATATCTACCTCCATCTTCAGATACTGCCCGATAATATAGGTATTGAATTCCTCAATTTTATCGATCAGCTGCCACAGTCTGGGTTCTTCATCCTCCATATCGTAGATCAGATCTTCATAGCCCCGGATATCGCACAGCTGCAGGAAGGTGTGCCCGTGCCGCAAGCCTCCCTGGGTAAACAGCCCTTTTTGCTTTCTCTCCTTCATCTTCTCCGCTTCCACATCCCAGTCCATTTTCCCCACGCCCATACAGGTATGCGGGTCCGGAATGGAATACTCGGAAAAATTTTCCCAGTCCGCCAGAGGATGCTTTGTGACCGTTCCGGTAATTCCATCCACCGTTGTCTCCCACAGACAGCCCCAGTCGTCCACATAGGGCTGATCCTTCCTGGCCACATTGAGATACTGAGGCACATAAGGCAGGTTTGGCCTGACAAAATCAGGAAAAAGCAACGGATGGCTCTCCATCAGTTCAAACAGCTCCTCCTGGGGGTAAGCATTCCAGCATGCGTCATTGATAGAAAAATGCATAGGAATATACTCCGGTCTCTCAAAACGGATTGCCCGTAAGGTATTGTCTCTCGCATTCATTCTCCTGCTTCTCCTTTTCTTTCTTATCTTAATTTTACAGGTCTGTTTCCATTTTGTCATTCCATTTTTCCACAGACAGGACAACCTTCATTCCCCCTCCTGCCCATACCTCCCATATTTCTCCGCCAGCGGCACCAGCAGCTTTAAGATCTCCGGCTTCACGTTGGGCGCCACCGAGCAGGCGGAGCTTAGGATGTACCCTCCTCCGGCCATGCCGTCTTTGAGCATATCCCGCACGTATTCCTCCAGGCTCTCCGGCGTGGCTTGAAGCAGCACATTGACGGAATCCATATTTCCCTTCAGGAAAAGCTTCTTCCCCACACGGGCCTTGGCGTCCTTTAGCTCCGTATTGCCAAGGGGCGGCGGGTCCATGCACTCGATGCCGTCGATGCCGCTTGCGGCCATCAGCTCCAGGCGGTCGCCGATAAATCCGCAGGTGTGGGTGTACACCGGGATCTGCGGCGCGTAGGCGTGAATCCGGCCCACCACCTCCCGCTCAAAGGGAACCACGAAGCGCTTATAAAATTCCAGAGAGATAAAGCTGCCTCCGGCAAAGGGGGAGGAAATCTTCATGGTGTCCACGCCCACATCGATCTGAGCCCTGGCAAAGGCCTCGCACTGGTCCACATAGCGGGCCAGGATCGCCTCGCATTTTTCGCCGTCCGTGATCATGGCCATCATGGCATTTTCAAGGCCCAGAAGCACGCACAGGCAGTCGAAGGGCGAGACGATCTCCCCGTGGACGGAAAAATGCTCCCGCTTTCCCTCCGCCACCGCCAGCCTGTGGAGGGCCATAGCGCCGGAATAGTCAAGCCGCAGAGGTACCTCCTCCGGCTCGATCTCCTCAATATCCACAAGATTCTTCTCCTTGTTCGGGTCATGGGTCAGCGTCAGCTGCCCGTTCCGGTCCTCATACACCTGCCCGTTTGGCAGGATGTAGCGCTCCCCATCCGGGGTGTTCTCCACCTTCGCCTGCTCATAGGTGTCCCGCCAGTCATCCTCAAAGCATACATTCAGAAGAATCCCGTCAAAATCCAGATCCCTGCGGGTCTTAAAAAATGCCCTGGCCGCGCTCTCCGCATTAAAATACATGTCGAAGGGCTTTTCGCCGCCGTTGATCGCCATATACCCCTGGCTCAGCTGACACATGACCGGCACCCGGTCCGGCTCCCTGTGGCTCATGGCAAGATGAATTCTCTCGTAATGTGTCATGTCTCGATTGCTCCTTTTTGAGAAAATTTCCGTTGTCCGTCCCCCTGCCCGGGTTCCGTAAACGTTTTTGTATTGTATTTTTCTTTTATCACTTTTGGCCGTTCCTGTAAAGACCTTTTTCAAAATCGACAAAATTATTTGTAGTAAAAGCGAAAAGATGATATACTTACTAAAACATCGCCGCTCACGGCCTGCCTGGCAACTTGCTTTTCGGAACCGGCCTGTGGTGCAGCGTGATACGCAATACGACTATACAACACAAAGAAAGGAATCCTCCTATGCGCATCTGGTTTAAAATATGGAAGGACAACCACCTCATCAAGGACACCGTCATAGAAAACAATACAGACGACACCAGAACCCACAAGATCTTCCAGGCTCTGGACGCCGTCTGCTACGAATTTGATCTAAGCAAGCCGATCTGGCTGGACTCCACCATCGCGGAATTCAAGCGCCACGACAAGGCCCGGTTCTACCAGGACAATTTCGTGGAGGAAATCCCCTTCGATTACCTGGAGATCCACGTCATCGAGGAGGACTAGTCCCTGCTGCCCATCACATACCTGACGTTCACGACAGATCTGCACTGCGCTTCGTGCAGTGCTGGCGGAAACTAACGGCTCATCACATACACATAGGCGTCCTCCAGGGTAAGCTCCGGCTGGCTGCAGGGAATCTCCGGCTTCCCCTCGCTGATGATCTTCAGCCGCATGCCGCCCTCCACAAACTGCTTGGAGGAAATGTGATACTTCTGCTCCAGGGCCCTGGCCTCGGCCTCGTCCCCAACGGTGCAGACCCAGATATGGCCCTTTGCCATGTCCAATAGCTCCCGCACCGTGCCGGTGTAGAGGAAGGAGCCCTTGCGCATCACGGCCAGCCGGCTGCAGGTGGCCGCCAGGTCCTCCACCACATGGGTGGAAAAAAGCACCGTCCGATTCTCGGAAAAATCCACCAGAAGATTGCGGATGCGGATGCGCTCCTCCGGGTCCAGGCCCGTGGTGGGCTCGTCGATGATCAAAAATTCCGGCTCATTTAAGAGAGCCTGGATCAGCCCCACCCGCCGCTTCATGCCGCCGGAGAGCTGCCGCATTTTCTTCTTCTGATGCTCCAGAAGGCTGGTCTTTTCCAGATAAAAATCGATCCTCTCCCTGCACGCCTTCTTGGGCACGCCGGAAAGCTCCCCCAGATATTCCAGGCACTCCCGCACAGTGAGATTGGGGTAGAGGTTCAGTTCCTGGGGCAGATAGCCGATCTTCTTCCTGATGGCCCCGTAGTTGCTCTCCTCGTACAGCGTCTGATCCATGGCCACGCAGCCGCCGGTGGGCTTCACCGCCGTGGTCAGCACCCGCATAAGGGTGGTCTTGCCCGCGCCGTTTTCTCCCAGCAGTCCGAAAATGCCCTGGGGGATTTCCAGATCCACATGATTCACCGCCGTAATTCCGTTTTTAAATGTTACCGTCAGATCCTTGATCGTAATATTCATCCCTTTAACCTCTTTTCTTTAAAATGCAGGGCACGCCTGCCGCCATAACCGCCGCCAGCAGAACGCCAATTCCCTTTCCCAGAAGCCAGCTTACCTCCCCCGGCTCCGTCAGACTGCGGTATCCATAGGCGAAAATGCCATAATTTCCCAGCGCCGATTTTCCCAGGCTGTACACGACGACCAGCCACAGCGCCGCCGACAGCCCGATCCCCGCCCACTGATTCTTAAACAGGTTGGACAGTGTCATGGACAGCATTCCCCAGAATAAAATGGTTGCCGTCACGGCCAGCCCGTAGGTCCCAAACAGGAACCAGAAGGAGTTGACGCCCAGATTCACGGGCCTCTGCCAGAAAAAGAAGAAAAATCCTCCGTAAGAGAGCAGGCAGAGATACAGAAGCTGTACCGCCATCCTCCGAAACACCATGCGCACCTTCCGCCCCATGGGATACAGGCCGATGATCTCGTTCCGCTTCCCGTTTCGCTCCATCACATAGGTCTCAGCGCAGAAGACCACCGCCAGCAGCGCCAGATTGGCGTCCAGGGCCCCGCCGATCTCATCCACAAAGGCCACCCCCTGGATGAAGCTTAAGATCACCACATAGCAGAGCGAATAAACAATTTTGTAACCCGGAAGGCAGATTTTCAGTTCCCGCTTCATCACACCCGCCTCCTTTTCCAGAGACAGGCGGCGCCCGCCACAATAAGGCCCGAGGCCAGAATCAGAAAGGTCTGATTCAAGAGAGCCAGAGGCGGCGGCGCGGTGTCAAAGAAGGTTCCCGGAAACCGTACCATAATGGCCAGGGGACGCCCGTAATACCCGTAGGTTCCGTCCGGCCCCCTGCCGCCCATATTGGAGTAGACAATGTACAGAAACAGGAAGGGCATGGCCGGCAAAGGATTTCGGAAGGCCAGCGCCGCCAGGGTGTACACGCAGACGATCATCAGCATGTTCGGTAAAATGTAAACAGCCGCATTCCCCACAAATTCCAGAAAATTCACCGGAAATCCCTGCCGCCAGCCGTAAACCTGGCACCAGACGCCGAAGATCAGGGTTAAGATCCCCCAGACCATCCCCATGGCCAGAAATCCCCCGGCCACCTTGCCGCCGATATATGCAAATGCAGAAACCGGTTTTGTGTGAAGGAGTTCATAGGTATCCCGCTTCATATCCCGGATAAAGAGGAACGCTAACAGTATCGTCGCGTAAAATCCCAAGACCAACCCGCCAAAATCCGCAAACTTTCTGCCGAAATAGTAGGAAAAGGAATGGTCCCTTAGGCTTTCCTCAATGTAGGCATTTGCCTCCCCAAGGCTCCCCTTGCGAAGCTCCGACACCTGGTACCAGTAGTCCAGGCCATAAGAGGTATAGTAATCATATTTCCCATACAGCTCATCCATCATCTCACCGGGGCTTAAGCCTCTCTGCCGCATTTCATTCAGAAGCTCCCTGGCCTCCCCCTCGGTGATTCCAAGCACCTCCACGATATTGGGCAGCTCCTTCTTAATGGCAATCTCCATCCGCTCCTCCTCCGTAGCCGGAAGGTACCCCTCCATAATATCCGCGTCCGCGATATTTCCCGGCTCCAGAGCTTCAAGCTCCTGCTCCGACTGAAAATAGTGAATTGTTAAATAGGGACTCAGGAACTGAACCAGCCAGAAGAGAGCAAACAGAAGCCCCAGCCACAGAAGTGGATTCTTCAGATAATTTTTCAGTTCCCGCTTGATGATCGCTTTCATGTTATCCCGCCTTTCTTTTTGATAAGAACAGGATAACGGGTATTTCACAACAAAAAGACAATGAAATGTCTCAAAAAACAAATTTAGGAAACCCTTTCAATACAAAGATTCAACGTATTAGACAAACAAAACGCCTGATCCCCGTTGATATGATAGGAAAGACCGGAGCCGTTAAGTATAGATAACAGACCCTCGTCGATCCTGCGCGCCTGCTCATTATTGGATTTATACTCCGCTTCGGCCAATTCACATGCTTTCCCGCATCCCGCAGCCATCGCGACGGGTATCGTCCCCCAAAAAAATGGAAAAAGTGCCAACGAACACTTGACACAAACGTTCCGCATTCCATTCTTGATTTTTTCACTTCCCTGCACTATAATATCTCTATCACC
>CALWDR010000322.1 GCA_944376745.1 uncultured Lachnospiraceae bacterium
CAACAGCAAACTAAAAATGATAAAGCGTACCATGTATGGACGATGTAACATAACCTTACTGGCTGCGAAATTGATGTATTCAAAGTCGGGCTTAACGGATAATTGCGGATGAACCTTGGATCAGATCCGTCAGAAGATTCTGCACCACCGCCGACATCACCAGCTCCCCCTGCAGATCGAACTGCGCGGCGTGGGTATACAGCTTTTTATAATAGCTGGGAAAGGAAACGCGGTTTCCAAGATAAATGGGGCCGCCGCCGTCCGCGTTCAGAAGCTTCACATAGTCGAAGGCGCATTTTCCAGCGAAATGAAACCACAGAAAATGCCAGGGCTCCCGCAGCGTACCGTAATATTGATATTCCCGGCAGTCCAAAAGCAGCGCGTCCCCCGGCTTTAAGGACACCCGCTTCCCGCCAAATTCCGCCATGCCCTCCCCGGAGAGCGTGTACAGGCACAGGCACTCCCAGAGCCCCTGCCGCCTGGTGAAATAGCTGCCGTCGCAGGTAAAATCCCCCAGATTTGTCACGGCAAAGGGAAGCAGCTCCGTCTGTCTCGTTTTCAGTACCGGATATGCCCTTTGCAGGGACTGATCCCCCATCTCATAACGAAGAAACATGATTTTCCCTCCTTAGGCCCCGCCGGGCCCAGTGCTTAACGTCCCTTTGTTCTTCCAAAAGCCCCTTTTTTCAAGAATAAACAATTTTTCAGCATTTTTCAACTATTTTCCACATTGATTCTCAAATTTCCTTCCGTATAATGGGAGTGGAGGACGGAACATATCCAGCCCCGCGATACCCGCGAATCGCTCCGCGCGACGCGCCGCCGCGATTCAGAAGTACCGCAAATTTACGTATATTTCAGCATTGGGAGGTAATTTATGACATTCCGAGAAAATGTAGACGCGATTTTACACTATCAGAAGTACGACCATTTTCCGGTGGTATCCTTTGGATACTGGAACGAGACCCTGGACAAATGGGCGGCCGAGGGCCACATCACCAAAAGAGAGGCGCAGGGGTACCAGAAGAAGGGGGACAACTCCCCGGCGGACCAGTCCATCATGCGGCGCCTGGGCTTTGATTTTAACTGGAACTCCTGTCTGGGCACCAACAACCTGCTCTATCCCGCCTTTGAGCCGGAGATCCTGGAGGAAAAGCCCGACGGCAGCCGGATCATCCGGGATGCAGAGGGACTCATCGTCCTGGTGAAGCCCGGCATCGTCTCCATCCCCGCGGAGATCGGCACCTCCCTCACGGACCGGAAGGCCTGGGAGGAGCTTTATCTGCCCCGGCTTACCTGGAGCGCAAGGCGGGTAAATACCAGACGTTTCACAAATCTCCCCGCGCCGGAGGACCGGGAGCTGCCCATCGGCCTTCACTGCGGCTCCCTGATCGGGGAAGTGCGCAATCTTCTGGGCGTGGAGCAGCTAAGCTATCTCTATGTGGATGACGAGGAGCTGTTCGCGGAGATCATCGACACGGTGGGGGACCTGGCCTACCGCTGCGCCAAGGCCGTCCTTCAGACCGGCGCGCGCTTTGACTACGCCCATTTCTGGGAGGACATCTGCTTTAAGAACGGGCCTCTGGTCTCCCCCGCCGTCTTTGAGGAGTATGTGGCGCCCCACTATAAGAAGATCACAGACCTGCTGCATTCCTACGGCATCGACATTGTCTCCGTGGACTGCGACGGCTATATCGACCACCTGGTTCCCATCTGGCTGAAAAACGGCGTCAACACCATGTTCCCCATCGAGGTGGGCACCTGGAACGCCAGCATCGCCCCCTGGCGGGAGAAATATGGCAAGGAGCTGCGTGGCGTGGGCGGCATGAACAAGACCGTATTTTCCAGAAATTACGCGGCCATCGACGCGGAGATCGAGCGGCTGAAGCCCCTCATTGCCCTGGGCGGCTACATCCCCTGCCCGGACCACCGGATCGCCCCGGACGCGAAGTTTGAGAACGTGCAGTATTACTGCGAGAAAATGCAGAATTTAAAGCTCTAGCGGAAACGGCGGCGGGCAGTCATGTGCCGCCGCGCTACCCCTCCGCCGCCTCCTCCCGGAAGGCCGTGGGGGTGACCCCCACCATGGTCTTGAAGATCCGAGAAAAATAATTTTCGTTGGCGAAGCCCACAGCCACGGCGATCTCCCGCACAGAGTAATCCGTGGTCAAAAGCAGCTCCTTGGCATATTCCAGCCGTTTGGAGTTTACATAATCCGTATAGCCCACGCCCACCTGTTTCTTAAACATCCTGCACAGGGTGTAGCTGGAGATCTGAAAGGCGTCCGCCACCTGCACCTGACTTAGATCCGGGTCCCGGTAATGGATCTCCAGATAAGCCAGGACGTCCTTCTTTAACTGCTTCTGTTTTTCCTTTTTCCCGCCGGTGGATTTTAATTCTTCGATCAACTCTTTTGCTTCTTCCTTGTCCTTTTGTTCCAGACAGGACTGGAAGCTGATCTTGATGTCATCCAGCCTTTCCACCAGTCTGCCGGCAAGCAGGGAACAGCCCAGCCCCAGATATTCCTTCATCCAGGAGCGAATCTCTTCCTCCACGGTTCCCCCTGCCCCCTTCTGAAAGGCGATGATGACGTTCATCTCCTCGCCCTGAAGATCCGTCACGAACAGCCTGGCCTGCCCGTCCCGCTCCACCCGCCGGGACAGCTGCTCCACCTCTCCCGACAGCAGCATCTTCCCTTCCAGCAGAAAGACCCGGTAATGGTCCATGGAGGCGTCCACCCCCAGCTTCTCCAAACGTTCCTGCTGAATCTGCATGCCGTGGATCAGGTGATTCACCAAAAGGTCGATGATCAACAGCTCCTGCTCCAAGATCCTGGTATGCCGCTCGTTCAAGGTGTTGCGGATGACGTCAAATTCATCCGTCCCCTCCCCCTCCATCTCGGCCACCAGCCGTTTGACGGGCTTATATTCCAGATAAAGGGCCATGATACAGATGAACACCATGCCCACCATCATAAATACCGTCATCCGCCGCATGTCCTGATAAAACAGCGTCACGCTGCTCTGTCTGGAATTCTCAGTCACCGCCGTCACATACCGAAGGGGCAGCACACTGCTCTCCCTGCTGTAAATAGCCGAGGCCTCCGGCAAAAGACTGGCCGCGCTGTCCACATCTTCCCGCGCCGCAAGCCCTGCCTCGCCGTCCCCCTCTTCCCGCACCGCAAGTCCTGCCGCGCCGTCCGCCTCTTCCCGCACCGCAAGTCCTGCCGCGCCGTCCCCCATGGCCAGGAGAAGCTCCCCCGTATCCTGAGACAGCACATAGAAGCAGATCCCGTCCTCAAAGCCGGACGCCAGCATGTCCCCCATATCCGCCGGGCGAAGCCGGTAAAAGATCATGACCTTGTCCTGATTCCCCCCCAGTGTGGTGCAGTAGCCCACGAGCATATCCCCTCCGGCATTTTCCTCCGTATTGGTGGTGGCAAAACGAAGACTCATCATCCGATAATTTTCCCCGTCAAAAAAGGCCCTGGCGGAAGCCTGTTCTCCCTCCGTCAGGCGAATGGCGCTCAGATACTGCTCCAGGGTCAGACTGCTGGTTCTTGTTATGACACTGTCCAAGGCATAGTAGTAGATCCCGCACTCGCTGGCATTGAAATCGGAATACTCCCGCTTCATCTCATCGACGCCTTCGTAATACCAATATAGATTCCGGGCAAAAGCTTCCTCTCCCTCGTAGAAAACGCTGCTCTGATTCTTGCTGGCCACGCTGATCTGGGACGCATGGTCCTTTAAGCTCATCACGGTCCGGCTGAACTGATTGGAAAAGGATGCCGCCATCTTCTCGTAATAAGCGTCGTTTCCCTCCTTCATCTCATCGAAGGATTTTTTCCAGAAAAACGAGATAAATAAGAGCATGGGGATCAGCAGCACCAGCACCGCCACCGCAATGAGACGGAATAAATATTTGTATCTTATCTTCATAGCTATCCTCTCCTGCTTCTACTTTATACCAGCCGGAGGCTGTTTTGCAATAGCACTTTTTTGCGCTGGCGCCGGGGACAAAATTTTGAATTTTGCAGGCAAAAACGGTGGTAAAATCCTTTCAGCTGTGATATACTAATCGCGTAATTACTAATCAGGCAATTAGTAATTGTGTGATTAGTAATGAAGCCTGTCAAATCTACAGAAAACGGCAGTTTTTTTATCATTCCTATAGAACGAGCCATAATCCACGATCAAGAACGGAGGAATCTTATGTTTATCGGAAGACAGCAGGAGCTTGCGAAGCTAAACAAACTATACCAAAGCGGGGGCTTTGAATTTGCGGTATTCTACGGCAGACGCCGGGTGGGGAAAACCACCTTGATCAAAGAATTTATAAAAGATAAGGACGCTTTTTATTATATGGCGGCAGAAGGAACCCAGGCAGAGAATCTCGCCGGACTGACAAGAGCTGTTTTTCCCCAGGAGACGGACGTGTCCTTCGCTTCTTATGAAGCCTTGCTTGCACACATTGACACTCACTGTGCCGACAAACGCCAGATTCTTGTGATCGACGAATATCCTTATCTAGCCGCCTCCTATCCCGCGATCTCTTCTTTACTGCAGCGCCATATCGACAATACCTGGCAGTACAGCAGGCTTTTCCTGATCCTCTGCGGCTCCTCCATGAGCTTCATGGAACATCAGGTGCTGGGCTATAAGAGTCCCCTTTACGGCAGGCGTACCGCGCAATTCAAGCTGCACCCTTTTACCTACTTTGAAGCCCGGCAGATGCTGACTTCCTTTTCTGATGAGGAGAAGGCTGTTCTCTATGGGGTTACCGGCGGCATTCCGGAATATCTGAACCGGATTCGTCCCACGGAAGATCTGGATACCAATATGACCGACCTGTTCTTTGATGAAAGCGGACGCCTCTTCGAGGAACCCTCCAATCTGCTCAAACAGGAGCTTAAGGAGCCCGCCTCCTACCACTCCATCATCTCGGCCATCGCCTCCGGGCACAGCCGTATGAATGAAATTGCCGCCAAAACAGGACTTGAGACAAGCGGATGCAGCAGTCAGCTTGCCTCGTTAATTTCACTGGGAATTGTCCGAAAAGAATTTCCGGTCACGGAAAAGGAAAACAGCCGCAAGACCTTATATCAGCTCTGCGACACCATGTTCCTGTTCTGGTACCGCTTTGTAAGGCCCAATGCCAGCGCTATTTCCATGGGCGCAGGCTCCGGCGTTTATCACAACCTGGTAAAGCCGCGTCTGCCCCAGTTTATGGGCAGAATATTCGAGGATATCTGCGCGCAGTATCTCTTCCTGCCAGAGGTCCAGCTCACACTCCCCTTTTTCATAGGCAGGCTTGGAAAATGGTGGGGCGCCAATCCCCACACCCATTCCCAGGAGGAGGTGGATCTTATGGCAGTCTCCGGAAACCAGGCGCTGCTGGGGGAATGTAAATGGCACAATACGCCTGTTGATACCGCAGTCATAAAAAAACTGCTGGAACGCGGCAGCCTCTTTTCCTATCCTGAAAAATGGTATTATCTGTTCTCTAAGACGGGTTTTACCGAGAAAGCACTGGAATACGGCAATGAGAACCATGTAACCATGATCACGTTTCAGGAAATGAATCGCTGCATTTCAGGGGGTGGGGAAATATTCAACTAGTGACAGTTTTTGTCTGGAGGCCGCCCTGGATGGCGCATTTGTTCACGCAGACACGCTTCCGCTCAGCGAAAGACGCAGCGGTACTAGGCTCGCCGCCCGCAAGCGGCCGGTTCGCCAAGTGCCGGCGTCTTTCAATGGTCTGCTTATAACAAATGCGCCTTCCAGGGCTACGTTCCAGTCAAAAGCTGGAAAGTTTGTCTATTTCCCCACTCCATGAAAAGTAACAATGAATCGCTTATTTCACAAACCTTCTACCGTCTGCCAAAGAACCGCTGTTTCATCTGCCCAAGGCCGATCAGGGCCAGAATGCAGACCAGCATCAGGGGAAGCACATACAGCGCCCAGTTCGCGCCGCTTCCCTCTCCCGTCTTGGGAGCGTCCGCGCCGTCTCCCTTGCCGTCCTGGGCGTCTCCGCCGTCACTTCCGGTATTCCCGCCGGGCGTCTGACTGCCCTCGTCTCCGGTATTTCCACCGGGTGTCTGGCCGCCCTCGTCTCCAGTGCTGCCACCGGGTGTCTGGCCGCCCTCGTCTCCAGTGCTGCCGCCGGGTGTCTGGCCGCCCTCGTCGCCGGGATCTCCGCCGGGCGTTTCGCCGCCCTCATCGCCGGAATCTCCGCCGGGCGTTTCGCCGCCCTCGTCTCCGGTGTCCACGGAGTCTCTCTTGATATAAGAGGCCAGCTCGATGACGTTGTTCCACGCATTGACGGAATTTCCGTAGCCCATATACCTGACGTACCTTGCGGTGACGCTCTCCTCCAGGGGGATGATCTCAATGTCCTCCGTGGTGCCGCTGCTCACATAATCCTTCACCACCGGCGTAAAGTTCACTCCGTCGTTGGAGATCTCCAGATCAAAGTAGAAATTTCTCTGGGCTCCCATCCACAGGGCCACGCCGAAGGCGTCGATGGTCTTCTCCTCTCCCAGATCGTGCACCACATATTCGCCGATTCCCTCGGCGCTCCAGCGGGTGCCGAGGTCTCCGTCGGCGCTTCCCTCGAAGTAGTTGGGCTCGTCGGTCTGCTCCTTGCTTCCCCAGACCTCCACCACGTCATGGCGGATATACTGAGACTGGGAATAGGGGTCGTAGGGCAGGATCTTCAGCACGTAGGAGGTGTATTTTCCCGCGTCGTCATAGACCCGGACCTCCTTCAGCTCACAGTCGTCCGCAAGCGGATAAGTAACTACCTCTACCCGTCCGGTGCCGTCCGCCGTGATCTCGGCGCTCTCCTCCGTCTCCCCCAGACTGTACTCATAATAGAAGGTCTCCGGCAGGAAATAGTCCAAAGGCTGCCCGTTGATGCGAAGCTCCGAAATCCTTGCCGCACTGCCGGCGCCCTCCGCAGAGATCGTGTCGTCTCCCTCCACGGTCCACTCCGCGATAGGCGTATCCTCCGGCCCGGTCAGGCTGGGCTCCTCCCCCATCAGGGACATCTTCACCGTGATGTTGACCTTGCCGCTTCCCGTAAGCTTTAACGCCAGCTTGCTCACCTTGGGGTTGGCCGTCTCCTCAAACTGCGGGGAGGTGGGAAGCTTCTCCGCCGCCATCACGGACAGCTCATAATCCTCCGCGTCCGTTGCAAACTGTACCTTCAGCTGTTTTCCGTCCTGTAAAATGACTGCCGTCTGGTCGTCCTGGATCACCACCTGGCCCTCCGTGTGCAGGAACCAGTAAAGCTCGGAGTTGTCCTCCTTTAAGTCGATCTCGTCCCGCACCGTAAATGCCCTGCGTCCCTCAGACACCAGGTATCCTCTCAGATAAGAATTCACATCCTCCTGATAGGCCCCGGAGAGATCGATCACCGCGTAGCTTCGGCCCGTGCCGGATACCATCTCCGTGACCTTCGCGAACTGGGACTGGTCCATCTCCAGCTCGGAATCCGGGTTGATCACCACGATGTTGTGGCCCTCGCCCTTCCTCCGGTAAAAATAGTAGCTGTTGTAGCCTGCCTGGATGGAGGGATTCTCCGCGTCCGACACATAGCTAAGCATTTCCTTGGGCAGGTCGATGGCCCAGCGGGTGCCGCCCAGATTCAGCACAAAGGTGCCGGAATCGATGTGGTCGTGAGCCGCGTTGGTGGAGCCGCCGTGGGCGGATACCCAGAGGGCATTTTCATCCTCCCAGTTCTGCCGCATGGAGAAAAATTCCGTTTCCCGGTAGTAGCCGTCCAAGGGCAGGCTGTCCGTCTCGGAGCCGCCCTCCCCGTCAATGTCATACCAGAGAAGATCGTAGACGGTGGGCGCCGTATTCTGCTGCTCCATGAAATTCACCCGGTATTCCGCCAGCCCCGAAATGTTCAGCTTATCCGCCAGATAAAACTGTCCGTAGCTGCCGATGGCCCCTTCCTCGCTGTCGTGGAAGTTGTTGACATTTCCGCTGGGGTCGCTGAAATACATCTGATACTTCGCGAAGCTCTCCATCCCCATGAAGGACAGGGTCTCATCCGTCTCCCCCAGGGCGCTCTCATAGCCTGCCAGGGCATAGCTTAAGAACTGGAAGAAATACTGCCAGTAGCTGGGTCCCTCATACCAGGCGCCGTCCGGCGCGATCCGGTAAATGGTGTACTCCATACTGCGTTTGGCATTTGCCACGATATCCATGGCATAATCCGGGTCCCGCTCCGCCAGGGCAAGGGCCAGGTTGAGGAAACCGGCGTTCACCACGCCGCCCCAGTTGGTCTCGGTCTTGGTCCACCAGGACTGGTAGGCCGCTGTCCCGTAGTAAGCCTCGCGGGCCGTCTCAAGGCCAAGGCTCCAGAACTGCTCTCCTAAAAGCTCTCTCTGCTCCTCGGTCATGGCGTCATACGCCCAGTCATAGCCAATGGCCGCCGCCATGGCCATGGTCCCGGTATCCAGGGTATGCTCCGGGTGCCAATCCTGGAAGGAGCCGATGGCAAGAAGCTCCTCGATCAGCCGGTCCGCGTACTTCTGTTCTCCGGTGATCTGCCAGGCCATGCCCAGATTGGCCGTGCGGATCAGAGCCGCATTGGACACATCCAGAAGCCGGCTGTTGGAGATCACGTATTCCAGAGGCTCCTGCTCCAGGAATCCGTCCGCGCTGGTCTTGATATAGTCAAACCATGCAGCCTTGGTGGAATCCGTGGAAATCTCCTCCCGCAGGCGTTCAAAATCCTCCGCCGTGGCCAGAATGCGGGGATGGGCCGCCGCAAGGTCCTCTCCGTTGGCGGCAAGGAGCATCTCCTTTAACTCCTCCGAACTCTTCCGCTCAAAGAACAGATACAGGTTTGCCTCCTTCAGGCGGCTGTCGGCGGTATTGATGGCCTGACCGCTCACCAGAAGCATGCCGTGGCCGTCGTCGTAGAAGCACCCCTCCGCCAGCGCATGCTCGCCATAAGCGCTCACCGGAAGATACAGGGTACCCTCCACCAGCCTGGGCGCCGCGGCAATGGCTGTGCTGACGCCGTCAATGGTAATCTCTTTCTTGTCCGCCTCCAGTACCACATTTCCGATGGTGGCCTTATTTCCCTCCACGGTGACCGTGACGCCGAAGAGCTTCTCCATCACCGCAGGGGTCACCAGCGCTTCCTCACCCTCCAGGATGAGGGAATCCGACACATCCTGCTTCTGACCGTTTGCGTACAGGACTCCCCCATAGGGCGAGAGGGCTGTTTTGCCGTTTAAGACCGCCAGCGCGTCCGCGTCGCTGAACACGTTGTGCTCCTCCACCACAGCGTCATCCACATCAATATTTCTGGGGCGCATACCGTCATAAACTCTTAAATTGTCGCTGTAGAACGCGCCGGTGGTTGTATTGCCCGGCACGTAGATACGCCAGAGAGTAGGGCTATTCAAATCCGCGTTAAACGGCACACCCTCAATTTCCAAAGTTCCATTCACATAGATATCACATAAATGATCTTCAAAATCCATGACTGCGCTGAGCCGATACCATTGCTCCGTTTCCAGTCCTACCTTCTGGTCCGCCAAGACCACCTCATGATCCTGATTCAGCGTCAATATACTCACAGGACCGCCGGAACCCTGCCTGAGCCAGAATAGCTCCACATTCGGATGGGTTTCTTCCAGATAGATATCCTGCTCAAAAACAATATGCTGTGAGGCCAGCTCCATATTGTTGATCTGTATCAGCATATCGCTGTTGTCCGTGGCGGTTTTATTCAGCTTCAGATAGGATTCCCACGTAACAGAGCCCGCTCCATCTGTATAATCGCTAAGCCCCCAATTCGGCTGGGAATCCTCAAAGCGCAAATTATAATAAACCTCCTGCTGCTCCTCAGCCTCCGTAATATCACGGGGTTCCGTGCCGTCATAGACGCTTAAGTTGTCGATGTAAAAAGCTCCTGTCGCCTCTCCCTGGGGCACATATATCCGCCAAAGGGTGGGACGATTCAGGATATCAGAGAACGCTAAATCTTCGATCACCAGCACTCCGTCCACATAGATGTCGCAAAGATGGTTCTCAAAATCCATGGCCGCACTGAGACGGTGCCATTTGTTCGTCTCAAGCGTTGCTGTCCTTTCATCCTTATCTCCGACCACCTGATGCTCCTGATTCAGTCTCAGCAACACTACATAGGCCTTGTTTCCCTCCCGGAACATCATCTCCATAGTCGGATGGGCTTCTTCCAGATAAATATCCTGCTCAAAAACCACATGCTGAGAGGTCAGTTCCATATTGTTGATCTGTATCAGCATGTCACTGCTGTCCGTGGCGGTCTTATTCAGCTTTAGATAGGATTCTTGTGTAACAGGGCCCGCTCCCTCCGTGTAATCACTAAGCCCCCACTTGGGCTCGGAATCATCAAACTGCAAATTATGGTAGACCGTCTGATGCTCTTTCTCCCACTCAATATCCCGTGGTTTTGTGCCGTCATAGACTCTCAGATTGTCGCTGTAAAAGGCCCCTGTCGCATCTCCACCTGGCACATAGATCCGCCAAAGCGTAGGACTGTTCAGTCCGGTGTTAAACGCCACATCCTCGATTGCCGGCGTTCCATTTACATAAATATCACATAAATGATTTTCAAAATCCATGACTGCGCTGAGACGATACCATTGTCCTGTTTCCAGTGCTACCTGATGGTCTGTCAATACCGCCTCATGATTCTGATTCAGCGTCAGAATACTCACAGGACTACCATCACCCTCTCTGAGCCAAAACAGCTCCACATTGGGATGAGCCTCCTCCAGGTAAATATCCTGTTCAAAAACCACATGCTGAGAGGTCAGTTCCATATTGTTGATCTGTATCAGCATGTCCTTGGTCGTGGTTTTATTCAGCTTCAAATAACCGTTGTTATTGGTATCCTCTTCCCATGTAGTAGAATTTCCATTTTCTGTGTAATCACTAAGCCCCCACTCCTGGGGATTGGAAAATTCCAGATCCGCATAGATGGCATCGGAGGACGCCGCTTTTGCGCCCTCCGTGTCCTCTACATATGCGGCGGCTGTACCCACAGACGGAAGGAACATTCCAGCCATCAGGCTGGCAATCATTCCCCAGCAAAGAAGCTTCTTACGCCTGATACCACTCCGCATATCGCACTCCTCCTTTTTATTTAATTTCCGTTCACTCTGTCATAAGCCGCCTGGTATACGTCGATCACTTCCTGCACACCCATCTGCTCCAAGGTATCGCAGTAGGTATCCCAGCCGGTCTCAATATCCTCCACGCCGGTGATGAATTTGCCCTCCATCTCCTTATAGTAGCTCTGGATGTCCGCCAGACGGTTGTCTAACACCCGCTGCTCCTCGTCCGTAAATTTCAGCTGGCTTGCCGGGAAATACAGCTCCGACTGATAAGGAAGCACATTTGCCACAAATCCAAGCTGACGCTCGCGGCTGTTGCCGGGAGTCTCCGTCACCAGTCCCTCCAGGGCGTCCGCACGTCCCGCGTTGTCCCAGATCAGCTCGTTGTACTGATAGTTGGTAAATGCGCCGTCATACTCCTCCGGGCAGTGGAACACATAGGTGCCGGAGCCTTCCTCGCCGTAATCCCAGTCCGTGCCTTCCAGGCCGTAGCAGAAGGAGATCCCGTAAAGGCCGCTGCCCTCTACCACCTCCTCGGTGGCGTACATGATGTCAAACATCCGGCAAAGCTCCACGACGTACTCGCTCTCAGCGTTGATAAAGAAGCTGCTGTTGGAAGCCACCGATCTTCCAAGGATCTCCTGAGTATCGTCATACTCGGAGGTCAGAGGCGCCAGGCAGCTAAGGTGAAACTCGCCGTCCGCAAAATCCTTGGCCTCCAGGTAGTTGGCTTCCCCGCCGCCGATGAAGGCCACCTTGCCGGACCTCGCCCGGTCATCCCGCACCGTGCCGTCCAGGGTCAAGTATTCCTGGTGGATCAGTCCCTCCTCATAGAGCTGGTGCATGTACTCATAGTACAGTCTCATCTGCTCCGAGGTCCGGTTGAAAATGACCTTTCCGGTGCCGTCGTCGTCAAAGTTCATGTTGGTGAGGGTTCCGAAGGCCGCAAAGATCATGGGCCCCCAGTAGGACTCGTCGTTGTCCAGGGTGGGGATGAAGCTGGGCTCTCCGTTTGCCTCCTTCAGGGTCACCAGTGCGTCATGGAAGTCATCCACGGTCTTGATGTCCTCCAGGGCAATGCCCGCCGCCTCCAATACGTCCGTTCTCACATAGGGTCTTGCCGTAACGCTTGTGGCCGCCACCTCCACGTAGGGCAGGCTGTAGATCTCCCCGTTGATCTGGGTCACGGCGATCTCCGCGGTGGGATAATCCTCAAAGGTCTGCACCAGGTTGGGCATGTAGTCCAGGTAGTCGTTGTAGTTGACGAACCGTCCCCCCGTAACGCCGTAGTCATTGATGGTGGAAGCGTCCAGGGCATAGTGGATGAAGTCCGGCCAGTCGCCGCCCGCCAGATAGGTGGCCAGGGCGTCCGCGTCGATGCACTCCCACTCAATGTTGATGCCTGTGATCTCCGAGACCTTGTTCCACACAAGCCGGTCCGTGCGGACGGAGGTGTCTCTGCCCACCACGAGGCCCTTCACGGTGATGGGCTCCTCCACGATGGGATAGCCGGTGGTCACCTCCGGGGCTTCCGGCTCCTCCTCCTTGCCGTCGTCGCTCTCCACATCCGTGTTGGGGGTGTCCTCATTTTCCTGAGCCGGTTCCCCTCCGCAGGCCACCGCCGATATGGCCGTAACCGCCGCCAGAAGTAATGCTGCCATTTTCTTTCTCTTCATCTTTGTACCTTTCCTTTCTGTTTGTATTTTTTATCTTAATCTCCTGTGGAGACTAAAACCTGTTTCTAACATCCGGGCCGTCGCATTTTCCCGAAGCGCTGCATTTTCCCGATATGTTACATTTTTCATATGCACCTTATCCCTTGACGGAGCCGATCATCACGCCCTTGTCAAAATATTTCTGCAAAAACGGATACACGATCAGCAGGGGCAGGGAGGAAACCACGATCACCGCGTAGCGCATCATAGCCTCCAGATTTGCCAGGGAGTGGGCGTATTCCGCCGCCTCCGCGTTGTCGGCCATCTGCTGGGCCAGGATCAGCATCCGCCTTAAGAATACCTGCAGAGGCTGCATGGCGTCGTCCTTGATGTAGATCATGGCGTCGAAATAGGA
>CALWDR010000323.1 GCA_944376745.1 uncultured Lachnospiraceae bacterium
GGGCGCCAGCTCCTTGGCGATGGTTTTGGTAAGACCGATCAGGCCCGCCTTGGAAGCGGCGTAGTTGCACTGTCCGGCATTTCCCATAATGCCCGCCACGGAGGTGATGTTGATGATACAGCCCTCCCGGTTCCTTAAGAAAAGTCCCGCCGTGTGGCGGATCATGTTGAAGGCTCCCTTTAGGTTCACGGCGATGACCCGGTCGAAGTCTTCCTCCTTCATCATGGCCGCCAGGCCGTCCCGGGTGATCCCTGCGTTGTTTACCAGAATGTGGGCCGTGCCGAAATCGGCCTTGATCTGCGCCACGGTCTCCTTGACCGCCTCAAAATCCGACACATCACAGCGGTAAGCCTTCGCCTTCGCGCCGTACTCCCGGGCGCATTTTTCACAGACCGCCTCAGCCGCCTGCTGGCCGCCTGCATAGAGGATGGCGATATCCGCCCCCATGGAGGCAAATTTACAGGCGATGGCTGCTCCCAGTCCCCGGGAGCCCCCGGTGACGATGGCTGTCTTGCCGCTCAGCACGCCTCCGGCTGGTGTACGTTTCTCGCCGCTTCCAGCCGGCATATGTCCGCCTTTGCTTACCTCGCCTCTGGCTGGCGTATGTTTCTCGCCGCTTCCAGCCGGCATATGTTCGCCTTTGCTTACCACGGCTGGCGTATGTTCCTCTCTGTCTGTCATGCTTCCACCTCCGTCAGATATTCCGCGTAGGTGACGGCTTTCACTTCCGCGTCAATTTTTTTCACCATATTCGTCAGGGTCCTGCCGGGTCCGATCTCGATAAAGGTATCGACGCCCTGGGCGATCATGGCCCGGATGAGCTTCTCCCACTGGACGGGACTTACGATCTGCCTGGACAAAAGCTCTGCCGGATCGCCCTCGTAGGGCCTGGCCGTCACGTTGGAATAGAGCGTCACCGTTCCCTCGTAAAATTCCGCTTTTGCCAGCTCCCCGGCGAAATCCGCGGCGGCCTCCTTCATAAAAGGGGAGTGGAAGGCGCCCTTGACCTTCAGGGGAAGGGCCCGGCCTCCAGCCGCTTTCACGTCGGCGGCAAATTCCGTCATCTGGGAGGCAAGGCCGGACACGGTGATCTGTCCGGGGCAGTTGTAATTTACAGGATAGACCTGCGCATAGCCGGCGCAGAGCTCCTCCACCCGCTCCGGCGTCAGCTTCACCACAGCGGCCATGGAGGTGTCAAATTTCTCGGCCTCCCGCTGCATGAGCTCACCCCGCTTACACACCAGGCGAAACCCGGTTTCCTTATCAAACATTCCGGCAGCCGCGGCTGCCGCCACCTCTCCCAGGGAGAAGCCCGCCACCGCGTCGGGCCGGATGCCTTTTTCAAGAAGCACCTCTGCCGCCGCCAGCTCCATGGCAAAGAGACAGGGCTGAGTGTTTTTGGTCTCCTTTAACTCCTCCTCCGTGCCCGCAAAGCACTGGGCGGATGTGCCCGGACGGATTCCGTCGCACATCTGAAAAATGGCTTCCGCCGCCGGATATTTTTCGGCAAGCTCTTTTCCCATTCCGGGATACTGGTCGCCCTGACCTGAAAATAGAAATGCTAGTTTACCCATTTTGCTGCTCCAAGGAGGATGGGCTCCGCCTCCTCCACTACTTCCTTTATAATTTCCGCCGCAGGCTGCTCCTTCTTCACCATGGCGGCAATCTGTCCCGCCAGGAAGCAACCCTTGTCATTGTCTCCCTCTTTTACGGCCATGCGCAGAGCGCCCGTTCCCAGGGCCTCCAGCTCCTCGTCCGGCATTCCGCCGTACTCCGCCTTGGCGTAATCCCTGGCAAATTTTGTGCGAAGGCTCCGCACCGGATGGCCCAGCCGTTTCCCGGTCACCATGGTACAGAGGTCTGTGGCCTTGAGGATTTTCTCTTTATACGCTGGATGGATGGTGCACTCCGCGGCACTTAAAAAGCGGGTTCCCATCTGAACCCCGCACGCTCCCAGCATCAACGCCGCCGCAAAGCCTCTGCCGTCGGCAATTCCGCCCGCCGCGATCACCGGCAGGGTGGTGGCGTCACAGATCTGGGGTACCAGCACCATGGTGGTGAGCTCACCCACATGGCCGCCGCTCTCGCCGCCCTCGGCGATCAGGGCCGAGGCTCCAAGCCTTGTCATCAGCTTCGCCAGGGCCACCGAGGCCACCACGGGGATCACCTTGATCCCGGCTTCCTTCCAGTCCTTCATGTATTTGGAGGGATTCCCGGCTCCGGTGGTCACCACCTCCACTTTTTCTTCCGTTACGATCTGCGCGATGTCGTCCGCAAAGGGACTCATCAGCATAATATTTACCCCGATGGGCTTGGACGTGAGGGACCTGGCGATCCGCACCTGCTCTCTCACATATTCGCCGGGCGCGTTTCCCGCCGCGATAATACCAAGGCCGCCGCCATTGGACACGGCGGCGGCCAGTTTCCCGTCAGCGATCCAAGCCATACCACCCTGAAATACCGGGTACTGGATGCCCAGCATTTCACAAATCTCTGACTTAATCATATTTCTTAACCCTGTTTGCTCTGAATGAATTTGTCAAGATCGTCTACGGTCTCCACCTTCTGGTCCAGCTCGATCTCAATGCCAAGCTCGTCCTCCAGGCTCATCAGAAGCTCCACGGTGTCCAGGGAGTCGATGCCCAGCTCGGAGAATTTGCTCTCGGGCTTCACGGCGGAAACATCACAGCCGGTACGTTCTGCAACAATTTTAGCGATAGCGTCAAAATACATTTTAATAGCCTCCAATATTTTATTTTTTTGTCCGGCGCCCTCGGGGCATCCCAACAATTCCCGGGGACTTTAGGAAACTGCAAATGCATTTGTCAGTTCCCACAGCATTCATTATAGCAGGGGGCTGTTCCAGAGAAATTCCGGGAGAGTTCCAGAAGCGTTCCAAAATTATGAATAAATGGTAAATTCAGGGCTCTTCCGGGACATAGGCGATCCCCAGATCATTCATAACGCATAGTGATCTCGTCGTGGATGGGAATCAAATAGGTGTATTGCAGAAACAGCAGGCGCAGCCGGGCCCGTCGCCCGTCAAGACAAAAGAGAAATGCCATACGAAATTTAAAAAAGACGCCGGGAATCCCGACGCCCTTTTCTGTTCTTTTCAACTGCTCAGCCGCAAGATTATTTCAAAGTAACCTTAGCGCCCTCAGCCTCCAGCTTGGCCTTGATGTCCTCAGCCTCAGCCTTCTCAGCGCCCTCTTTCACAAGCTTGGGAGCGCCGTCAACCACGTCCTTGGCTTCCTTCAGGCCCAGGCCGGTCACTTCACGAACAACCTTGATCACCTTAACCTTGTTGGGTCCTACCTCGGTCAGCTCTACGTTGAACTCGGTCTTCTCTTCCTCCTGAGCCGCGCCGTCGCCTGCTGCCGCCGCAACTACCACGCCCGCTGCCGCGGATACACCGAACTCTTCTTCACACGCTTTTACCAGGTCGTTTAACTCTAATACGCTTAACTCTTTGATGGCTTCAATAAATTCTGCTGTTGTCAACTTTGCCATTATTTTTTACCTCCATTTTTTATTTTGTTTTGGTTTCGTTATCCTGATTTCTGTCTTCGCCTTCGGCTCGCCGATCACTCGTTGCTTTCAGCCGTCTCTGCCGCCGGAGCTTCCTCCGCTGCGGGAGCTTCCTCTGCCGGAGCCGCTGCTTCCTCTGCGGGAGCCGCCGCTACCGCCGCGTCTGCCGCGCCGCCCTTCTCCGCGATCTGATTAAGAACACGGGCCAGGTTGGCAATGGGAGCCTGTAAGCTTCCAAGCAGCTTCGCCAGCAGCTCGTCTCTGGACGGAACGTTGGCGATGGCCTGAATTCCAGCCGCGTCATAGAAGGTTCCTTCCACCACGCCTGCCT
>CALWDR010000324.1 GCA_944376745.1 uncultured Lachnospiraceae bacterium
CGCTCCAGCCGCAGTGCTTTCCTGTTGCCGCCCTTTCGCTCCAGCTCCAGCGCCACTCCCTCCGGCAGCCTTGACAGCATATCCGGCTTCAGCCTCTGGCGTCCCTCAAACAATACCCCATTTACAAAATCGCAGAAAATATGGGGCTTCTGCATCTGTCTCTTGACAGGCGCGTCCTGTTTCTCGTTTCTCTCTGAGATAAAAATCCCTCCCTTTCCGGCCGGAACAGGACTTTCCTCAGAAACGCTTGTCTAAACCATGACACGAAGCTCATGCTTCGCTTTCGGCTCACTTTTTCTAAGTATTCTTATTATACACCGCGCATGCTGGCTGTTCAAGCGCTTTTTGCCTGTTCCCGTGCCTCTTTGATTGTAAATGATACTGATACATGGGCTGACTCAGCCCGGAATCGCCGCAGCCTGCCGCGGCGATAGATTACGGAAAAAGACGGCGCAAAAGCACCCTTCTCCGAACTATGAGCTTAGCATACCAGAAAACTGTCAAAAAAGCAATCTCTTTTTTTATTTTTCTTTCGTCCTCTCCACGATCCCGATCTCCCGCCGGATCTGTTTTCCGCGGCGGACTGCTCCGCGCGCTGCACGGAACGCCACGAAAAACGGAATAGACCATTTGTGGCGGTAGCAGAAGGGCGCGTTTGCCTTCATCCATTCCAGATTGGGGAATATCCTGCTCCGGTAATACCTCCATCTTGTTCTGGCGGTGATGGGCCCTTCCTGCTGGAGCGCCTGCAGCTGCCGCTCCACCCGGTTCTTCGTAGTCCCATAGGTGCCCGATCCCGCGAAATACGCCAGCAGCTGCTCCTCCTCCGGGTTCCATGTCTGTCCATACAGCTCCCGCGGATCCCCAAACAGCTTGCTGCCAAGCTCCCGGCACCTGCGCTCGAAATCCCCCATCCCAAGCTTGCCGACTTCCGCCGCAATATAGTCCCAGTCCAGAGACTCCTTCTGTCGGGCATAGACATAGCAGTCCGTCAGGATCCTCAGCCCCGTCCCGCCGCCGTTAAAGTGCTTATAGGCGTGCAGCATGAGATACACATAAAAATCCTCATCGCTGAAATGATAACCGTAAGCGCTGTCTTCATCCCGGATGAGCCGCTTGCGCACATCGGCGTAATACCCGGCCCAGGCAGGATCATGCGCCGCCCCGAACAGCTGGCGGTGCAGTTCAAAATTATAGACGGGAGGCTTCAGGTAGGTATCATGATTCCCTTTTCCAAAGGATTCCGCCTTATAGCCCCGCTTTTTCATGTACTCCTTCAGCTGACCGGCATACGCCGCGTCAAACAGGATGTCATTGTCCGCCATCTGGCGCATGCCGTACCTGGGATACAGCTCCTTTAACAGGATGCCCTTCAGAGGCATATGCCAGATTCCCTGCTCCTCCATAAACCCAAGGATCTGCCGGCATTCCGCATCCAGGAGCATATTCTTGCGGATGGCCCTGTTCTTCTCCTCCTGCCAGCGCTCCCGCACGTCCGCAGGCATATCCGCCCAAAATTCCCCGGCCTCCAGACCCATACACACCATAGCCGTCATCATATGGAACCGGGCGGTGCGATAAAGCTCCCGCTGGTCCATCCCTTCCGCCACCGCCGCCTCCGGCGCCTGCCGCTTCAGCGCGCACCCGGCCAGATACAGCACATCCAGGCTGCTTTTGCTGATCCCTGTCTCACTCATCCCGCGTTCCACCTCTTTCTCTCTCTTTTGCTCTCCATGCCCCAAGATCGATCACTCTGTCCGTGATGGCCAGCGCCGCCGGACGGTGGGTCACGATCAGCACCGTCCGGTCCGTCATGGCCCGCAGATTGGTCAAAAGCCTTGCCTCCGTGGCCTCATCCAGAGCGCTGGTGGCCTCGTCCAGCAGCAGGACCGGACGCCCGGAGAAAATCGCCCTGGCGATGGCGATGCGCTGCAGCTGTCCCTCCGACAGGCCCGTACCCCGCTCTCCCAGCACCGTATTCAGCCCCTGCTCCAGCTCCGATACGAACTCATCGGCGCAGGCTGCGCAAAGCGCCTGCTGCAGGCGCTCCTCCTGCCCCATCTGCTCCCGGTCTCCAAAGGCCACGACCTCCCGAATGGTTCCGCCAAACAGCTGATTTCCCTGGGGCACATAGGCAAACATTCCCCGCCACCTGGCTGTCAGCGGCTCCTTTGTCCCTGCCGCCGTCCGCAGATACCGCTCCCCGGCGTCCAGGGGATAGAAGGCCATAAGAAGCTTTAGCACCGTACTTTTTCCACAGCCGGAGGGCCCGGTGAAGGCCGCGTACTCCCCTTTTTGGATCTCCAGATCCAGACCGGACAGTACCACGGGCATCACAGCCGCCTCCCCCTCCCCCAGGACCGGGGGCAGGTAGGTGAACCCGGCATTTTCCATGCCTATCCCGACAAAATCGTGCTCGTAAAAGCGCCGTATCTCTTCCTGGCAGACAGCTCCCTTCGGGCAGTCCTCCTTATACGCTTCCGCCTCCATCAGCCGCTCGGCGCTGGCCACCATGGCATAGTACCGGGGTACATATCCGGTGATGTTGGCCAGAGGGCTCTGCACCTGACCGATCAGCTGCAGAACAGCCGTAAAGGTGCCGTAGGACATGGTTCCGGTCAAGATCCCGTATCCGCAGAAGACCGCGCCGAATACATAGGCGCCGTTCATGGCCGCCCCAAACCCGATATTGCTGAGACTGGAGAAGCGTACCCGCTTCATCCTGGCCGCCCTGCGGCTTCGCATAAGCTCCCGGGCCTGTTCTGAGGTCTGCCGCTCCTGCCCGAAGGCGCGCAGGAGCATCAGGCTGGATAAGCGCTCCTGGAAAAATACCCGCAGCCTGCCCTCCGCCTCCTGTACCCGCTTGTGGAGGTTCTTCAACACCCTGCGGAAGCTTCCCGTCAGGATGAGCAGCAGAGCGCCTCCGGGCAGAAGAAGATACCCGAACCGGGGCTCCAGGACCAGCAGCGTTCCCACGGCTCCCGCCATCCGCGCCGCCATCCCCGCCGCGCCGGGAACGATCTGCACCAGCCCGTCCGCCACCACCGCGGCGTCCGAGGTCAGCCGGTTCACCCACTCGCCGGAATGTACCGCCGTGACCGCGGCGTAATCCTTCCGCAGCAGGACTGAAAAAAGCCGGGCGCTGCACTGATTCTCCATGGCGGAGCGGGTGGATTCCTCCAGAACGCGTCCCGCCGCCCGCAGCGCGATGCGCAGTACCGTCAGCGTGATCAGAGCCTGGGCGCCCCAAAGGAACCTGCCGCCGTCCCCGGACGCCGCCCCGTCGATCATGCCGCGCAGGAACAGCGCGCAGCACACGCCGGACATGCCCAGTACCACCTGCAGCAGCCCCAGCAGCAGAATATACGATTTTCGCCTGCCAGCCGCCTTCCATAACCAGGAAAGCGCTGTTTTCTTCGACTTTGCCTTTTCCCTGCTCATGTCCGCCCTTTTTCCCTGCTCCGGCCCAGGACGCCTTTTGTCCTGATCCGGCCCAAGACGCCTTTTGTCCTCAGCAGCAATGCCCTTATATAGAAGAAATCGCACCAGATATGGACATACAGACGGTATCTGAAGTCCGTCACCGGATACGTCCTGCCGTCGCGCACCACGCCCGTCAGCACCCCGATGATGTGGCGGTCCGTGATGCCGTACTCCCGGTTATAGCAGTGATCGCCGCAGAGCACGTAATCCTCCTTCCGCACCTTCAGGATGCGGTGCAGCACATACTGCCCATTGTCCCGCCTATACAGAGGCACATCATATTTCTTCAGCCTGCCCCTGGGCTTTTCGATGATCATGAGATCCCGCCGCTCCCGGAGCAGAGGCAGCATGCTGGTGCCCACATTGGTGTAGATCAGGCGTCCGTATTGGTCTAAATAGCTCTCAAAATTCTGTTCATTCAATGATGGCACCTATGCTGCGGAGCTTATCCAGGATCTTCTCCACATCCTTCCGTATCCGCTCCCTGGGAGCGTCATACTTTGCCGCCATGGCCTCCACGATCTGCTCCGGGGTGGTCTCCCCCTTTAACTGCTCCACGATGAAGGCCGCGGTCTGATTGCTCCGGACAAGCCCGGAAAATTTTACATTGCCCGCTCCGACCATGATCTGCTCTCCGTCAGATTCGTGGGTGATAAAACCGTCCTTTAATCTCATATCCAGTCCCTCCTGAAATCTTCTCTATGGGAATCCGCTTCCCCCTCACAGCCTTTTCTCCGGATTCATACCTTCATAGGACACCAGGGCAGCCGACTGCTCCATGGTGCAGCCCAGGGAATAGAGGCTTACCTGCCCCGCCAGCCGGTCCAGCAGAGTCAGGACTCTGGAAAGGGCCGCCGGGTCCGCGGGACGGTAAGCCTGCTGCAGCAGCATGGGCCAGGCCTCCCGTTTCCCGATGGGTTCTATATGGTCTGACACATCCCTTCTCAGGATGCAGACCGCCTTCAGCGGAACCGCGATGGGGCTGCTCAGATGGTGCTTGCCGTCCCAGGGCGTCCCGTACACTGTCACGCCGTCCTCCGTAACCCTGAGCAGAGGCTTGTCATCATTGACCATGACGGCCCGTTCTCCAAACTGCTGCCGCCACAGCCTGGCATGCGTGGACTTCCCGGTGCCGCTTCTGGCGGCAAAGAGATACCCCGTCCCGTCCACGGCAATGGCGGAGCCATGGAACAACAGCGTATCGTGATCCAGCATTTTCTCCGCGATCCTGCGGTAAACGGCCAGCGCTTCCAGATATCCGTCGGAGAATCGGCGGGGCGTGATTCCCGCAAGCGCATCCTCCCGGGCAGATTTCTCCCGTTCAAAGTCGATATCCCCCTTAGAAACCGCCACCGTGAGATCAGCCGGAGCCTCCGTCAGGTATTCCCGACAGAGCCTCCGGACATAGTCGTGACAGGCGCAAATGCCGATCACCCGCTCCGCCAGCTTTATCTTAAACTCCGCGCTATCTTCAAGGGAACGCTCCCAGGCTCCCTTCCCCGCGCCGCCTTCTATGGAACGCTCCCACGGGCCCTTCCCCGCGCCGCCTTTCATTGGCTCCTCCCGTAGATCGCCGCGATCTCCTGCTCCAGCTCCTCGATCTCTTCCAGAAGACGCTGTCTTGCCTCCACCAGTGCAAGGACTGCGCCGGAATCCGCGGCCTCCCGCCGGTAATCCAGCGCCCCGCTCAGCTCCGTCACAAAAAGGTTCTCCCCGCATCGCTTCAGGTGCTCGCAGAGCCTGGGGAATTTATCCGCCTCAAACAGAGCGGGGCCCTCCTGAAAATCAACGGTCAATATTAGATTCCCGCCTCCGGACGCCGCGCTTGAGATCGTGGTCTTGACGCCGTTTTGGTTCCACGGCATGGCGCCTGCGTGCCACAGCTCCTCCTCATACCCCAGGGTTATGATGGCGCGCCCGTCCTCTCCGTGGTGGATGACCGTGCGAAAGCCTGCTTCCCGGATCTGTGTATCACAGGAAGCGGTATATCCTCCATCCGAAATATATACCGCCTCCGGAACCGCCGTCTGAAGTCCGGCAAATATTTCCCGCAGCTGCTCCATACAGCCTTCCAGGGGCTGCTCTCCATCCCACCGGACACAGGCCTCCCAGCCGGCAGACCGCAACTCCTCATATTGTTCCGGGCTGATACAGCCCTCCGCGCCGGGATATTCCCGGTCTGTCACGGCGAGGACCGCCGGATACCCCGCTTCCCGCAGCACAGGGTAAGCCTCCGTATAGATTTCCTCCCTTAATTCCGTAAATACGATCACCACGGAGCCCAGGCCGTATTCCTGGCGCTGAAGCTGCTCCTCCAGAGCCTCCAGCTCCTGCTTCCGCTCCCGCTGCTCCCATATCAGAGGCTCGGCCTTCTCCGCCAGCGCCTCCGACTGTCTGGCCAGCTCCCGGTCCTGCTTCTCTGACAGATACAAGCCTCCTGCCAGAACAGCCGCTGTTAAAATGATCCCCGCCAATAGTAATCCTTTTTTCATATGCTTCCTTACCCAAGGGCACAGGGTATGCTGTCCCTCTCCTGATAGTAAAAAATATTGCGAAATCCATTGCGCCTTAACATTTCCAGCGCTCTGTCAAATCCGTTGGCGGCCCTTTCACTCACATGGGCGTCCGAGCCCAGGGTGACAAGGTACCCGCCCATCTCCCGGTACAGCTTCACAAGCTCCTCCTGGGGCAGGAAATCGTCATACCGGTCATGCAGGCCGGAGGTGTTGATCTCCAGAGCAATCCCGTGGTCTATGATATAGCGCAGAATGTCCTCGATCTGGGGCCGGAACTGCCGCAGATCGATTTTGATCCCGTACTTTCCCGTGATGTAGCGCAGCGGGCAGGTCAGGTGCGCCATGATATCGCAGGGAACCGTTTCCAGCATCTTGCGGACCTGTTCAAAATAAGCGTGAAGGTAAGCCTTCCGCTCCTCCCCGGACATCCTGGAAAAATCTATGAGAGAATAGGGCGTCCTCTCATAAGGCCCCCAGGCGACGGTGTGCACGGAACCGAGCACCACGTCGTACTCCTGTATTTCCAGGACCCGCAGGCTGTCCTCCGGGCGACTGACCTCGTGGCCCACCTCGACGCCTGTCAGTATCTGAATATGCCCGTCCCTGCTCTCTGTCACTTCCTTCGCGGAATTTCTAAGATTCCCATATAAATCCGTCCTGGCGGAGTCCACCATGTCAAAATGGTCCGTCACCGCGAAGGCCTTCATCCCTCTCTGCCGCTCCTTGAGCGCCATCTCCGCCACCGGACACTTTGAATCATGGGAATTGCGGGAATGAGTGTGCATATCCGCCAGGAAGCCCCGGTTCCTTACGGGCTTTATACTTCCGTTGGTCTCCACGACATCCGCCCCCAATTCCCGGCACGCGGTTTCGCAGTCCCGGTATTCGGACAGAAGCCAGATCCCCAGCCTGGCATATTGCTTCACCAGGGCGCAGCGCTCCTTTGAGGCAAAGGGGACCGTCACCCAGCTGGTCTGAGGGCATTCATAAGGAAGCCACACCACCGCGTCCTTTGCGGCGGCGGCCAGCCTCTGCAGGCTCTCCTCATCTGCCGCTCCGTCGTAATGGATGGCCGCGCCTGTCTTCAGGGCCCTGCGGACGCTGTCCATGTCGCCGCAGGTCAGGGCCACGGAGGCCCCGGTCTCCTCCACCATATGTAAAAGCTGCTCCCGTACCGCCTCCGGAAATCCCCAGATCTTGTTGTCCAGCTTCAGCGTGACGCCCCATTCCTCCGCCAGGGCAAACACGTCCGCCAGCAGGGGAAGCTTTACACCTCTGAATTTCGGGGAAAACCACAGACCATAGTCGAAGGCTGCCGCCTCCGCAAAGGTAAGCTCATGGATATTTTTCTGCTCCTTAAGCGCCGAGCCGTCCCCATGGCGCGCCACCCGGTTGATACTATCATCGTGAAGCACCACCAGCTTCCCGTCGGACGTATAGTTCGGGTCCAGCTCGATGAGATCGTAGCCCTGGCGGACCGCCGCCCGAAAGGCCGGCAGGGTATTTTCCGGGTACTCTGTGCTGACGCCCCTGTGGGCCTGCAGCTGTGCCATCCTCTCTCTCCCTTCCATGTTACAAAACCTCAATACGGATACGATTGTCAGCAAGACAGTTCCCACCCACATAAATGTCAAAGCTTCCCGGCTCCACCAGGTACTCTCCCTGCTCCGTGTAGAAGCCCAGGTCCGCATAGCCCAGCTCAAACCGGAGCCTGGCCGCTTCCCCGCGCCGGATCAAGGGCTTCTGAAAAGCCTTCAGCTCCCGCAGGGGGCGCATTCTGGAGGCGGTTCTGTCGTGGATATAGAGCTGTACCACTTCCTTGCCGTCATAGTCACCCGTATTTTCCACGGTCACGGCGATCCGGAACCGCTTTCCCGCCTCCAGCTCCTGCAGGGACAGGCGAGTCTTCTCCGCCGTGACAGGGCCGTAGGCAAAGGTGGTGTAGGACAATCCATACCCAAAAGGATACGCCGGGCTGGCCACACTGTCAAGATAACAGGGAAATATTTCCTCCCCATAGTAGCCGTTCACAAAATTTCCGCTGGAGGTGACGTTATAATACAGCGGGATATGTCCCGTTCTCCGGGGAAATGTCATGGCAGTCTTCCCGCTGGGGACCACGTCGCCAAATAAAATGTCGCAGACCGCCTCCGCCGTTTTCGTCCCGGAATGCCAGGCGTACAGGATTGCGTCCAGCTGCTCCGCCACCCCCTCCATGGCAAGAGGCCTGCCGCAGAAAAAGATCCCCACAACCTTTTTCCCCAAAGCTTTCATCCGATGGATCAGCGCCTGCTGCGATGGGGAGAGGGAAATGTCCGACAGGCAGCGCCGCTCCCCGGTGGCCTCCCAGCTCTCCCCCAGCGCCAGAAGGACCACGTCGGCCTTAGCCGCCGTATGCACGGAATCGTCATAAAGCCCCGTCTCATCTGCGCTAAACAGGATATGCTCCCTGCCCAGCTTCTCCTCCATGGCCTCCAGCAGGCTTGCGGTATCCTCGATCTGATAATCCAGGGTCCAGCTTCCAAGAAGGGACCTCTTCTCATGGACAAAGGGACCCAGCAGAGCCACCGTCACATCCTTCTTTAAGGGAAGCACGCCCTCATTTTTCAGAAGCACCATGGACTCCGCCGCCAGCGCCCTGGCGTCGGCCAGGTGTCCCGCGCGGTCCACCCTCCGGGGTTCACAGTAGGGGCGATCAAATAAGCCCTTGGCAAACTTGATTCTTAAGATACGCCGCACGGCGTTGTCCAGCTCCTCCTCCGGCACCTGGCCGCTATTTACCAACGCCTCCAGATTTTCCCCGTAGCAGCCGTCCACCATATCCATATCCACCCCGGCGTGGAGGGCCAGCCTGGCGCAGTCCGCCCGGTCCCCGGCGACGCCGAACCGCATCAGCATCTGCACCGCCGCCCAGTCCGAGACCACAAAGCCCTCAAAGCCCAGCTGTCCCCGCAAAATGTCCGTGAGATATTTCCTGCCGGAGGTGACGGGCTGCCCGCTGATGTCGTTGAAGGAAGACATCACGGTGGCCGCGCCCGCCTCCACAGCCGCCCGAAAGGCCGGGAGATAATAATTATACAGGCTGTAATCGGCGATCTCCGTCCGGTGATAATCCCTTCCGCCCTCGCTGGCCCCGTATCCGATATAGTGCTTCGCGCAGGCTGCCAGGCTGTCCGGGTCCTTAAGGTCCTCCCCCTGAAAGCCCCGGATACAGGCCCGGCCCATAACCTTGGCCACATAGGGGTCCTCCCCCGGCCCCTCGATGACTCTTCCCCAGCGGGGGTCCCGGCTTAAGTCCAGCATCGGCGCGAAGGCCCAATGCACCCCCTCCGCTGCGGCCTCCCTGGCGATATTCCGATAACATTTTTCCACCAGCTCCTCGTTGAAGGAGGCGGCACACGCCAGCGGAATGGGATACACCGTATGATGCCCGTGGATCACGTCCCGGCCAAAGATCAGCGGGATGTGACGGGGGCTTTCCTCCATGGCCGCCCGCTGCAGCTCATTGCACAGGGCGGTATTAATATTGCTCTGCCAGCCGTCTTCCTGGGCAGCGTTCTTCTTCTGCTGGCTGTCTTCCTGAGCTGCGCCCTTCTTCTGCTGGCTGTCTTCCTGAGCTGCGCCCTTCTTCCGCTTCTCATTTCCCGCCGTGGCGCTTGAGGCCAGAATGATGGAGCCGATCTCTCCCCGCCGGATCCGTTCCTTGTACGCCTCCGCCTGCTCCGGCGTCTTTGGCTCCGGGATCTGATTCAGCTGGCCGATCTTCTCCCGGAGGGTCATGGCGGCCAGCAGCCCGTCGATCTGTTCGTCAAATTCCTGGTATCTCATGTCAATTCTCCCCATATGAAATCAGGTATCTCCCCACGCTGCACATAAAACGGGACACCTCCGGAAACAGCTCCGGCGGGAACTTTTCCAGAAATCCGTCCGCCTCGTAGGTAAATTCTCCCCGGTACTCTATGTCCTTTAGTGCTTTCATGATTGGAAAATAGTCGATTTTCGCCACAAAGGGCAGAGTGTGCAAGTCCTGCACAAAATCCGTGTCATGGACGTGCAGGGCCAGAAGCCTCTTATTTCCCAGGGCGCGTATGAACCCGGCGATATCCGTCCCCACCAGGGAGGCGTGACCGATATCCAGACATCCCACGATCCACGGGCTGTCAATGGCGTCCAGATACCGGCAGAATTCCCAGGAGCGGGAACAGGTGCTGTCTATGATACAGTGCCCCGCAGGGTTATACTGCCACATATTTTCAACGGCCACCTTTATGCCGAATTGCTCGCAGTAAGGGATCAGGCTCTTATAGAACGCCACGTTCATCTCAAAGAGTTCCTCCGGGTGTTCCGCGTAGGTCAGGTGCTGGAGGGGATGCACGATGACGTTCTTCGCCCCCAGGACCGCTGAGGCCTCCATGGAGCGGACGATCCTCTGGTAAATCTCCGCGTCCTTTTCCGGGATTCCCACACTGGAGTGGTACGGCGCATGGGACTGGTTGCAGAAGATCCCGCGCTCCGCCGCGTATGCCCCAAGCTCTTTGAAATATTGCACAAAATTTTCTCCATAAATTGGTGAATCCTCCGAATGGACATAAAAGGCATAGTCAAAAGCGTCAAATCCCGCCTCCGCCAGTATCCGAATTGCCTCCTTATCCCCGCGTTTCTTCGCGATTCCTGCTGTTGTCGTCGATAAGATCATCCTCGCACCTCCTGCTGACTGGTAAGAATGGCATACCAGCGGTTCACGATCTGCTCCGTCCCCTCGATGGACGGATGTATCATATCCTGGGAAATAAAGGCCGGGTCGTTCAGTATCTCCCTGCCGTCCACGAACCGCAGCCTTCCTTTCGCGTATTTTTCCACGATCTCACGGAAGAGACGGCCCGATTTCTGCAGCGCCGGCAGGTTGAACCCGTAAATGCTGGTGGCATAGACGGGCCGCTTCTCCCTGGAAAATACTTCCGTAAATTCGTCGATCCTTTTTTCAAATACCTCCGCGTCCATCTCCAGCATATTGACGCCCATCTCCACCGTGGCGAAATCCCAGTCCTGCCTGGACACAATGTATTCCGCCATAGCCCGCTCCATATGGGCGGAACCCGCAAAGCCGAAATTGATATAATCGCACCGCAGCTTCTGGGACAGCCGGAAGGGATAGGTGTAGGGCGCCGCAAGGGCCAGGCTCCCATGGGTGATGGAGGAGCCATAGGCGAGATAGGTCTTCCCTGGAAGGTCCTCCTTCTCCGGCGGCTCCACCTCCCCTTCGATGCCCACATAGCGCACCTTCAGATAGGGAAGCACCACCCGGACCACGTCCGGCTTAAAGGGCAGCCTGCAGGCTTCCTCCATCTGCATTAACAGCTCCGTATTCTGCGGCTTGTCGATCCGGATCCGCGTGTTCCGGCTTCCTATGACTCTGGAGGAATTTTCCCAGCCACCCTGAATGGAACCGTAATAGATATACGCCACGGCAGCCTCCGCCGATTCCTCCGCATTGAGGATCAGCGTGGCAAAGTCTCCCTTGATCTTAAAGCGCAGCTCCACCCCGGTCCCATAGCAGCTGGTATTATTCCTGGCGCTTTCATTCAGCTTTTTGCGGACTTCCCCCGGCACCCGCCACATGGAGTAGCCATCCTCGCCGGGCTCCAGTTCCGCCACATTGTGGAACTCAATATTGTCAAAAATCATCCTCATTTCCCCATTTCTGTTGTCTGTCACATCACATCCTGTCTTTTTATAATAAGAGTTCCCCATACGTCTTTCAACCGAAAAAAAATTATAAAAAGTTTGTTTTTTTACATAAAGATCCTCTATGACACTCCCTTGACTGCTACCTTTTCCGCCGTTCTCGGTCCCGTCCGCACAGCACATGCCATCATCCGATATAAATCTCAAAAACGCTGCTGCCACAGACAAGGAACGGTACGAACGGGATGCTGCTTCCCTCCGTACCGTTTCTTGCTTTATGGGCAGCCTATCTGCCCTCCGCCTTCCTGCGCTCCTCCGTCAGCCCCAGCACCGCAAAGGTCTCCGGGTCCAGCAGTACGCCGTAGTCGGCCTCTGCCTGGGCGATGGTAATGTACTCGTTCTTGGCGTCCATGGCTACCTTTTCCGGCGGACGCTTCAAGGGGTCGCCGTAACCGCCGCCGGTGGCGGTCACCAGCCGGACCACGTCGTTGGTATTCATCACCCGGCGGGCCACGATTCCCATGGGATCGCTGACCGTGCCGTCCGCGTCGATGAACTGGAAGTAATTGATGGAGCCGTCCTTGCCTCCGGCAGCGCCCCAGACGGGCCATTTGTTCCGGCCAAAGGAGGCCGTGAAGGTCTGGTTATCATTCATGGAGCGGTAGGTGCGGACCGCGCCGCTTCCGCCCCGGAACTCCCCGGCGCCCGCGCCGTCCGTGTGCAGGCTGTGCTCATCCACACGGATGCCGTAACGGGTCTCCGCCATTTCCACGGGAACGTTGTAGGTCTCGCCGTCGCCCACGCAGAACTG
>CALWDR010000325.1 GCA_944376745.1 uncultured Lachnospiraceae bacterium
CTGCTTCACAATTCTTCAAAATTATATGAAAAATTGTTGTCAATTTGTTGTCAACTCGGATTTGAGATGCCGAAAACCCTTGATTTTACTGGATTTTTTAGTCCAGAGGCTTCATTGTGGGGAACAACAGCACATCCCGGATAGCCGGAGAGTTGGTCAGAAGCATCACCAGCCGGTCAATGCCGTACCCGATGCCGCCGGTGGGCGGCATGCCCACACAGAGGGCGTTTAAGAAGTCCTCGTCCATATGGTTGGCCTCCTCGTCCCCGGCAGCCAGCAAAGCCTCCTGGGCCTCGAAGCGGACGCGCTGGTCGATGGGGTCGTTGAGCTCCGAATAGGCGTTGGCCATCTCCCGGCCATAAATGAACAGCTCGAAGCGCTCCACATAGTCGGGGTTGTCCGGCTTGCGCTTGGTCAGAGGAGAGATCTCCACCGGGTGGTCCATGACGAAGGTGGGCTGGATCAGATGCTCCTCCACGAACTCCTCAAATAAGAGGTTTAAGATATCGCCCTTCTTGTGGCGGGCCTCGTAATGCACGTTATGCTGATCCGCCAGGGCTTTGGCCTCCTCATCAGTCTTTATCTCACTGAAGTCAATGCCCGCGTATTTCTTCACCGCATCCAGCATGGTGATCCGCTCGAAGGGCTTCTCCAGGTCGATCATCTCATTTTCATAGGGAACGACGGCTGTGCCGCAGACCTCCCTGGCCACATAGCGGAACATGTTCTCCGTCAGGTCCATCATGCCATAGTAATCGGTGTAGGCCTGATACAGCTCCATCAGGGTAAATTCCGGGTTGTGGCGGGTGTCCAGGCCCTCGTTGCGGAAGACTCGTCCGATCTCATAGACCCGCTCCATGCCGCCCACGATCAGGCGCTTTAAATACAGCTCCAGGGAAATGCGCAGCTTCACGTCCTCGTTGAGGGCGTTAAAGTGGGTCTCGAAGGGCCGGGCCGCCGCGCCTCCCGCGTTGGCCACCAGCATGGGGGTCTCCACCTCCATGAAGCCCTGCTCATCCAGGAAACGGCGGATACTGCTGATGATCCTGGAGCGCTTCACGAAGGTGTCCTTCACATCCTCGTTCATGATCAGATCCACATACCGCTGGCGGTAGCGGGTGTCGGTGTTGGTGAGGCCGTGGTATTTTTCCGGAAGGATCTGCAGGCTCTTGGACAACAGCGTCACCTCAGCCGCGTGCACGGAGATCTCTCCGGTCTTGGTCTTAAAGACCTCTCCCTTCACGCCCACAATGTCGCCCACGTCCAGCTTCTTAAACTCCTTGTAGGGCTCCTCCCCCACGCTGTCCCTGGCCACATAGCACTGGATATTTCCCTTCAGATCCTGGATATTGCAGAAGGAAGCCTTGCCCATGACACGCTTGGACATGACTCTGCCCGCGATGGACACGCGCTTTCCCTCCAGGGCGTCGAAATCTTCCTTGATCTCGCTGCTGTGATGGGTCTGGTCATATTTGGTGATCACAAAGGGGTCCTTCCCGTTTTCCTGAAGCTCCGAAAGCTTCTCCCGGCGCACCTTTAAAAGCTGATTGATGTCCTGCTCCTGTACATTCTGATTCTTTTCCGCCATCTTTTATCTCCTCTTAATTCGAACGCTGTATCTCCAACACCTTATACTCCAGGACGCCGGCCTGGGTCTCCACCTGCACGGTGTCACCCACCTTGGCGCCGATCAGGGCCCTGCCCACCGGGGACTCGTTGGAGATCTTGCCCTGGAGGCTGTTGGCCTCCGTGGAGCCCACGATCTTATATTCTAATTCTTCTTCATATTCACAGTCGTACAGCTTCACCTTACAGCCCACGTTGATCTTGTCAAGGTCCACCTCGTCCTCGACCACCACCTCGGCATTTTTCAGGATCTTCTCGATCTCCTCGATCCTGGCCTCGATGTCCCGCTGCTCATCCTTGGCCGCGTCATACTCGGCGTTCTCCGACAGGTCCCCCTGCTCCCTGGCCTCCTTGATCTTCTGAGCCACTTCTTTTCTTCTGACTACCTTCAGGTCTGAAAGCTCCTGCTCCAGCCTCTGCAAACCCTCATAGGTCATGATATTTTTCTTTTCCATATCCGTTATAGCACCCTTCCTCATTTATCCTTCATTGGAATCATTCTATTTCTTTTAACAATCACAGTATTATACCCGATAGGTACGGAAATGTCAACAATTTCCGGCATTTCCTGTTTTGCGGGTCCCAGGGTCATGCTTTCTCACGCGGGCCCAAAGCCTATGACCTTTTGCCGCCGGTATCATTATATGCCTGCAGGCTTAAAAATAATTCCTCCAGCTGAGAATAGTTTTCCACTTCGTTGATCCTGCCCCGCAGCCGGGCGGAATTTTTATAGCCGCTGGTGTACCAGGCCGCATGCTTGCGCATTTCCCGGATGCCCGTGTACTCGCCCTTCACCTCAAGGAGCAGCCTTGCATGGCGCAGCATGGTGGAGACCACCTCCGCAAAGGAGGGCTTCTCCGGCTCCCGGCCCGTTTCCAGACATTCCCGGATCTGGCGGAAGATCCAGGGATTTCCCTGGGCGCCCCGTCCGATCATGAAGCCGTCGCAGTCCGTCTCCGCCTTCATGCGAAGGACATCCCCGGCGCAGGTGATATCCCCGTTGCCGATGACCGGGATGGACACGGCCTCCTTCACCCGGCGGATGATCTCCCAGTCCGCCTTGCCGGAGTAATACTGCTCCCTGGTCCTTCCGTGGACCGCGATGGCCGCCACCCCGCAGCTCTCCGCGATCTTCGCGATCTCCACCGCGTTGACATGATCCTCATCAAAGCCCTTGCGGATCTTCACGGTGACGGGCTTATAAGTGGCCTTCACCAGCCTGGTCAGGATCTCCTTAACCAGCCCTGGCTCCCGCATCAGAGCCGAGCCCTCCCCGTTGTTCACCACCTTGGGCACGGGACAGCCCATGTTAAAATCCAGGATATCGAAGGGCCGCTCCTCGATCCTTTTGGCCATCTCGCTTAAAATGTCCGCATCGGAGCCAAAAAGCTGCAGGGACACGGGATTTTCCCTGGGATCTATGGCCATGAGGCTCTCGGTATTTTTGCTCTTATAATAAATGGCCTTGGCGCTGATCATTTCCATGCACAGAAGACCTGCTCCCTGCTCCTTGCACAGCAATCGAAATGGCAGGTCAGTTACCCCTGCCATCGGCGCCAGTATCAGATTATTTTCCAGTGTTACCGTTCCAATCCGTAAAGGTTTCATTTTCTTTTCCGCAACCTGCCGCAAGATTCCCACAGCCGTCCTCTCACCTTCCATTTTTCTGCTTGTTGTAGATGATGCGAAGGCCCTGGAGGGTCAGCGTGCGGTCATAGACGTCGATGCAGTCCGTCTCGTTGGCAATGATGGTCCCCAGGCCCCCGGTGGCCACCACCTTCAGGTTGGGAAGCCCCGTCTCCTTCTTGGTGAGCTTCACAATATATTCCGTCTGCCCGATCTGACCGTACACCAGCCCCGCCTGCATGGTGGAAATGGTCTCCTTGGCCAGAATGCTGTCGGGCTTCTTGATCTCGATCTCGGGAAGCCGCGCCGCGTCCTCCCAGAGAGCCCTGGCGGAAATGCGGATGCCAGGAGCCGTCACGCCCGACACGAAGGCGCCCGTCTCGTCGATGAAATCGTAGGTGGTGGCGGTGCCAAAGTCGATGACGAACACCGGACCGCCGTAGATCTCATAGGCCGCCGCCGCGTCCACGATCCGGTCCGCCCCGATCTGCTGGGGATTGGCGGTGACAATGCGTATCCCGGTCTTAATGCCGGGCTCCACGATGATGGCCTTCCTGTGCAGGTATTTGATAATGGCGCTCAAAAGGGAGTGCATGACATTGGGCACCACCGAGGCCACGATGACGTCCTCGATGTCATCGGGATCAATGGTGTTGTAGACCAGCATGTTTCTGAGATTGATCCCGTACTCATCCGAGGTCCGGGACAGCTTGGTGGTCATGCGGAAGGTGGATACCAGCTCCTCCCCCCGAAATACGCCGTAAGTGATGTTTGTATTTCCCACGTCGATTACTAATAACATTTCTTCCTCCTGCTCTAGGCTTCCTCCGGGAAGGCTTCTCCCAGAAAGAACACTTTATAATACAGCTCCAGGGCTTCCAGCAGCTCCCCTCTGGTCCGCTGCAGCTCCTTGATCTTCAAGACGCTGCCGATGTCGTCGTACAGCAGATCTCCCTCGTCGCACTCCGTGCGGAACATCAGGTTCCCCTCCCCGTCGAAGACCAGAGTGAGCGTCCCGCCCACGTCCTCGGTAAAGAGCACGCAGAGGATATGAAGCTCCTCCTGGATGCTCTGGGGCAGGGCTCCGAAAACCTCGTTAAAATAATACTTCTGCGTATAGGCGCTGGCCCCGCACAGCACGTTTTCCTCCCGGCCCGCGCCCTCGGCCCGGCCCACGGCCCGCTCCCGGTCCGCACTCTCGTCCCAGTCCGCGGCTCCCTTCTCGCGTTCCTCTCCGCTCATGGCTCCACTCACTCCTTCCCTCGCCCCTTCAAATCTATTTCCCACCTGCCGTCTTTACACATACCCGTAAATACCTCGGACGGACACCTCCCCGGAGCTTACGGGCACGATCCCGTCCTCCCGCTCCACCAGAAGCTCGCCCCGGCGGTTGACGCCCCGGGCGATCCCCTCATA
>CALWDR010000326.1 GCA_944376745.1 uncultured Lachnospiraceae bacterium
GCGAGCCGGGAGGGTCTGACCCAGGTTCCCGCTCCCCGCAAAAGAGCGGGAACCGAGGTCACTCGAACATTCAAGGCCCGGCAGGGCTTTGTTAAGCAGCGAGCAGCCAAAGCGCGGGACGGGAGGGTCTGACCCAGGTTTCCGCTCCCCGCGAAAGAGCGGGAACCTAGGTCACTTGAACATTCAAGGCCCGGCAAGCCCGTCTGTAAGCAACGAGGGGCCAAAGCGCGAGCCGGGAGGGTCTGACCCAAGCCACCGCTCCCCTATGAAGAGCGGTGGCTGAGGTCACTCGAACATTCAAGGCCCGGAAAGCCCGTCTGTAAGCAGCGAGCAGCCAAAGCGCGAGCCGGGAGGGTCTGACCCAGGTTCCCGCTCCCCGCAAAAGAGCGGGAACCGAGGTCACTCGAACATTCAAGGCCCGGCAGGGCCTTGTTAAAATCAAAAAGGCTCCTTGCATCAGCAAGAAGCCTTTGTGATTTTAATAAGAGCGCGAGACGGGACTCGCACCCGCGGCCACGACGTTGGCAAGGTCGCGCTCCACCAACTGAGCCACTCGCGCTTATCTGCGTCTGTCTTCCGCCAGACGCATAATATACTTTACTACAGAAAGTCCTGTTTGTCAATACCAAAAATAAAATTTTTTTATTTCACCCGGTACTCCCTGCAGGCCTCCACATAGGCCTCGATATTTTCCCAGGGCACCTCCGGCTCCAGCAGATGGGTGGGGGCCACGAAAAGGCCGCCGTATTTTTTGGCGATATTCAGGTTTTTCCAGACCTGCGCCTTCACCTCCTGCGGTGTCCCGAAGGGCATGGTGGTCTGGGTGCCGATGGTTCCGTGGAAGGAAAGCTTACCGCCGTAGGTACGGTAGATCTTTGCAAAATCCATACATTCGCTCTGGATCGGATTGAGCACGTCGATCCCGCAGTCGATCAGATCCGGGATAAATTCCGTCACGGTCCCGCAGCTGTGATAGAAGACAAGGATGTGGGGATTGATCTCCCGGATGGCGTCAACGACCTTTTTTAGACGGGGCTTGAGCCATGTCCGGTACATGTCGGTACTCATCATGGGGCCGTTCTGCATACCGATGTCATCCCCCAGATAAATGATGTCCACGCCGGCTTTGGCAAAGGACTGCGCGCGGATGATTGCCTGTTCGGTCACCTTGTCGAAAATATAGGCGGCAATTTCCGGTTCGCAGGACATGTCCACCATCAGGTTTTCCATGCCCCGCATGTACCAGGCGGTCTCCCAGATGGTGCACTGCATGTTGCCGCTGGCCGCCAGCCCCTGGGCGTGAATCTCCTCCACCTGTCTTTTCTGGTGGGAGGCGTCCCCTTTGGAGAAATCCGGGAAGGGATACGCCATGATTTCCTTAAGATCCTTCATTTCCCGCATGGGATTGCGCATGTAGGTCATGTGCCTGGCCGCTTCGCTTCCGGGCTCGTGGGCGACGCCCCAGATGTCGATGGAACTCCCCTCCTTCAGACCGCCGGGATAGAATTTCCGGTAGGCTTCGGGGTCGTAGGGAAGCCGAATGTCGGCAACTCCCCGCCAGGGCATGCCAAAATACGCCGCGTAATCGGTCTGTCCGCCGGTCTTTTCCCTGAAAATCTCCACCAGGTCGGGACACAGGCTGAAGTCAACCGGGATCTCCTCGTAAGGCTCCCTCCGCAGAAGGGCCAGCAAATTTTCTCTTTTGGTCATTTTTCTGCGCCTCCTTTTTCCGCTTGCGATATGGGACCGGATATTTTTGTGTCCCGTATCTTGACATACCTGTAGTATACCCTATAAAATAGGGGAAAAGAATGACAGGAATGGCATTTCCATGTCATATTTGGTAAAGGAGGCGTGCGGGATGGAGATTCCCAAAAGCTATTTTAAGAATGACACGGTATATGGCAATCTTTCCGGCACCCCCAGGGAGGGGACCATCGGCTGCGGTTTTCTGTATAAGCCGGACGCCTCCTACAGCGAGAATCTCTGCTTTGCCCATTACGGGGCTTTTTACCTCCTAAGCGGGGAGGGGCTGTACCGGGATGAGGCCGGGAGGGAGATCCCTTTGCGGGCGGGGGACTATGTGCAGCGGATGCCGGATGTGCCCCACTCCACAACGGTGTATCCCACCGGGGACTGGCTGGAGTTTTTTGTCTGCTTCGGCGCCCAGACCTATGACCATCTGGCGGATCTGAAGCTTCTGTCCAGGGAGCCTGTGATCCATCCGGGGCTCTCCCCCCTGCTTTTTAAGAAATGCATCTATTTACTGGATTATATGAAAAATTCCCCCGGCGATCGGCAGCCCTTTCTCTATCTGCAGCTGCAGGAATTTGCCATGGAGCTGTACCAGCGTTCTTCGCAGAGGCAGGTGGATTCGGAGACCCGGCGGTTGATGCAGCGGGCGGCGGAACTGCTCTGTGCACCGCCGGATTTCATCTCCCCAAAGGAGGCGGCAGGGCGGCTGGATATGGGATATGAGAATTTTCGGAAGAAATTTAAGGCATATTTTCATGATTCACCGGGGGCTTACCAGTTAAGCGCCAGGCTGAATTATTCCAAAACGCTGCTTTTGGATACCAAAAAGAGCCTGAATGAGATTGCCCTGCTGTGTCATTTCTCCGATGCCTTTGCCTACTCCAAGGCATTCAAGAAATATTACGGCATATCGCCGTCGCTGTTTCGGCAGATGTATCTGCCCTAGGGCGGCGTGATTTTGCGAAGAATGGTGATTGTATTTGGACACAAAATTCGCTATACTAAGGGAAACAGACAGGAAAAGGAGTGAGTGGAAACTATGGGAAAGATCGTGATACCCATCGGCGAGGAGAATTTTGAATCCTTCCGTCAAAGCGGGGGCTACTATGTGGACAAGACAAAGCTGATCGTGGAGCTTCTGCGGGACAAATTCAAGATCAACCTGATCACGCGTCCGCGGCGGTTTGGCAAGACGCTGGCCATGAGTATGCTGAAGAATTTTTTCGATATCCGCAAGGACAGCAGGGCGGTTTTTGCGGGGCTCGCAGTCACAGAGCATGAGGAGCTATGCCGGGAGTGGATGAATCAGTGGCCGGTTTTGTTCTTAAGCTTTAAGGATGTGGCAAATAACGCTTTTTCCACATCCTATGAGCAGCTTGCTTATAACATTTCCAGCCTGTGTGTGGAGCATGCGTATTTGGCAGATAGTGAAAGCGTAAATATGGCAGACAAAAGCTGTTTTATTCGGTTGATGGAAAGAACTGCTACGGAAGCAGAAATCCGCAACAGCTTATTTATGCTTACCCGGATGCTGTACGCGCACTATGGAAAGCAGGTCATCCTTCTGATCGACGAGTATGACGTCCCTCTGGCCAAGGCCAGCGAGTACGGATATTACGGAGAAATGCTGGACGTGATCCGCAGCCTGATGAGTACGGCCTTTAAGACCAACGATTTTCTGAAATTTGCCGTTGTGACCGGCTGCCTTCGCATTGCCAGGGAGAGCATTTTTACGGGTACGAACCATTTTAAATCTAATTCTGTGGCGGGAACGGATTATCTTGACTGTTTTGGATTTACTGGCGGGGAGGTGGCACAGCTCCTGGCGCAGGCGGGCCTTACCGCCCATGCCCAGGCCATGAAGGAATGGTATGACGGCTATCATTTTGGGCCATATGACATCTATTGCCCCTGGGATGTGCTGAACTACGTAAGCGACTTGGGCGCCGCTCCTGACAGGAAGCCCGGAAATTACTGGAAGGATACCAGCCACAACGATATTATCCGGCGGTTTGTCAATAGAGGCGGCATGGACGTCAATCAGAAATTCGAAACCCTGCTGGCCGGAGGGTATGTGAAGGTGAAGGTCAGCGAGGAGTCCACCTATAATTTTGAGACAGCCACGGAGAGCGATTTTTGGGGCGTCCTCTACCTGACGGGATACCTGACGCCGGACAGGGAGGCGGAGCGGGAAAATTACCTGGAAGCGGGAGAATTTTGCTTAAAGATCCCCAATCAGGAAGTGAAAAGTATTTTTGGCGATCAGGTCGCGGAGTGGTTCCGGGACACCGTGAAGACCGTAAACCGGAAGGAGTTGTTCTCCGCTGTGTGGAGCGGGGACGCTAAGACGCTGGAGACGGAGATCACAAAGCTGCTTCGCAGGTCGATCAGCTACTATGATTACAACGAAAATTTTTACCACGCCTTTCTGGCGGGAATCTTTGCGGGCGGCGGCTTTGGGGTGGAATCCAACCGGGAGCACGGGGAAGGCAGGAGCGATGTGGTGGTGCTGGACTATGAAAATGGGCAGGCCGCCATTTTCGAGACAAAGCGTGCGCAAAGCAGGCAGCAGATGGAGAGCGCCTGCCTGGAGGCTTTAAAGCAGGTGGAGGAGCGGCAGTATGACGGGGACTTTCTGGAGGATTATGACAGGGTGATCTGTTATGGGATCGCCTTTTACCGGAAGCAGTGCCGGGTAAGAAAGAGGGAGTGAGCGCTTAGAAGGCGTTCACTCCTTTTCGTAGGGGCAGGTGCAGGCCGATCTTCACTTAAGCCTCAGAAGGCGCAGGCCGCTCCTCGCCTAAGCTCCAGAAGGCGCAGGCCGCTCCTCATTTAAGTCCCAGCAGCCCCATCGCGTTCTTACAGGAAATCAATTCCTTCTCCTCCGCCGTCAGCGCGCTGTTTTCAAGCTTCCTCACACAATCCCCCTGGTCGGTCCAGGGAACGTCCGTGGCGAACAGCACCCGGTCAGCCCCGTGCTTTCGCACCATGCGCACAAAGTCCGCATCGGACAGCTCCGTGATGGAGAAGGCCGTATCCAGATAGACCTTCTGGCCGCAGAGCCTCTCCTCTGCTTCCTTATAATTTCGGTTGCTGCCCATGTGGGCCAGCACCAGCTTCTCGGGGGCCACGTCCCGAAGCACCTCCAGGATCATGTCCGGGGAGGCAAATTCCTCCTCGGGAGTGTAGGGGTCGTATCCGGCGTGGGTCACGATCACAAGCCCCAGCTCCGAGGCGGCAGCGAGAAGCCGCTTCGTGCGGATATCCGAGAACTGGATGCCCTGGTAGTTGGGGTGTACCTTGATGCCCCGAAACCCCTCCTGCTTGATGCGGGAGAGGTGTTCTTTGTAGTGTTCGTCCGCCGGATGCATCCCAGCAAGAGAAATGAGCCTGTCCTCTGGGGAGCCGGAGCAGGTCTCATTGATGGAGGCCGCGAACCGCAGAATGGAATCGAACTGGCGTGGGTCCGTCACCACCGGAAGCACCACGGACAGGTCCACGCCGGAGCGGGCCATGGAGGCCTGTAACCCCTGCACCGTGCCGTCGGTGGAGGGGGTCAGGCGGGAGACCTCCGCCAGTTTGCCTAACGCCCGAGCGGCGAGCTTCTCCGGAAATACATGGGCGTGAAAATCTATGATCATAAAACGTCACCTTCCATTTACTTTCTCAATGGTTCTGCCGGAAACATCTGTGCTGCCGGCAGCCAATGCCGTCCCCGGCTGTTTCCGGCAGCCAATGCCGCTGACCGGCTATTTCCGGTAGCTGTCCGCCAGCGCCCGGAAAGCGGGCAGGGCACGCTCGATCTGCCGGGTGGGCACGCAGTAGGAGATACGCGTATGTCCGGGACAGCCAAAGCCCGTGCCGGGAACGATCAGCAGGTGATATTCCTTGGCCCGCTCGCAGAACGCAAGGTCGTCCTCCTCCAGTGTTTTCGGGAAAATGTAAAAGGTTCCGTCCGGCTTCACCACGTCGAAGCCGATCTCCCTAAGCCCGTCGTACAGGAGGTTCCGGTTGGTCTCATAGATGGAAATGTCGGAGGTTGTATCCGCGCAGAGGGCGCACACCCGCTGGAACAGTCCCGGCGCGTTGACATAGCCTAAGGACCGTCCGGCTCCCGCGATGGCCGCGTACACCAGATCGTGGTCCTCCACGCTTCCGGGCACCAGCACATAGCCCAGCCGCTCGCCGGGCAGGGAGAGGGACTTGGACCAGGAATAGCACACCAGGGTGTTGGGGTAGTATTTCGGAAGGTAGGGCACCGTGGTATGGTCAAATACGATCTCCCGGTAGGGCTCGTCCGCCAGAAGGAAGATGGGTTGCCCGAACTTCCTGGATTTCTCCGTTAAAATGCGGGAAAGCTCCTGCACGGTCTCTTCGGAATACACCACGCCGCAGGGGTTGTTGGGGGAGTTGACGATGACGGCCTTGGTCTTCTCGTTGATGGCGGCGGCGAATTTCTCAAAATCGATCTGAAATGCCTTGGTATCCGCCGGTATCAGCGTCATGTTGGCTCCCGCCCCCTCGATAAAGACCTTATATTCCGGGAAGTAGGGCGCGAAGACGATGACCTCGTCGCCGGGGTTGCACAGGCCGTTCAGGCAGCAGCAGAGCGCGGCGGCGGCGCCTACGGAGACGTAGAAATCGCTGGCGTTAACGGAAACGCCGAAGCGCCGGTTTACCGAAGCTGCCAGAAGCTCCCGCACCTGTTGGTCGCCCTGGGCGCTGGTGTAGCCGTGCAGCACCACGGGGTCCGTCTCCTGGATCAGCCGGACGGCGGTCTCATTTACAATGGGGGGAGAGGGGACGCTGGGGTTCCCGATGGAAAAGTCGAAGACATTCTCGGCGCCGATCTCGGCGGAAAGCTGCTTCCCGTACTCAAAAAGCTCCCGGATCACGGAGCGCTGCGTTCCCAATGCTACCATTCTTTCATTTAACATATCAGTCACCTCTGTGGAAAATATTGGAACGGCCCCGCGGGCCTGCGCTTTCCGCACGGACCAAAGGACAGGGGATACCTGCGCCGGGAGCCGAATCCATTTTATAAAAATCATAGAACAAAATGACGGATCTGTCAACGATTGGTTTTCTACAGTTAAATGATTCGGATTTTCCACATTATATACGAAACGGTGTACTAGCTTGCCATTTGCAGTCCTTTGTGGTATCGTAAAAATATCAGTACAAATGGAATGCCCGATGCGTCGGATAACAGGGAGGGATGTGGGAATATGATGGAAATGGAAAAGAAGATGCCGATTGGAATCGAAAATTTTGAAGAAATTCGGACAGAGGGATTTTATTATGTAGATAAAACCGGATTGATTCAAGAATTGCTTCATAACTGGGGAAAGGTGAATCTTTTTACCCGACCCAGACGGTTCGGAAAATCTCTGAATATGAGCATGCTGAAAAACTTTTTTGAAATTGGAAATAAAGGGGAAATTTTTGAGGGCCTAAAAATTTCGGAGGATACGGCATTATGTGAATCCTATATGGGCAAGTTTCCGGTCATATCTGTGTCTCTGAAGGGCGTAAGCGGCAGTGAATTTGAAACAGCACGCTCCCTGTTGTGCTCGATTATTGGGAATGAGGCGTTAAGATTTTATTTTCTGACAGAGAGTGATAGGTTGAATGACAAAGAGAAATTGTTATATCATCAGTTGATCGCGGTTGACCGAACAGGGAAAGAAAGCTTTGTTATGCCAGATTCCGTGTTGATGGAAAGCCTGAAGAATCTTTCTATGTTGTTGTGTAAGCATTACGGTCAGAAGGTGATCATTCTGATCGACGAATATGACGTTCCGCTCGATAAGGCTATGCAGGGAGGCTATTACGACCAAATGATAAGCTTGATCCGGGCTATTTTTGAACAGGCTCTAAAGACGAATGACAGTCTGTATTTTGCTGTGTTGACAGGCTGTTTAAGAGTGTCAAAAGAGAGCATTTTCACCGGATTGAACAATCCAAAGATTTTGTCTATCACAGATGTAGAGTTTGATGAGTATTTTGGATTTATGGATTGGGAAGTGAGGGAGCTTTTGGAGTATTATCGCCTGTCGGAAGCTTACGACACAATGAAGGAATGGTATGATGGATATCATTTTGGAAACGCGGAGGTATATTGCCCGTGGGATGTGGTGTGCTACTGCAATAAGCTTCGTTCAAAACCGAATGCGCAGCCGGAGGCTTATTGGCTGAATACCAGCAGTAATGATGTGGTCAGACGCTTTCTTGAGTGCGCGGATACCGGCGTGGCAAAACGGGAAATAGAGGGGCTTGTGGCTGGAGAAGTGATTCAGAAGGAAATACATCAGGAGCTTGTCTATAAGGATTTATATAGCTCCATAGAAAATATGTGGAGCGTACTGTTTATGACAGGGTATCTCACACAGCAGGGAGAGCCTGATGGAGATGTTTTTTCTCTGCGGATTCCGAATTTTGAGATTCGGAAGATATTTGTGCAGCAGATAATGGAGCTTTTTAAGGATACCGTACAGAAGGACGGTCAGACATTGCGCGTATTTTGCGAAGCCTTGAAAAATGGCGATGCGGCTGTGGTAGAGGAGCAATTTCATAGGTATTTAAAAAAGACCATCAGTATCCGGGATACCTTTGTGAAAAAAACGATAAAAGAAAATTTCTATCATGGAATTTTGCTGGGACTGCTGGGATTCAAGGCGGATTGGGGAGTATTTTCCAATAAAGAAGCCGGAGAGGGATATGGGGATATTCTGGTGGAAATTGACGATGAAGCGATTGGAATTGTTATTGAGATAAAATATGACGATAGCGCCAGGCTGGAAATAAGCTGTATGGAGGCGTTGGATCAGATTAGGAAAAAGAAATATGAAGAACAGTTTCGCGAAATGGGGATGAAACATATTTTAAAATATGGAATTGCATGCTATCAGAAACAGTGCAAGGTTGCGGTGGAGAAAGAGAGCTGCCAGTACAGGGGATGATCCATAATTTTTGTGAGGGTGTTGACTTTTGCTGCTTCCCATGGTAAAATATGATAGCTTTATCGAGTTAAAGCATAAAACTTCAGAAGTTTAACGTAAATATTTTACCGGGAGGAAAGAAGAATGTTGAAAGTAATTATGCTGGTGGTGTATTTTGCGGTGCTGATCGGTATTGGACTGTACTGCCGCAGACATGCCACGGACGTAAAGGGGTTTGTGCTGGGCGGAAGGTCGGTGGGGCCGTGGCTGACGGCCTTCGCCTACGGGACCTCTTATTTCTCCGCCGTGGTCTTCGTGGGCTACGCGGGACAGTTTGGCTGGAAATACGGCATTGCCGCCACCTGGGCGGGAATCGGCAACGCCATCCTCGGCTCTCTGCTTCCCTGGGTGGTTCTGGGACGGCGGACCAGGATCATGTCCCAGCATCTGGACGCGGCCACCATGCCGCAGTTTTTTGGAGAGCGTTTTAACAGCAAGGGCTTGAAGATCGCCGCTTCCGTTATCATTTTCATCTTTCTGATCCCGTACACGGCTTCCCTTTATAACGGACTTTCCAGGCTGTTCGGCATGGCGTTTCATATCGATTATTCCGTCTGCATTATCCTGATGGCCGTTTTGACCGCCATTTACGTTATTGCAGGCGGATACATGGCCACCGCCATCAACGATTTTATCCAGGGCATCATCATGCTGGTGGGGATCGTGGCCGTGATCGCCGCCGTGATAAACAGCAAGGGCGGCTTTATGGAGGCGTATGCGGGGCTGGCGGCGGTCTCGGACGAGACGGTCTCAACGGCGCCGCGGATCTTCGCCTCCTTCCTGGGGCCAGACCCTGTGAATCTTATGTTCGTGGTGCTATTAACCTCCCTGGGAACCTGGGGAATGCCCCAGATGGTGCAGAAATTTTACGCCATTGACAATGAGGATTCCATCACGAAGGGAACCATCATTTCCACGATCTTCGCGCTGATCGTTTCCGGCGGCTGTTATTTCCTGGGCGGCTTCGGACGTCTGTTCTCCGACAAGATCGATGTGGGCGCCAATGGATATGATTCCATTATTCCCACCATGCTGGAGGACCTGGGCCCCATTCTCATCGCGCTGGTGGTGATCCTGGTGCTCTCCGCCTCCATGTCCACCCTGTCCTCCCTGGTCATGGCCTCCAGCTCCACGCTGACCATTGACTTTTTGAAGGACAATTTTATCAAGAATATGAAGGATAAGACCCAGGTGCTTTTCATGCGCGTCCTGATCGTGGTATTTATCGCCATCTCATCGGTGCTGGCGCTGATCCAGTATAAGAGCTCGGTGACCTTTATCGCCCAGTTCATGGGGATCTCCTGGGGCGCGCTGGCCGGCTCTTTCCTTGGGCCCTTTCTGTACTCCCTGTACTGGAAGCGGACGACGGCGGGCGCCTGCTGGGCCTCCTTCCTCTTCGGCTCCGGCCTTATGCTCTTTAACCTGATCGCTCCCTCCCTTCTGCCGGAGGTGATGCGCTCGCCCATCAACTGCGGAGCCATCGCCATGCTGGCGGGCCTTGTCATCGTTCCGGTGGTAAGCCTTGTGACGCCAAAGCCCGACAAGAAGCTGGTGGAGGATTCCTTTGCCTGCTACGAGAAGAACACCACGGTGCATCAGAAGACGGCGCTGGGGGAGTAGCGGTGTATCCTGGAAGATGAGTGATCTTTCGACTGGTATTTAAAGATTGGAATTGGAAACAGCGTCTGCCGACAATGGAAAATCTGTTGGCGGGCGCTTTGTAATTTAAAGAAAAAATAAAGAAAGATTATTTACTTTTTATTATATTTCATATATAATGATGTAGGGGTCAAAAGGTATTTTGACCCCATGATACCTACGGATTGCTCCGCACTGCGTGCTCCCGCTGTCTGCGTTGCACTCCGGTCGGCGCTAAACAGGTGCCACTGGCACCTAGCGCCCTAAAACACCTCAAATCCGCTCATTTTTCTCCGAAAAATGGCTACTTTTCGGTGTTTTACGGGGTGCTAAACGTCCAGTGGACGTTTGCTCAGCACCGACCGAAGCGGAGCGTAGATCCCAAAGTCATGCTTTTTCATGCAAGCATGAAACGCATGACCTTGGGACCCTGGTATCATATAATATAGCAAGGAAGGAGTGTTGCATATGGCACAGACAGTAAATGTTAATTTTAAGTTGGATGCAGATGTAAAAAAGAGCATGGAGCAGGTGTGCGCAGATCTTGGACTTTCTATGAGCGCCGCATTCACGATTTTTGCGAAGAAAGTAGGCAGGGAAAAACGTATACCGTTTGAAGTGTCCGTCGACCCATTTTATAGCAGGGAAAACCTGTCGGAACTGGAAAAACGCGCTGCGGATGTACGGTCAGGGAGAAGTACATTGAAAGAACATGATTTGATAGAGGTGGACTAGTGCTTCTGCCGGATATTGGAGTGTCCACATTGATGAAAAAAACAGGATTGTGTTTCGGCTGGGGGGGGATAGTATAGAAATCATACAGTGCGGAACACATTACAGGGATAAGTAAGGGGCTGTTGGGCAATAGATAGCTCTAAACAGGGCAGGGAGACTCTCATATCAGTTCTGATGGAAAGGAGAGCGTGAGGGAGCAATGGGTGTTTATTTGAATGGGTCAAGCGCATATGGATTGTTTCAAGAGGCATATTCTCTTTCATACTATGTTGATAAAAGTAAGATCATTTCCGAGCTTGTACCCCTCATTGAATTAAAGAAGAATATCAGAGAGCGTTCGGGAAGCGATCAGGGGAAAGGTATGAAATACGTGGCGATCACAAGGCCGCGCAGATTTGGGAAGACGACTATGGCAAATATGATAGCTTCCTATTTTGGAAAAGGCATAGATAGCCATGAGGAATTTGATACACTGCAGGTGTCGGGATATCCGTGGTATAGGAAGCACCTGAATCAGCATAATGTCATTCACATTATGTTTAACACGATGCCACAGGGATGTAAGTCCTACAGCCAATACATCAATCTGTTTCGAAAGGGGTTATTGTCTGATTTAAGGAAAGCATATCCGAATGCTGACATTGAGCAGGATGATGACGTTTGGTATGCCCTGACAAAAATATATGAGTATTGTGGAAATGAAAAATTTATCTTTATCCTGGATGAGTGGGATTATATATACCATCAGGGGTTTGCGTCCCGGGAGGATAAGGATGACTTCACGAAATTCCTGAGCAACCTCCTCAAGGACAAAGCTTATGTGGAGCTGGCGTACATGACAGGGATCCTCCCGATCACCAAGTATTCCAGCGGGTCGGAGCTGAATATGTTTTTTGAGTATACGATGGCCACGAAAGTGAAGTATAGTGAATACTTTGGCTTTACCGAGGCGGAAGTGGATGAGCTATATGGCCGATATTTAAAGCAGGAGGCTGAACCCAAGGTTACCAGGGAGGGCCTTAGGCTTTGGTATGATGGGTATGATACTGCAGCTGGGATAAAGCTTTATAATCCCAGGTCCGTAGTAGGCGCGCTTAGTGACGGCCAATTAGGGGACTACTGGACCAGCTCAGGACCATATGATGAGCTGTTCACTTACATTGAGAAAAATGTGGATGAGGTGAAGGAGGATGTGGGGCTGTTGATCTCCGGGATCCCGGTCCCGGCGAAGGTCCAGGAGTACGCCGCCACTTCCATGGAGCTCAAGACAAGGGATGAGATATTCTCGGCGATGGTGGTCTATGGCTTCCTGAATTACGAGGATGGCTGCGTGTCCATCCCGAACAAAGAGCTGATGGACAAATTCGCGGAAATGGCGCAGAAGGAGGAGAAGCTGGGGAATGTGTACCGCCTCACCAAGGAATCGGCCAGGATGCTTGCGGCGACAAAGGCAGGCGACACGGAAACCATGACGGAGATACTACAGTTTGTCCATAATACAGAAAGCCCGCTGCTTGTGTACAACAACGAGGCGGAGCTGGTCTCCATCGTCAGCCTGGCTTATCTCCAGGCCAGGGACTATTATCGGATCGAGCGTGAGGACAAGGCGGGCGTCGGGTATGTGGACTTCATATTCTACCCGTTTCGGAAAGACGATGACGCGATCATCATTGAATTAAAGGTGAACCATACGGCAGACGAGGCGATCCGGCAGATCAAGGACAGGCAGTACGCGCTGAAGTTTGCCGGAAGGATGGGGGAGGAGCCGGAATATACGGGGCGCATCCTGGCTGTGGGGATCGCCTACAGCAAGGATGATCCGGGGAAGCGGCATGAATGTAAGGTGGAGGTGCTGCGGGAAAAGGAGAAACGTTTTTGAGAAACCATATTCCTGCTTTCCTTCCTATGAGCTGGAAGAAAGCAGGAATACGGTTATATTTTGCCTATAAAAGTTTACGGAAATATTGGGTACAATCCCTTCGCTCAACTCTTATTCCGCCGATCCGCCAGGCACTTCGCCTACTATTTCTCTCAACTCTTATTCTGCTGAGCCACCAGGCACTCTGCCCCATACTTCTTCCGCAGGGCCGGCTTCTCGATCTTCCCGGTGGCGTTCCTGGGTACCTCGGCGAAAATGATCTTCCTTGGCCGCTTGTAGCGGGGCAGCTCTTTACAGTATTCGCTTATCTCCTCCTCCGTGCACTCCATGCCCTCCTTGACGGAGATGATGGCGCCGGTGATCTCGCCCATGCGGCTGTCGGGCAGGCCGATGACCGCCACGTCCTTCACCTTGGGATAGGCGCTTAAGAAATTCTCGATCTGGACGGGATAGATGTTCTCGCCGCCGCTGACGATGACGTCCTTCTTGCGGTCTACCAGGAAATAGAAGCCGTCCTCGTCCTGCATGGCCATATCCCCGGTGTAGAGCCAGCCGTCTTTGAGAACCTCGGCGGTGGCTTTCGGGTCGTTGTAGTAGCAGGTCATGACGCCGGGGCCCTTGACGCAGAGCTCGCCCACCCGGCCCTGGGGCACGGGGCTGCCGTTCTCGTCCACGATCTTACATTTCCAGCGGTAGCCGGGAATGCCGATGGCGCCCACCTTGCGGATATTTTCCAGGCCCAGATGGACGCAGCCGGGGCCCGTGGACTCGGAGAGGCCGTAGTTGGTATCGTACTGGTGATGGGGGAAATACTCCATCCAGTGCTTGATCAGGGAAGGCGGAACCGGCTGGGCGCCGATGTGCATGAGCCGCCACTGGCTCAGCTCATAGTCTTCAAGCTTCACGTCTCCCCGGTCCAGAGCGTTTAAGATATCCTGGGCCCAGGGGACCAGCAGCCAGACGATGGTGCATTTTTCCTTGGAGACGGCGTCTAAAATGATCTCCGGCGAGGTGCCCGTAAGGAGCACCGCCCGGCTGCCCGCGCACAGGCTCCCCATCCAGTGAAACTTGGCGCCTGTGTGGTAGAGGGGCGGAATACATAAGAACACGTCGTCCCGGCTGGTGAGATGGTGCTTCTGCTCCATCTGGGCCGCCTGGGTCAGGCTCTCGTGGTTATGTAAAATGGCCTTGGGAAATCCCGTTGTCCCCGAGGAAAAATAGATGGCGGCGTCGTCGTCCTCCTCCAGACGGACCAGGGGCGGCTGGCTGGAGCAGTCGGCCACCAGATCCCGGTAGCTCTCGGCAAAGGACGGGCAGTGGTCGCCCACATAGATGAGAAGACGCCCTTTCGCGATCTCATCCTCAATGGCCTCGATACGGTCCACAAATTCCGGGCCGAAGATCAGGATATGCACCTCCGCCAGGTTGACGCAGTAGCGGATTTCCTCGGAGGTGAACCGGAAATTAAAGGGGACGGCGATGGCCCCGGTCTTTAAGATGCCAAAATAAATGGGGAGCCACTCCAGACAGTTGAACATCAGGATGGCTACCCGGTCCCCCTTGGTGATGCCCCGCTCCAGAAGCATGTTCGCCACCCGGTTTGCCTTCTCATCAAATACGCTCCAGGTGATCTCCCGCCGGTAAGGTGTGGGGGAGGTCTGCTGCACCAGGCTGTACTCCTTCCAGCCGACCTTTTTTGTCTCGGGCATCAGGGGGTTAAGCTCCACTAAGGCCACCTCGTCGCCGTATAATTTATGGTTTCGTTCCAGTAAATCTGTCACAGGCATTGCTTTTGTTCCTCACTCTCGTAACGAATTGGGCGCTTTAGCGCTTTAACTTAAAATAAGATACCATATCCGGGCGAAAAAGTCAACTGTGGAAGCGGGCCTGATAATTTTTGTATTTACCATTTGAAAATTTAATGGTACAATACAGTAAAGAGAGAAAGCATACAGAAAGAGGTTACCATGAGTAAAAGAGTTCCGAGAATCCCCAAAACGGAAATGTACGAGGCAATTCTTCAGCTTGAGACCCTGGAAGAATGTATGGATTTCTTCCGGGACATCTGCGCGGAGAGAGAATTACGTTCCATGGAGCAGCGCTTTGAGGTGGCGAGACTGCTGGATCAGGATATGGTTTACGCAGATATTTCCCGCCAGACCAACGCCAGCACGGCTACCATCAGCCGTGTGAGCCGTATGTTGAACGATGGAACCGGCATGCTGGAAAAATCTCTGAAAAGAATGAAGCAAAAAGAGGAATGCCGGTAAAGGGCATTTCGGGAAAGGAGTTTTCATGAAACAGTTAATGTTAGGAAATAAAGCCTTCGCCAGAGGGCTTTATGAGGCGGGATGCTGCGTGGCGTCCAGCTATCCGGGCACGCCCAGCACGGAAGTGACGGAAGAGGCGGCAAAGTATGATGAGATCTACTGCGAGTGGGCGCCCAATGAGAAGGTGGCCATGGAGGTGGCCTTCGGCGCGAGCCTGGCCGGGAAGCGCAGCTTCTGCGGCATGAAGCACGTGGGCCTGAATGTGGCGGCGGACCCGCTGTACACCTGTTCTTATACGGGTGTGAACGCCGGTTTGGTGATCTGCGTGGCGGACGATCCGGGCATGCATTCCTCCCAGAATGAGCAGGATTCCCGCCACCACGCCATCGCCTCCAAGGTTCCCATGCTGGAGCCCGCGGATTCGGCGGAGGCTTATGAGTACGTCAAGAAAGCCTACGAGCTGTCGGAGACCTTCGACACCCCGGTGATCATCAAGATGTGTACGAGAGTGGCCCACTCCCAGAGCATCGTGGAGCCTGGAGAGCGGGTGGAGCCGGAGCGAAAGCCCTACGAGAAAAATATCGGGAAATACGTGATGATGCCCGGAAATGCCATCCGCCGCCATCCCGTGGTGGAGGAGCGGATGGAGAAGCTTACCGAGTACGCGGAGACCTGCGATTTCAATCGGGTGGAGATGGGCGGAACGAAGCTGGGGATCATCACCTCCTCCACCAGCTACCAGTACGCCAAGGAGGTTTTCGGAGACAGCGCCAGCATCTTAAAGCTGGGGATGGTGAATCCTCTGCCGGTAAAGAAGATCCTGGATTTCGCCGCCAAGGTGGAGAAGCTTGTGGTGATCGAGGAGCTGGACCCCATCATTGAGAACCATTGCAGACAGCTGGGGCTTTCCGTTTCGGGGAAGGACCTGCTTCCCATCACCGGAGAATTTTCCCAGAGTCTTCTGGCACAGAAGCTGGGTGTGGAGCCGAAAGAGTACAAGTCTCTGGGAGAACCCCTTCCCGCCAGACCTCCGGTGATGTGCGCGGGATGTCCTCACAGGGGCCTGTTCTATACCCTGGCGAAGAACAAGGTTACGGTGCTGGGAGACATTGGATGCTACACCCTGGGAGCGGTGGCGCCTCTGTCCGCCATGGACATGACGCTGTGCATGGGAGCCTCCGTAAGCGCCATTCATGGCTTTAACAAGGCTGTGGGCCAGGAGAGCGAAGGAAAGACGGTGGCGGTCATCGGCGATTCCACCTTCATGCATTCCGGTATGACGGGGCTTGCGAACATCGCCTACAACCAGAGCAATTCCACGGTCATCATCCTGGACAACTCCATCACCGGCATGACCGGCCATCAGCAGAATCCCACAACCGGGTACAATATCAAGGGTGACCCCGCCGGGAAGATCGATCTGGAGGCCCTCTGCAAAGCCATGGGCTTTGCGCGGGTCGTTGTGGTAGATCCTTATGACCTTGCCCAGTGCGATAAAGTGCTGAAGGAGGAGCTGGCCGCTCCTGAGCCCTCGGTCATCATCAGCCGTCGTCCCTGCGTGCTCCTAAAATATGTGAAGCACAACGCCCCGCTGAAGGTGGATACGGAGAAATGCATAGGCTGTAAATCCTGCATGCGTCTCGGCTGTCCGGCCATCAGCATCAAGGATGGGAAAGCGGCCATCGACGCCACGCTCTGCGTGGGCTGCGGCGTATGTGAGCAGCTGTGCAGATTTGACGCGCTATAAGAGAGGATGGAGGTACATAGAAAATGACAAAGAATGTGATGATCGTCGGCGTGGGCGGACAGGGCTCCCTGCTGGCAAGTAAGCTTTTGGGCTATCTGCTCCTGACGGAAGGGTATGACGTGAAGGTATCGGAGGTTCACGGGATGAGCCAGAGAGGGGGCAGCGTGGTCACCTATGTGCGGTTCGGCGAGAAGGTCTACTCTCCCATCATCGACAAGGGCGAGGCGGATTTCATCGTTTCCTTTGAGAAGCTGGAGGCGGCCCGCTATGTGGAATATTTAAAAACAGACGGCAGGATCGTGGTAAATACACAGGAGATCGATCCCATGCCGGTGATCACCGGGGCCGCCGGGTATCCGGAGGACCTCATAGAGAAGCTGAAGGCCTTAGGCGTGGCCGTGGACGCTCTGGACTGCCTCTCCCTGGCCGAGGAGGCCGGCTCCGCCAAGGCGGTGAACCTGGTGCTGATGGGAAGGCTTTCCAGATATTTTGACATTCCCGAGGAAAAGTGGCTTATGGCCATCGAAAAATGTGTCCCCGCAAAATTTGTGGATTTAAACCGCAAGGCCTTCGCTTTGGGCCGGGACAGCGAGTAGTGTGCGTGCCGCGGCAGGCGCCGTAAGGAATCAGAAGTAAAGCCGTGCGTGCCGCGGCAGGTATCATACGGATAGAAAAAAGGTGAGGAAGAAAGAAATGGAGAGATATTATCAACCGGAAATTGAATGTGCCTCCCAGGATCAGATCCGGGCGTGGCAGAGTGAGAGACTTGTAAAGCAGGTACAGAATGTCTGGGACCATGTGCCCATGTACCGCAAACGGATGGAGGAGAAGGGGCTTACGCCCGGGGATATCCAGTCTGTGGACGATCTTCACAAGCTTCCCTTCATTGAGAAGGACGATCTGCGGGACCAGTACCCCTACGGACTGCTGGCCCGTCCCCTTGCGGACTGCGTGCGTATCCAGTCCACCAGCGGAACCACCGGACGGCGGGTGGTGGCCTTTTACACCCAGCACGACATCGACCTTTGGGAGGATTGCTGCGCCAGAGCCATTGTGGCGGCGGGCGGAACCAAGGAGGATGTGTGCCATGTGTGCTATGGATACGGCCTGTTCACCGGGGGACCGGGCTTAAACGGCGGCTCCCATAAGGTGGGATGCCTGACCCTTCCCATGTCCTCGGGCAATACGGAGCGCCAGATTCAGTTTATGACGGATCTGGGTTCCACCATTCTCTGCTGTACCCCGTCCTACGCGGCCTATCTGGCGGAGAGCATCATCGAGCGGGGCGTGCGGGACAAGATCAAGCTGAAGGCGGGCATTTTCGGCGCCGAGGCCTGGACGGAGGAGATGCGCCATGACATTGAGGAGAAGCTGGGCATCAAGGCCTACGACATTTACGGCCTGACGGAGATCTCCGGCCCCGGCGTTTCCTTCGAGTGCTCCGAGCAGACCGGAATGCACGTCAACGAGGACCATTTTATCGCGGAGATCATCAACCCCAAGACCGGGGAGGTGCTGCCGGAGGGAGAGAAGGGAGAGCTGGTATTTACCAGCATCACCAAGGAGGCGTTTCCCCTGCTCCGCTATCGGACCCGTGACATCTGTGTGCTGTCCCGGAAGAAATGCTCCTGCGGCAGAACCCATGTGAAGATGTCCAAGCCTCTGGGAAGAAGCGACGACATGCTCATCGTCAAAGGCGTCAACGTGTTCCCGTCCCAGATCGAGACCGTGCTGATGAACCAGGGCTATGCGGCGAATTACCAGATCATCGTGGATAGGGTCAACAACAGCGACACCATCGAGGTACAGGTGGAGATGACGCCGGAGATGTTCTCCGACAGCCTGGGCGCCGTGGCCAAAAAGGAGAAGGAGCTGGTCAGCGGCTTAAAGGCCATGCTGGGCATCTACGCCGACGTGAAGCTGGTGAATCCCAAGAGCATCGCCAGAAGCGAGGGCAAGGCCGTGCGGGTGGTTGACAAGCGGAACCTGTATAAGGGATAGAACCTAGCGGCGGGGCCGTGTTCCCTGGCTTTCGCCGTAGATTGGCGGGGCCAGGGGGTTCCCTGGCTCCAACCGTAAATTTGCAACAATCATTGTAGAAAAGGAGGGTATTTATGACAGTAAAACAGATTTCCGTATTTCTGGAAAATAAGCCCAACAAGCTGGCGGAATTTACCGCCTGTCTCTCCGGGCAGGGCATCGATCTGCGGGCCATATCGGTGGCGGAGGCTTCTGATTTCGGCATCGTGCGGATCATCGTGGATGATGTGTACAATGCGGTGACGGTGCTGCGGGACGCCAATTACATTTGCTCTGTCACCGAGGTGCTGGCCGTGGAGATCAGGGACGAAGCGGGCGCCCTGGCGGCCATCATCGGGGTGTTGGGAGAGAGCGGCATCAATGTGGAGTATATGTACGCCATCACCATCGGCAAGAAGAACATGGCCTACATGATCATCCGCGTCAACGACAACGCCAAAGCCCATGATGCCTTTGAAAAGCACGGGATTCGCACTGTGTGCCACAGCGAGCTGCTGAAATAGGCTGCCGGCTGGAAAATTGTATCCCCAGGGATTGCCATAAACGGGCAGTTCCTGGGGAGTTGTTTTTGGCATCTCCGACGCGGGCCAATGCTCTATTGGCGATTTTGGTCGAGGCGCTTCCGGGAGCGGTATTCGTTGGGGGACAGCCCGGTACTTTTCCGGAAAGTGGAGGAAAAATACTGAGAGGTGTGAAAGCCTGTCTTCCGGGAGATGACCTGTACGGTATCCTCCGTCTGAAGCAGCAGGGATTTGGCGTACTCCACCCGGCAGTTTGTGATGTACTCGGACAGATTTGTGCCTGTCAGGCGTTTGAACAGCCGGGAAATGTGGGATTCGTTGTAGTTTACATAATTTGCAATGACCGTCAGGTTCAGGTCGTCGGACAGATGACTTTGTATATAGTTCTGGATGGAGGCAATGAGCTGGCGGGCCTTGTCGCTGCTGTTCTCGCCCACAATGCGGAACAGGATCTCGGCCAGCCGCCGCAGGTAGGCAAAGGCCTGGTCCCAGTCCGGAAAATCATTGATGTAGTAGAGGGGATACAGGGCGGTCTCCATGGCGATCCTGGGCGTTAAGCCGTAATGCTCGATGTATTCCAGATACACCAGCACTACGGAGAAATAGATTTTGATGGCGCCCACATTGTGCATGCTTTTGATAGACAGGCAATACTGGCGGCAGTGCAGAAGCTCTGTCAGGAACAAGTCACGGTTTCCCTGGTACAGGGCCTGCTTCATGGAGAACAGCCTGCCGGACAGAGCCGTGGAGGAGGCTTTCACGTTGGCCTTCCCAGGGTCATAGAGGACGGCGGATTTTTCAAGAACCCTGGCTGTGGAGGAGTGGACGGGCAGCAGGGTGCTCTCCTCACAGCAGGCGTCATACAGAAGCTGGTAGGAGCGGGAGAGGCTGCTCCAGGATACGGTTTCCCGGTACAGACACAGGGAGATGGTCTGGCGCCGGACGTTTGCGCAGGCCTCCAGAAACGAATCCATCACATCCTTCAGACAGTCAAAGTAGGAAAGCTCCTGCCCGGGATTTTCCTTCTCCTGAAAAATCCACAGAAACGTCCCTTTTTCCGTCTCCACGAAGGAAAAAAGAAATAAATTTCCCAGAAGCTGTTCCATTTCCTCCAGATAAAACAGGGAATCGTTTAAGGAGGAGGGGGAGCGCCTAAGCTGCATCAGCATCAGATACACCTCCTTCTCAAAGGAGAAGGAAATGTCCAGGGCCGTATTTTGGGTGAAGCGTTTGGGGTCGTCGGCGAGGTTTCCGTAAATGATCTCCCGCAGAAGCTGCTGTTCCTGCAAGAGGAGCAGCAGTCGTTCCTTCCGCTGAATATCGCCGAGATAATTCTGTTCTTCCCTTTTTTGCAGGATGGCGCGGCAGCAGGAGACAGCCGTCTCCAGTATTTTCGCGTCCGACTCCGCCTTCAGCAGGTAGATGGCGCCGGGGTACTGATTGGCTTCGTAGATGTAGTCGAATACCTCGTAGGCGGTGAGAAAGATGATCCGGCAGTCCGGCCACTGGCTGTGCAGCTTACTTGCGATCTGCAGGCCGCTCACCTTGGGCATGTTGATGTCCAGAAAGGCGATGTCAATGTGGGAGGAAGCCACAATCTTTAAGGCCTCCGGTCCGGAGGTGGTCTGAAGGGTGTTGATCTCGCAGAACTCGATCTTCTCAAGCAGGCTTGCGATATGGCTGATCACGTGGTATTCGTCATCTACTAACAATATTTTCATCATATATTTTCTGCTCCTTTTCAAAAGATTGCGACAGGGGGAAGGACAACTGTATGCACAGGCCGCCCAGGGAACCGCGGCTGGCCTTCAGGGTGCCTGCGCCGTTGGTATAGATCGTCAGCCGGCGCTGGATGTTGAGGATGCCTGTCATTTCCATGAGGGAGCTGCCCAGTGCGGCGTTCTGAAGATTTTCCTGAATCTGGGCAAGCTGCCTGTCGGAAAGCTCCTCCCCGTTATCTTCTATGGAAATGGTCAGCTCCTCTAAGCTGCCAGAGACCCTTATCCGCAGCAGCCCGTCGTCCGCCTTGTTCCGCAGGCCGTAGTTGAAGGCATTTTCCAGGATGGGCTGTATGATCAGCTTCGGCACCAGGATATCGGCACAGGCTTCCGGCAGCGGGTCCGCCTCGATGCGCAGGCGTTCCTCGAAACGCAGCTGCTGAATCTCACAGTACAGCATGGCGTGATGGTATTCCTGGCGCAGGGGCATGTACTCCTGACTGTTGCGGGTGATATATTTAAAATACAGCCCCAGCGTGTCGGACATTTTCTGTGCCTCCTCATACAGCTCGTCCTGTATCATCCGGCGCAGCAGCAGGAAGGAGTTGTAGAGGAAGTGAGGGTTGATCTGGGCCTGAAGCTGCTTTAACTCCGCCTTATTTAAGAGGAGCTGCCGCTGGTAGTCCTTTTCGATCAGGGTCTCTAATTTCTGCGCCATCTGGTTAAATTCCCGGTACAGATAAGAGAAATCTGAGTTTTTCTTCTCCAGTATCCGCACGCTGTAATTTTGGCGGTTGATATCCTGAAAGGCCCCCACCAGCGCCTTTATGGGCTTGCGGATCAGCGTGTGGCTGCCCCAGAGGAAGAAGCAGCAGGAGAAGAGGACGAACACAGCGAAGCAGAGAATCAGATGCTGATAGATTCTCACATCCGAAAACAGCTGTTCTTCCGAAAGAAAATAATGTATCTGGATATCCCCGTGGGGGATGGAAGAGGAAAAGCGGTGGTACTGTTTTCCGTCAATGGTAATCCGTTCATTATCATCATTGCGCGTTAGCTGTGTCATCTGGTCCCTCGTGAGGTTCGTAAGTTGATAGGAACCACTGAATGCGTCCAGAAGGTAATAAGGGCTGTATTCGGTGACGGTATTCCTTATCAGCGATTCAATGGTCTGTGAGGATAAATCCACCCGAAGAAAATAGCCGGAACCTTCCGTGGGGAAAATGAGTTCGCTTAACTGATGCTCCTGCAGGATAAGAAAATCAGAGTAGATATGCTTCTCTACCAGTTGCCGATATTCTTCCGGGGTGAAGCGGGAGAAGCTGCCCTCCGGGTCTCCATTGCTGTTATAAGCCTGTCCCCGATCCTGATAATAGACGATAAAATTATCGATATACTGATTGGCGTTGGCGATACTGGTCTGCTGTTCCTGTATAAGAAGAAGATTTTTGGCTGTTTCGTAAGCGTCCGCAGGGTAATTGACATTGGCCAGTTGGCGAAGATTTGCCTGACCGGCCATTTCTGTTGCAGTGTGGTAGATCAGCTCAAATTCTCTCGCAAGGGTCTGCGCCGTTGCGTCAGTTTTCGTTTGGATGGAACGGAAGACACGGCTGCGCTGGGATGTAACATTTTGCTGGAGCAAAAACATGCTGAAAAGGAAAAAGGGTATGATAATAGCGAAAAAGAGCAGAACCAGTTTCTTAAAGGTGATATTGTTATTCATACGGTTTCCTCCCGAAATAACAGAGTCGGATGAAGTTGCTCCGGTTGTTATAGATAAGGGTATTTTGTTAATGTGTAGTATATCATGAAGTATTATACTACAAAATCTTGTCTGTTGAATATTTTTTTGTGCTTAGAGGGGAAGAAAGTCATGAAATCAAACAGATGTCATGAGAATGGATGGAAGATTTGCAGTCGAGAGTTATATAATATATCCAAGCTGCAGCGAAAATAAATTTTTCAAGTAAAGGAGAAGAATAAATATGAAAAAAAGAATACTATCTATGCTGTTGATAGCAGTAATGGTAATGTCCATGACAGCTTGCGGAGAGAAGGACCCAGAACCGGAACAGCAGGAAAATTCACAGGAGGATGATAATGACGATGGTGAGAAAAATACGTCCGGGGAGATTGATATTGATGCACCTTATGAGGAACCCGTGAAATTGGAAATAACAGTGTCAATGAATCCAGCTGTGGAATATCAGGGAGATGATGATGTGTATGATAATCCATGGACCCGGGCATATAAGGAACGATTTAATATCGAAGTTGAACCTGCTTTTGTGTGCGAGGACAGTGAACATGAGACAAAATTAAATCTTGCCATTGCTGAACGGGACATTCCTGATATTTTTGCGGTAAATTATTCTCAGTTACAGCAGTTGGTGGAGGCTGACATGGTATATGACTTGACAGATATATTTGATCAGTATGCCAACGATATTAATAAAAGTTTTATGGAAGCTGATGACTGGACATCCTATAATGCGGCCACATTTGATGGTAAGCTGTATGCTATCCCACAGTTGGATGCTGCGGATATGTTACCGCAGTTCCATAATGTCTGGATTAGAAAAGACTGGATGGAAGAACAGAATCTGCAAGCTCCCGAAACTATAGAGGAAATGGTGGAAATGGCCAGAATTTTTATGGAAGAATATGAATGTACTGGAATTGCCACATGCTGGCACCTGCCTGGGGAGCTTATCCTGATATCTGGGTAGAAGATGAAAATGGACAGATTGTATATGGATCTGTACAACCGGAGATGAAGGAGGCTTTAACGGAATGGGCATCCTGGTATGAGGAAGGCCTTTTGAATCCGGATTTTGCCACCATGGACAATAGCATGATTGATGCCGCTGACATAAATGGCGAAATTGGAATTCGACCTTACTATAACTGGTGGGGATATACACCGGGAGTAAACGAGGTAGATAATTTAGGTATGGATGCTGTCCGTATGCCTTATGCGATTCCTTCGGCCAATGGGGAAGAAGTATTGTCACCGGTTAGTGGAGCAACCTCCAATCTTTTTATTGTGGTCAATAAGGATTGTGAGCATCCAGAAGCCGTGATGAAGCTTTTGAATTTTCATGCTTATATTATGTATGGGGATGCTAGGGAGAAAGAGAGTCAGGAGTATATGGAGGCACTTACTTATGGAAGTCGGTATCACATTCCGTTTCGAATGCGGATAAAGGATCCAAATGAGTCGCAGAACGATTATCTTAGTGTAAAGGAAGCAATAGAAAAGGACGATACTTCATATATAAAAAGTGCGGCGGGACAGACTTTTTATTCTGAGATCACAGATTTTGTGGAGAATGGTTCTGCAAGCGGAACAGGTGGTTATACATTGGTAGCTCCAGATATCTCTTCATTCGCTATTGGAGCATCCATTGTTGATAATGAAACATATATCCGTAACAAACTTGGGATGGTAAAGCCGGAAATTTTGATGAACAGTGGGTCTACACTGGATGATATTCTGCTGGAAGGATTTACAAAGATTATTATGGGCACGGAGTCAGTTGACTATTTTGACAAGGTAGTGGAAGATTGGATGACCGCAGGCGGTGAACAGGCAACAACGGAAATGAATGAGATATACGGAAATTAGTAAGAGGTGGAAGAGGAAATGAAAAAAAGACTGAAAAAAGGATGGCCGATGTACTTGATGCTTTTGCCGGGAATCATAGTGACATTTATCTTTTCCTATATCCCATTGTACGGTCTTGTGATCGCCTTTCAGGATTATAATCCGGCGTTGGGGTTTTCATCTCCGTGGGTAGGTTTTAAGAATTTTGAGTTTGTGTTTTCACAGCCTAATTTTATCCGCACAATATGGAATACACTGTATATGTCCGTGATGAAGATATTGGGTAGTATCGCGGTGTCCGTAGTCTTTGCGCTCCTCTTAAACGAGATTGGCAGTCGATTTGCAAAAAGAGTTTTTCAGACACTGATATATATTCCGAATTTTATGTCCTGGGTGATTCTGGCGGGTATCATGATGGATTTGCTGACAAGTAATGGGCCGGTGAATCAGTTGCTTTCCTTTTTAAAGTTACCTGTTGTCAATTTTCTGGGGGATACGAAGGTATTTCCCTGGACTATGATCGTGACCAGCATCTGGCAGGGGTTTGGCTTTGGTACCGTAGTGTACCTGGCCGCCCTGACCGGAATCGACCCGGAACTTTATGATTCGGCAAAGGTGGACGGTGCAAAACGAATGAAGCAATTACGATATATTACGCTGCCCTTGCTATTCCCGACGATTATACTGATGCTGATTCTGGCACTGGGCGGCGTAATGAATGCTGGGTTTGATCAGATTTTCAATCTGTATTCTCCAGTAGTATACAGTTCTGGAGATATAATTGATACATATGTTTACCGACTTGGAATTGACCAGGCACAGTATTCCGTAGCTACGGCTGTGGGATTATTCAAATCTCTGGTATCTTGTGTTTTGGTTATTCTGTCCTATATTTTAGCAGATAAGGTGGCAAATTACCGCGTATTTTAGGAGACAGACAGTATGAGAAAAACAGGTATTTCAAGAAAAATATTTATTGTATGCAACTATTGCATTTTTATAATCGTATGCCTCTCCTGTATGCTTCCTTTTATACATCTGCTGGCGCTATCTTTAAGTGGGAGTACTGCGGCAGCGGCGGGAGAAGTATTGTTTTGGCCTGTGGATTTTACCTTATATTCCTATGAATTTGCTATAAAGGGAGGAAAATTTTTAAGGGCGTTGTGGAATTCTGTTAAGCTGGTAGGCTTAGGTACTCTAGTAAATCTGATATTGATGCTGCTTACGGCTTATCCATTATCCAAAAGCAAGGATCAGCTGGCCGGCAGGAATATCATTATGGGATATTTTGTGCTCACTATGTTAATTGGAGGAGGAATGATCCCGACTTATCTGGTGGTAGTGCGGACAGGCCTTAAGAATTCCATATGGGCCCTCATTCTTCCGGGAGCATTGTCTGTTTACAATATGATTATTCTTATGAATTTTATTCGGAATCTGCCGCCGGAATTACAGGAAGCAGCCAGGATTGATGGAGCTGGTGAGCTGCAGGTTCTTGTTCGGGTAATGGTGCCACTGCTGAAACCGTCATTGGCTACGGTTGGATTATTTTCTATTATCGGACATTGGAATAATTGGTTTGGGGGAATTATATATATGGATGATACAGCCAGATATCCTCTTGCTACGTATCTACAGAGCCTGTTGAGGGATTTTGAAACTCTGCTTCGAACAGCGGGAACAGATTATGCAGCGCTGATCGGTCAGATGAATGCCCAGACTGGACGGGCGGCTCAGTTATTTCTGGGTGCCCTCCCGATAATGCTTGTGTATCCATTTCTACAAAAATATTTTACAACGGGACTGACACTTGGGAGCGTGAAAGGCTGAATGTGCAAAAGAATAATTTAAGACGCTCATATTTGATTTTATCCTTGTATTATTACTGTGAAAGCCCAGTCGCAAAGCAGCGACGGAACGGGCTGCTTGCAGACCGGGCTGTCTCTGCTTTGCGACGCTAACCTGTATGAGCAAGTAGGCCGATCGGCCGGATTGCGAATACAGGTAGGATTGCGGGAGTGCGTAAGCACGGAGTAATCCGTGGGCTTTCATGGTTGGTGACGTCCGCGTCAGCGGACATGGGGGTTTAGAATAGTGTTCATAGAATTTGGTATTTCTGAAAAATGATGATGTACTCCCATTAAAAAAAGGGTGGGACCATCGCGCTGATTGGTCTTTTTGTACATGAAAAAAGGTCTCTTCAATGTGGTTAGGAACTGCTCACTGATAATTGTATCAGTATTGAGGTTTTGTAAAACAGAAAGGGGCGAGAAAGGATGGCACAGCTGCAGGCCCACAGGGGCGTCAGCACAGAGTAACCGGAAAATACCGTGAAGCTGTACCAGAAGATGGACGGGTACCTTGTCACCTTAGGCTCGGACGCCCATGTGAGTAAAAGGGCCACCAACGGATTTGACAGAGCGTTGGAAATGCTGAAGTGCAATGGGTTTTACAATATTTTTTATTATGAGCATAGGGACAGCATACCCTGCGCCCTTGGGTAAGGAGGATGAAACCATATGAAAGCAGCAGTATTTTATGGAAAACATGACATTCGGATCGAGGAGCTGCCGGTGCCGGCCCCCAAGGAGGACGAGGTGCTGATCAAGGTAGAGGCCTGCGGTATCTGCGGCACGGACGTGCATATCTACAACGGCGACGAGGGGGCGGCCCAGACCCCGCCGGGAACAGTCCTGGGACATGAATTCGCGGGGGAAGTGGTCGCGGTGGGCGAGAAGGTTACGGACATTCAGACGGGAGACCGGGTATGCGTGGACCCCAACAAGCTCTGCAACGAATGTTATTACTGCAAGAGCGGGATCGGCCATTTCTGTGAGCATATCACCGGCATCGGGACCACGGTGAACGGCGGGTTCGCGGAATATTGCTGCGTTCCCCGCTCCCAGGTGTATCCCATCCGCTCACAGACAGAATATACGAAGGCTGCCATGGCGGAACCGGTGGCCTGCTGCCTCCATGGGATCGATCTGTGCGACATCAGCTGCGGGGATACCGTGCTGGTGATCGGCGGCGGCATGATCGGGCTGATCATGCTGCAGCTGGCGAAGCTGCGGGGGGCGGCAAAGGTGATCCTCCTGGAGCTCATCCCGGAAAAGCGCAGGCTGGCGGAGGCGCTGGGTGCGGATCTGTGCATCGACCCGACGGCGGAGGATGTGGAACAGGCGCTCCTTGGTTATGGAATCCACAGGATCGCTGTGGTCATCGAGTGCGTGGGAAGGACAGAGACCGTGGCCCAGGCGATTTCCTTGGCAGGGAGGAAATCCACGGTTATGCTGTTTGGCCTGACCCGTCCCGAGGACACGGTGGCGGTCCGGCCCTTTGAGCTGTTTAAAAAGGAAATTACCATAAAGGCTTCCTACATCAATCCCTATACCCAGCAGCGCGCCATTGCCCTCATTGATTCCGGCAGGATCGACGTAAGCTCCATGGTGTATCAGATGGCTTCTATGGAGAAGCTGCCAGGGATTTTGGCTGACGCGCAGCTTCGCTCCAGAGGGAAGTTTATCATTTTACCCTGTGGAGGTAGATAACTGCAGCCATAATTTGGAAGCAGTTTTTCACTGGACCGCTTTCAGGGGATTGTTATTTCCCCCATTTTCGAGTATACTATAAGAAAATACCGGTATACGAAAAGGGGTGTTGCGGATGGACAGAAAGAAGATCCCGGTGGGGCACGAGGACCTCAAGGAGATCATAGACAAAAATCTTTATTTTGTGGACAAGAGCCTGATGATCAAGGAGCTGCTGGACGGGGAGGGGAAGGTTCTGCTCCTGACCCGTCCCCGGCGGTTCGGAAAGACGCTGAACCTAAGCATGCTCCGCCGCTTTTTTGAGGATGAGCGGACGGAAAAGGGAGAGAAGGTCGATAACGGATATATTTTTAAGGAACTGGCCATTTCCGGGTGCGGGGAGAAGTATCTTGCCCATCAGCAGCAGTACCCGGTCATCAGCCTGTCCTTAAAGTCGGCCAAGCAGCCCACCTATAAAATGGCTCATGCCAGCCTGGTGGATGAAATCATCAATGAATGTCAGCGTCATGCTTATGTGCTGGATGGGGATATATTGGACAGAGACAAAGAACAGATGAAACGGATCCTTCTGGGGAAGGCCGAAGACATTGAGTATGCAAAAGCGATTCGGTTTTTGTCAGACTGTCTGGCCCGTTACCATGGCAGGCATGTGGTGATCCTTATCGACGAGTACGATGTCCCGCTGGAAAATGCGTATTTTGCGGGATTCTATGATGAGATGATAGGCTTCATCCGTTCTCTGTTTGAATCCGCGTTAAAGACCAACTCCGCCCTGGCCTTTGGGGTGGTGACAGGGTGCTTAAGGATCAGCAGAGAGAGCATATTTACGGGATTGAATAATCTGGAGATCCATTCGGTTTTAAGCTATGGCTACAGCGATTGTTTCGGCTTTACCGAATCCGAAGTGAAGGAGCTGCTGGGGTATTACGATCTTTCGGGAAAATATGCGGAACTGAAGAGATGGTATGACGGTTACCGGTTTGGGGGACAGGATATTTACAATCCCTGGAGCATTATAAATTATGTGAAGACGGCCAATGCAGAATATGATGCTTTTCCCAGGCCCTACTGGTCCAACACCTCCTCCAACAGCATCATCCGGGAACTGATCGAGCAGGCGGACGACAGTGTGCGGAGAGAGATTGAACAGCTCATGGAGGGGGAGACGATTGAAAAGCCGGTACACGACGCCGAAAGCAACTTAATGAATTCAAGCGGAGCGCAGAATGAATTTAGTGCGAGGCGGTTCTTTGAGATTAATGAAACCAAGCCGCAGGCGCAGGTTGAATTTAGCGAAAAGAACATCCTTGATTATGCGGGAATGGATGTCTGGAACTTCCTCTACTTCACCGGCTATCTGAAGGAGTGCGGGCGGCGCTCGGACGGCGAGACCCTTTACATCCGTCTGGCCATTCCCAACACGGAGATACGCTCCATCTACCGCCAGAGCATCCTCACCTGGTTTGGCAAGAAGATGAAGGTCACGGATAAGAGTCCGCTGATAAAGGCCCTGGAGCAGGGAGACTGCGAGGCGGCGGAGGATTTTATTTCCGCCCAGCTTATGGATACC
>CALWDR010000327.1 GCA_944376745.1 uncultured Lachnospiraceae bacterium
CTTCGCGAAGGGATCGTTCTCGAAGATCTTGGCATCATAGTAAGCCTCCAGGAACTTGCCCGCGTCGTCACGGGAGAAGCCGTAGGTCATCTGGGTCAGGTCGTTGGTTCCGAAGCAGAAGAAATCAGCTTCCTTGGCGATCTCGTCCGCAGTCACGCAGGCCCGCGGAATCTCGATCATGGTACCAACCTCATATTCCAGAGCAACGCCAGCCGCCGCGATTTCAGCGTCCGCAGTCTCAACCACGAACTTCTTCACGTATTTCAGCTCTTTCACATCGCCAACCAACGGGATCATGATCTCCGGCTTCACCTTCCAGTCGCTGTGGGCCTTCTGCACGTTGATGGCGGCACGGATCACAGCCTTGGTCTGCATCTTGGCGATCTCCGGATAGGTAACCGCCAGACGGCAGCCTCTGTGGCCCATCATGGGGTTGAACTCATGGAGACCGTTGATGATGTTCTTAATCTCCTCCACGCTCTTGCCCTGAGCCTCGGCCAGCTTCTGAATGTCGGCTTCCTCGGTGGGAACGAACTCATGAAGAGGCGGATCCAGGAAACGGATGGTAACGGGGTTGCCCTCCAGAGCCTCGTACAGCTTCTCGAAGTCGCCCTGCTGGTAAGGAAGGATCTTATCCAGAGCCGCTTCTCTCTCCTCAACGGTGTCCGCGCAGATCATCTCACGGAAGGCCGCGATCCTGTCTGCCTCGAAGAACATATGCTCGGTACGGCACAGACCGATTCCCTCTGCGCCCAGCTCACGAGCCTTCGTGGCATCTGCGGGAGTATCCGCGTTGGTACGTACCTTCAGGGTACGGTACTTATCGGCCCACTCCATGATCCTTCCGAACTCGCCCGCGATAGTGGCGTCAACGGTGGGGATCAGGCCGTCGTAAATATTTCCGGTGGAACCGTCGATGGAAATGTAATCTCCCTCGTGGAACTCTTTTCCGGCCAAAGTAAATTTCTTATTTGCTTCGTCCATGGCAATGTCGCCGCAGCCGGATACGCAGCAGGCGCCCATACCACGTGCAACCACAGCCGCATGGCTGGTCATACCGCCGCGGACGGTCAGGATACCCTGCGCGGCCTTCATGCCGGTGATGTCCTCGGGAGAGGTCTCCAGACGAACCAGGACCACCTTCTCGCCTCTGGCATTCCAGGCCACAGCGTCGTCGGCGTTGAACACGATCTTACCGCAGGCTGCTCCGGGAGATGCTCCAAGACCTCTGCCCATGGGAGTTGCAGCCTTCAGCGCGGCGGCGTCAAACTGGGGATGCAGCAGGGTGTCAAGGTTTCTGGGATCGATCATGGCAACGGCCTCTTCCTCGGTCCGCATTCCCTCGTCTACCAGATCGCAGGCGATCTTCAGAGCGGCCTGAGCGGTTCTCTTACCGTTTCTGGTCTGCAGCATATACAGCTTTCCGTTCTCCACGGTGAACTCCATATCCTGCATGTCGCGATAATGGGTCTCCAGCTTCTGGCAGACATCCTGGAACTGGGCAAATGCCTCCGGGAATTTCTCCGCCATCTGGGCGATGGGCATGGGAGTACGAACGCCTGCAACCACGTCCTCACCCTGAGCGTTGGTCAAGAACTCGCCCATCAGCTTCTTCTCGCCGGTGGCCGGGTCACGGGTAAAGGCAACGCCGGTACCGCAGTCGTCACCCATGTTTCCGAAGGCCATGGACTGTACGTTTACGGCAGTACCCCAGGAATAGGGAATATCGTTGTCGCGGCGGTATACGTTGGCACGGGGATTGTCCCAGGAACGGAACACGGCCATGATGGCGCCCATCAGCTGATCCTTGGGATCGTCCGGGAAATCCTTGCCGATCTTGGCCCTGTACTCAGCCTTGAACTAGCCGGCCAACTCCTTCAGATCCTCAGCGGTCAGATCCACGTCCTGGGTCACGCCCTTTTTCGCCTTCATCTGGTCGATGAGCTCTTCAAAATATTTCTTGCCGACCTCCATAACAACGTCGGAATACATCTGAATAAATCTTCTGTAGCAGTCCCAGGCCCAACGGGGATTGTTGGACTTCTCGGCGATCACGTTCACCACCGTCTCGTTTAAGCCAAGGTTCAAGATGGTGTCCATCATACCGGGCATGGAAGCTCTCGCGCCGGAACGAACGGAAACCAGCAGGGGATTCTCGGTATCACCGAACTTCTTGCCGGTGATCTCTTCCATCTTCACGATATACTCGTTGATCTGCGCCTGAATCTCGTCGTTGATCGTTCTTCCGTCCTCGTAGTACTGTGTGCAGGCCTCCGTCGTGATGGTGAAGCCCTGGGGTACGGGAAGTCCCAGGCTGGTCATCTCAGCCAGGTTCGCGCCTTTTCCGCCGAGAAGCTCGCGCATGTTCGCATTACCCTCACTGAAGAGGTATACCCATTTTTTTGCCATTGCAAATTCCTCCTAAAAATATACTTTGGTGTATTATTATGCAAAGGTGTTGCCCTTTACAAATCAACCTGATATGTGCCGTTTTTTCGCGCACATTTTCATTGTAACATATTTCCAGAGATATTCAATATTTTTTTGCGGGAAAATGTGACTTTCCTGGAAATACAGGTAACAGTTCAGACAGCAAGCCACAGACCGCCTTCTCCGAAGGCTATTCGCTGCTGCGCAGCTCCTGTCTGTGGCTGATTGGCGTTTAGCCAATCTACGGCAATAAAAAGACCGCCCTTAGCAAAT
>CALWDR010000328.1 GCA_944376745.1 uncultured Lachnospiraceae bacterium
ATACCTCTATTACAACCAATATTCTGTTTTTTGACAATACCCACCCCACCGAGGAAACTTGGTTTTATCGTTTGGATATGCCCGAGGGGTATAAGCATTTCTCCAAAACCAAGCCGATGAAATTAGAGCATTTTCAGTCTGTTTTTGATTGGTGGAATGACCGAAAAGAACTCACCGCAGACGGATTCGACAAGGCGAAGAAGTTCACCTCAAAAGAGCTTGCGGAGGATTTAGGCTACAACCTTGACCAATGCGGCTACCCCCACGAGGAAGAAGAAATTTTAGCGCCGCTGGATTTGATTCACCGCTATGAGGAGCAAAGAGCCTCTCTCAATGCAGAGATCGACAGAGTGCTGGGCGAAATCACCTCTTTATTGGGAGGAAATGCAGAATGACCCCGCAGGAACTGAAAAACAGCATTTTGCAGCTTGCCATTCAGGGCAAGCTCGTTGAACAGCGCCCCGAGGAGGGGACAGGGGAGGAGCTTTTTGCGCAGATTCAGGAGGAAAAACAAAGGCTGATTGCGGAAAAGAAAATAAAAAAGGTAAAACCCCTACCCGAAATCACCGATGATGAAAAGCCCTTTGATATTCCTGAGAGTTGGAAGTGGTGCAGACTAGACGATATTGTTGTAAAAACAATTAAGCGTGGAAAATCACCAACATACGCAGCAAAAAGTAACACGCTTGTTTTTGCGCAGAAATGCAATACCAAGTTGGGTTATATTGATTTATCATTAGCACAGTGCTTGGATGAAACGAAACTTAGCAAATATCCAGAAGAAGAATTTATGGTAAACAATGATATTGTTTTAAACTCTACAGGTAACGGTACACTTGGTAGAGTAGGGATATATCGTAATAGTGATAATCCAAACGGATATCCAGTTGTGCCTGATTCTCATGTTACTATAATAAGAGCGAACACTCTTATTTCTGTCGAATATGTATTTTATTCTTTAAAATATTATCAACCATACATGGAAAAGCTCGGTTCTGGTTCTACAAATCAAACAGAATTAAGCGCAGGAACGGTAAAGGCACTTCTTTTTCCCCTCCCGCCCCTTACCGAGCAAAAGCGGATTGTTGCCAAAATTGAGGAACTGCTTCCGCTTGTTGACCGCTATGAACAGGCGTGGAGCAAGCTGGAGCAGTTTAACAGCCGTTTCCCCGATGATATGAAAAAATCCCTCCTACAGTATGCCATTCAGGGCAAACTCGTCGAACAGCGCCCCGAAGAAGGTACAGCCGAGGAACTCTTTGCAAAGATTCAAGAGGAAAAACAGCGGCTGATTGCCGAGAAGAAGATCAAAAAGGAAAAGCCTCTGCCCGAAATCACCGACGACGAAAAGCCTTTTGATATTCCGGAGAGTTGGAAGTGGGTGAGATTGGGGACCGTATCAGCTGTACAATCAAGCAAACGTGTTTTTGAAAAAGATTATGTATCTGATGGAATTCCATTTTTTAGATCAAAAGAAATTGGAGATTTGTATAGAGGAGAAGAAATTCAAACTCAACTATTCATAACTCAAAAACACTATGAGCAGCTAAAAAAAGATTATGGTGTTCCCAAAATAGGAGATATTTTGATTACATCAGTAGGAACAATAGGGAATACATGGATTTGCGACGGAAGAGAGTTCTACTATAAAGACGGCAATATAACTCAGATATGCTCAAATGAATTTATGTATCCACGTTTTCTGCAATTATACATTGAAAGTCCATTATTTTTGGAACAAGCTCACACTACAGTATCTGGAACAGCATACAACGCCCTGACAATTATAAAACTTAAGCAATTGCTGCTTCCCCTGCCGCCCCTTGCCGAGCAAAAACGCATTGTAGAAAAACTGGAACAGCTCCTGCCATTGTTTGAAAAATTGAAATGAGGTATATATTTTGGACATCTATCAACCCAGATGGAAAGAACCTGAGTATAATAAAAAGCAGATTAATGAAGCTGGAAATGTTATGAGAAACGGCGCCGCTTCAGAGCAGGACCGAAAGGATGCCCTTAAAGTCATTGATAACTGGCGCGCCGCTCATGCATATCCGCTTCATGTGTTTTATATGAACCTAAGGGGCAAAGCGGGATCGCGGACCGATATATTGGTCGCTGAACGATTAAAACGTTTGGAATCAATAGTTGCAAAGTTGCAACGTGAAAGCGGTATGCAACTATGGCGTATGCAGGACTTAGGCGGATGTCGAATAGTGTTGCCGACTCTGAAGGAAGTATATTCGTTCAGCGAAAAATTTCAAAGTTCCCACATTCGTCATGAATTCAAGAAAGAAAATGACTATATCAAAGAACCTAAAAAAACTGGTTACCGATCCCTGCACCTTGTTTATAAATTCAAAACAGACACACCAGAGAAAGATATATATAATAAATATCCTATGTTGATTGAATTGCAGTTCAGAACGCATTTGCAACATATTTGGGCAACAGCTTTGGAAACAATTGGCTTCTTCACCAATCAAGCGCTAAAAGCCGGTCAAGGCAATAAAGACATTTTGCGATTTTTCGTAGTAGTCTCATCGTTGTTTGCAATTAAGGAAGAATGTCCTGTGGTTTCAGGTACAGCGAATAATGAAAAAGAATTAATTTCTGAGATTGAGGAAATCAACTATCGTCTCCACGTCTTGGACATGTTAAAAGCGATTCGAACGGTGATTGACCATGACGCCGAGAAAACACCTGATAAGCGTGGTTACTACATTCTTCAATTAAATTACAAAACACGCAATTTGAAAAGATGGTTTTTTAAGCCCAGCGAATTGCAAAAAGCCAATATAATGTATGACTACTTAGAAGAAAAGCGTGGAGATACGCCATTGGATATTGTTTTAGTGAGAGCTGCATCTTATACTACAGTGAAGGCTGCATATCCAAACTATTTCATGGATATTGGCGAATTTGTTGATTTGGTTTCTGAATATTTTAAATAGTTGGCGCAAAACAAGAATATTTCAACTGCAAATTGCAAGCGGAGAATTAGAATGTGGTATTCAGTTCTAGTTTTCCAAATATAATATTTGCATTTTCACATACGAACACCTCCTCTGTATTAACGACATCTGTTACCCGACTACAAATATTATTCATCTGCCGCATCCACTCCATTGAATTTTCAGCCTTAATTTGTTCCAGTAACACCTTCCCTTTCGGCGAATTCCTGTACCAGCCTGAAAAGAGATTTGATAAAATTACTGGGTTTTCTGGAAATAACAGCATTAAAATATATTGTTTATTACGGCAAGGCATAAGATATACTGGACTATATAGCTAAAATAAAAGTCTGGAATATGCAAAGAAAAAAAAACAGGAACATAAATTGTATAAAAACATACCTTAATGATTTGAGAAACTACCACTTCGCGAGGATTTTGCCGTAGACCAGCTTTTTGGTATAACTGTACTTTGTCACGGCGATTATCACCCGGTCGCCTATGCGGAAATCCTCGTCGTACTGCTCAGGAGAATAGCTGCAAAGGCAGTCGAGATTGTCCTCAAGCCGGCAGAAAACACCGCCGCTGTATTTTCCGGTTATAACCGACGCTCTTCTTGAGTGCAGAGGGTGGCGAGCTTCCGCTCCGTCAAACGGAT
>CALWDR010000329.1 GCA_944376745.1 uncultured Lachnospiraceae bacterium
AAAGTAAAACAAGTAAATCTACCAAAAAAACTAATAAAGAAGACAAAGAAAAAGAAGAAACAATAGAAGAAAAAAATGTAGAAGAAAAACCAAAAAGAGCACAAGAAAAACAATTAAATCAGCAAACTAAAACTGAAGAATTTAATACACAATTAAGGGCTTATGAAGCAATAAATCAACAGATACAGAACTTAAAAGCACAAAAAGAACTAAAATGGTATGATAAACTCGCTTTAACTCAATTAGAACAACAAAGAAGCATAATTAGCGCAAATTTTGCAAATGTAGCAGAAGCACAAACGAGAATGTTTAATATTAAACAAGATACAGAGCTAAAAAAAGAACAAAAAGAACTACAAGCACAAGCAAAAGAAGCAGCAGAAAGGACGAATAAATGGCACAGAGACCATCCATTTTGGAGCGGAACTTCAATATTTTTCAAAGAAATGCAGGGGGCAATTGACACGGCAGAAAAAGGAGGAAAGCTCGTTATAGATGCAGCAAGTAAAGGAAAAGCAAGAAAATTTACTAAAAAACCAAAGACAAATATTAAATAATGTGTATAAGACCTTTAAACATAATAAATAAAACAACTGGAGAAGAAACCAGAGTAGAATGCGGAAAGTGTATTCAGTGCAGAATGAAAAAATGTCGAACGTGGGCATTGAAACTGTATCACGAATCGCAATATCATTCTAAAATGTGTATGATAACTCTAACATTCAAACCAGCATTTTTGTTCAGACCAAGAATAAAAAAATTGGAAAAATGGAAAACAGTTAAGGACGAAAACGGAATGCCAAGAAGAATAAAAAGTTATTATACAACGATGATAAATCCAAATTACATAAGAGATGTAAAAAAAACAGGGTGGTTGTTGACTTTGTTCAATAAGAAGTTACGTAAAGACTTAGCGACAAAAGGAATTTATTACAACTTCTTTGCGGTAGGAGAACACGGCTCACAAAACACTCATAGGGCACACTGGCATATAATATTATTCGGAGTTTCTAAAGAAGATTTAGGGGCGGTATTAATCGGAAAAAGCAAAAAAGGAAAAGAAATATACTATTCTAAACTAATTGAAGAGCTCTGGAATTATGACAAAATGAATATAGGACATCATACGATAAGTGATGTTACGTGTGCTACTATTAAGTACGTCGCGAATTATACAATGAAAAAAATGTATAAAGATTCCGAAGGAAAAGAAGAATACAAAACTTGTATGCGATTTTCCAACAGAGGAAAAATAGGGCTCAAATGGGCAAGAAAATTCCATAAAGAATTAAGAAAAGGTTATTTAAAAGATAAAGACGGATGTAAGTATATGGTTCCAAAAGCGTATTATAAAGAGATGATAAGATACGAAGATAAACCGGAAAATTACAATTATGAAATAACCGCAAGAGCGATTGAATTCAACAAAGATGATTTAATTAATAGATTAATGAAAGCAGGTGTAATTACAATTGAAAATCTTAAAAGAAAAGCAAAACAATTAGAAGCAAGATTAAGAAAACAAGAAAGAGACACAATATAAGTGTCAGCGAACTATATATAGTCAAGGGATTTAGGTTCGCTGAATAGACTCAAAAACCACGAGAGCCTACAGCAGGTGTACTTTCGTTTGCAAAGCAAACAAAAGTGTAAAGATATGTAAAAAATATTTGACAAGTAAAAGAAAAAGGATAAAATGAGGATAAGAATGAAAAACGAAGTTTTAAAAGGATACATCATGAAAAATGCAATGCAATTGAATATATAAGCCTTAGCAAAAGAGTTTGGGTGGTTATATAATAAAGAAGGAAAAACATTTTTAGAAGAAGACAAAAGTTATAAAAACAGAAAATTTTATAAAATAAAAATAAGAGTGTTAAAGGAGACGTTTGAAGAAAGTTTAAAGAATCTAGAAAAAGTAATTGAAATTTATAAAGAACTCTACCAAGAGACGCAATTTTACGAAAAGAAAAGTACAATAGATTTCAATTATGACGAATGGATAACAATTAAAAAATGCAGCGGTTGGCTAACAAGAAAATACAACGAATTATTGAGAATATACAAAAAAATGTAAAGGAGTAAAAAGAATGAAAAAAACAAGAATTGCAAGAGCTTATGAAACAGACATTATGGAAAAAATCATAGAGAATGCAAAGGAATTATCAGAGAATTTACAAGATATAGCAATGGATTTGTATAAAACCATAAATAACAAACAATTGAATAAAGAAGAAGAAATTGAATTATACGAAATGCTTGCAGAATTAATTGGAAATATAAGTGATATATACAAAAAAGATGAAAAAATAGAAAAAAAAATTTTAAACATAAAAAATTATGAAGAAACGGAGTTGAAAGATGAGTAAAGAAAATTGGAAAAATGTATTAATTGCAGTTTTAAAATTAATTAAATTAATTGTTGATGCAATTTTACAAAAACAAGAACAAAGAGAAGCAACCGAAAAAGAAATAAGCTTATTATTTGAAAAGGAGTAAAAAATGGCGTTTAGAAACTACTACACAACGAAAGAAAGAAAACCTGAATTCCAAAGACTGGTTGAAGGAGAAAGCTTAACAGACCAAAGTCAATATGCAAGTGCTTCAATAAGAGAAATGGCGAAAAGATTCGGTATTGAAGCAATTATGGCAAAAGCAGAACAACTCACAGCAACAGAAAGCTTAAAAAATAACTTATATGGAAATGATTTTACGAAAATGTTCAAATCAAAAGAAGAATTGTTAAATGTTAAAAAACGTTTAAGAGAACAATTTGAATTAATTCCTGCAAGAATGAGAAAAACGATATTTAATGATGATGTTGAAGAATTCGTTAATGCTTATACATATAATGACATCAATAAATTGACAGAACTTAACAAGGTAGGAATTGTATCTACTACACAATTAGAACAAGCAAAAGCATATGATAATCAATTAAAAGAAACAGCAAAAGAAAATGCGCTGAAAGCTAAATTCATTGCAGAATTAGAAAAACAGAAAGAGGGACTATATGAAACATATAAGACAACTGGCTCTATCAATCTTGGTAATATACAAAGCGGTACCGTTAATAATCCAAACGTTGAAATTGGCACTTAATAACACAATATACAGTGAAGAAATAATAAAAGAAAAATTGTTAAATATTGCAAGAGCAAAAATTCGAATTAATGAAGATAACATAATTAATTTAAATGACAGAATACCAAAATACGTAAGAACAAAAATGAATGAAATGAAAAGGAGATTACAGATAAGATGAGTATAAATAAAGAAGAATATATGTCTCAGATGGAGAGTATCGAATTAAAAAGAAATCGATTTCCGTACGAAAAAGAGATTAATTTTAATATGAAAATGGGCGAAATTACACCGATTACAACAATAAGAGTATATCCGGGGATGACTTATAATCTTGATGTTGCAAGTATATTAAAAGTTGCTCCTTTGGTAACTCCTCCTATGCAAAACGCAGTATTTAAAATGTATGCATTTTATGTACCTGATAGAATATCTTGGGACAACTACAAGTATTGGTTTGGTGAAGCAAAAAACCCCGAAAATCCAGACGAAGAAACAACATACCTTGTTCCTAAAGTAACTTTACCGAAAGGGGGATTCGACTATAATTCATTCTATGATAACATTGGATGTCCTCCGAATGTTGGTAATTACAAAATAAATGCTTTTTTACCCAG
>CALWDR010000330.1 GCA_944376745.1 uncultured Lachnospiraceae bacterium
GGACAGGAGGAAGCTTCTTCTCCGCCGTCAGAAAGTAGCGCGGCAGATTCAGAACCTGTGGGACCCTCCGGTGAAATGCAGCCAGAATCGCAGGCTCCTATGGAAGCTTCGTCTGAAGAGGCGATCCGAGCCTGGGTGAACAATCTGGGATTTTCCCAGCCGGAGGACGCAAAAGCCGGTGTTCCCGCAGCGGAACAGCGCCGGATCTCCGTTCGATTCGGAGAAAATACCGTCGTCTATGCGCTCAATGATGGCAGCGCGGCAGACTCTCTGTATGGGATGCTGCCCCTGACCATCGAAGTGGAGGATTACGGCACCAATGAGAAGATCTTCTACCCGGAAGAAGGACTGGATACCGGCGATTCTCCTCTGGCCCAGGCCGGAGCGGGGACGCTGGCCTATTATGAGCCCTGGGGCGATGTGGTCTTTTTCTATGGAGATTATAATGAAAATCCAGGGCTGTTCGAACTGGGGCAGGTCGTTTCCGGCGGGGAGCTTATAAGTGAAATGTCCGGGACGATTACCATAGAAGCTGTAGAATGATCAGGAGGGAATTTAACGATGAATCGAAAAGAACGTACTGAACAGAAAATGCAGGAGCTGTTCCACAGCCATGCCGCCGGGGACGAAGGGACCGATGGCGAGTTTATGCAGATTTTGCAGGGCTATATCTTTGGGGATATCTGTTATACCGGCAGCCTGGATAACCGGCTGCGGGAGCTGGTCACCATTACAGTGCTGACCACCCTTGGCACACTGCCTCAGCTCAAAGCCCATGTGCAGGCCAGTCTCAACGCCGGCTGCACGCCGGTGGAGATCCGGGAGGCCATTTACCAGTGCGCGCCTTTTATCGGCTTTCCAAAAACCTTAAATGCCGTCAGCACCATGAACGAGGTGTTTGCCGGGAACGGCATCGAACTGCCCCTGCCTTCGCAAAAGACGCTGACCGGCGAAAGCGAGGACGAGCGCTATCAGAAAGGACTGGCGATCCAGGCGCCCCGCTATGGGACCGAGATCGCTGACCGCTATACCTGGCTGCCTGGTGAGTTCGCCCAAGCGGTGCCCCGCTTTTTGACCGAACTTTGCTTCGGTGACTTTAACACCCGTACCGGTCTGGACGGCAAAACCCGCGAGCTGCTCACTGTGGTGCTGTTGGCGGCGCTTGGCGGCGCGGAAGTGCAGCTAAAAAGCCATGTAGAAGGAGCGCTGAAGGCGGGTAGCACCAGGGAAGAAGTGGTCTGCGCCCTGGTTCACGCCAGCGGCTATATGGGCATTCCCCGCCTGTTCAATGCGCTGAATGCGTGCAGAGAGCTGTTGAAAACAGATTGATTGGATTGCTTTCAGCGGGGCGCGGCGGGTGCTTCTGCCCGTTTTAAGCGGCGGGGCCGCACTTTACGGTTTGACCGTATTTCCACGATGGCTGACTAAAAACGGCCTGCAGCCGCAGCCCGCCGCATATGCGGGCAGCCCCATACAAGAAAAAACTGTCGTAAAGGAGAAAAATCATGCGTATCAATGATCAAGAGCAATTCAACAAAGAAAATGTATTCGGCCTGGGCAGTGCCAATACCGTCTACGCCCAGTATTTTATTGGTAATTCTTACCTGAATCCCCTGACGGAGGCAGGCAAATGTCCGGTATTTCTGGCAAACGTTACCTTCGAGCCGGGCTGACGCAATAACTGGCACATCCACCACGCAAAGTCCGGCGGCGGCCAGTTACTCATCTGCACCGCCGGCGAGGGCTGGTATCAGGAGGAGGGCAGGGAGGCCGTCAGCCTGACGCCCGGCACGGTCACCACCATCCCGGCAGAGGTCAAGCACTGGCACGGGGCGAAAAAGGATAGCTGGTTCTCCCACATTGCGGTGGAAGTGCCCGGTGAGGAAACTTCTAACGAATGGTGCGAACCAGTGAGCGATACAGCCTACAACGGGCTGGAATAAGGGGAAGAGGAAATCCACCGGGCTTTCTGCTCCCTAAACAGGAAAAAAGCAGGATGCGGGACAGTTAGCTGGAATGTGAGGTTGCGGAAACCGTCAAAAAACAGATTGCCGGATCTGGGAAGATATGGTAGAATGAAGTCAGAGCAATCATGTTACAGGGTGGTAGCCTCCCGTGCTTATTTTACATAAGAAGGGAGGTGGTGCGTATGGAAATGTTCACGTTTCAGGATTTGATTCTGTTCGGTTCGTTTTTAGTCGCGCTGCTTGCCTACATAGATAGGAGAAACAGGCGAATACAATAGAAAGCACGCTCCGCGAACTTTCTATTGTCATGAATAAAAAATGCCTACCTTGTTACTTAGCCAGTGCAGGTAGGCATTTTACCTTCTGGAGGCTAACCACTTTGTGGGCGGTTGCTTCTTTTATGTCTTTATTATAATCCCATGGCCGGGAAAATGCAAGTACTAATTTCGACAGGATATAAGGAAAACCAGAGAAGTGAAGTGAAAAGTTTATTTCTAGTTCCAGGGGTGAAAGTGGATTTTAATCTTACACTCCAAATTCCACTTGATACCATGATTCCTCACAAAAGTATAGTGGAAATTAGTCTTTCCCCTACTTCCACTGTGAAAACCAGAGGAGGAAACCAAAGGAAACCCGGACATCCCGTGTTACTTTTCAAGGAGTGGGGAAATTGTCAAAATTTCCAGCCTTTATCTGGAACGCAGCCCTGGATGGCGCATTTGTTATAAGCAGACCATTGAAAGACGCCGGCACTTGGCGAACCGTCCGCTTGCGGGCGGCGAGCCTAGTACCGCTGCGTCTTGAGGTGAGCGGGAGCGTGTCTGCGTTAACAAATGCGACATCCAGGGCGTCCTCCAGACATAAACTGTTCGTTGAATATTTCCACCACCCCATGAACAGTTGCGGTAGGCGAAAAAAAACACTTTACAAACCGCAGCAAACGCTATATAATAGGAAAAACAAACCCAAATATGATTTG
>CALWDR010000331.1 GCA_944376745.1 uncultured Lachnospiraceae bacterium
GTCTTTTTTCCCGTCTGTCCCCGCGGGGTGCGGTGGGTTGAGAGGCTACGATCTTTTCCTCCTGTGTCGCCGGTCCCGGTCGTCCCCGCGAGGGGACGTGGGTTGAAAGTAGCAAAATAGTCGCGTGACTGTGTCGAAAACAGGTCGTCCCCGCGAGGGGACGTGGGTTGAAAGCTCTGTGATTATACCTTGCTCCATCAATTCCTTGGTCGTCCCCGCGAGGTGACGTGGGTTGAAAGTTACTGTTGATAAACTTACGGATAGCCCTACATTGGTCGTCCCCGCGAGGGGACGTGGGTTGAAAGCAGCAGTTCGGTGATTATCAATTCATCCGGTACAAGGTCGTCCCCGCGAGGGGACGTGGGTTGAAAGATATCACCGAACCAGACGCCGTCATAGGAGGTCTGTGGTCGTCCCCGGGAGGGGACGTGGGTTGAAAGAGCGCATAGGTTTCCTCGTCAAGGGTCAGATTTAGGTCATCCCTGCGAGGGGAGGCAATTTATATTTTTTATGGAGGATAAATGGGGTTAGAGAATGTAAAATCTGGTAAACTATTATATCATTTGACAGAGCTGAAGAATCTTGAATCAATTATTCGCTTTGGATTGGTTCCGAGAAAGGTTTTGCGGGAGAATACAGTAAATTTTGAAGATATTGCAAATCCGGAGATTATTGTAAAACGAGAGCGCCTGGGGCTGGATGAATATATCCCGTTTCATTTTCATCCATATACCGCCTTTGACCTGGCGGTGAAAAGGCAGCACGCAAATGAGGGAATGATGTATATTTGCATTAGCAGGGAACTGGCAAGAAGAAATAATTTTAAGATTTTGCCCAAACATCCTTTGTCATTGGGGGATTATCAGCTATATGATTATGAAGAAGGATTTAAGCGGATTGACTGGGATACCATGGCAAGGACAGGTTTAAATGACCCGGAGTCAAAGCAGACCAAGATGGCGGAATGCCTGAGTGCAAAAGTAATTCCGGTGGATTGCTTCCTATGTTTTTATGTTTCATCCGAACAGTCCAAAGAATTTGTAGAAAATACTCTGCGGGCATGTGGAGTAGAGTTTCCGCCACCATTTGTAAATGTAATGCCGCAGTGGTTTTGACAAGTAGGAGGTGATTGTGTTGATTAAATATGTAACAGGAGATATGTTTGCGTCCGGAGCAGAGTGTTTAATTAACACGGTCAACTGCGAAGGTTACATGGGAAAAGGAATTGCTTATCAATTTAAAATGAAATTTCCTGAAAATAATAAATCTTATGTAAAAGCGTGTAAAAATGGCAGCCTGCGCCCAGGAGTTCTGCATGTGTTTGTTGAGGATGGGATCACAATTATCAATTTTCCTACAAAGGACAGATGGAGGGAGAATTCCAGACTGAGTTATATTGAGATGGGCCTGGATGCGCTTTTGAGAGCGCTTCCTGACCTTCGTGTCCGATCCATTGCAATCCCGCCGCTGGGGTGCGGGAACGGAGGGCTTCAATGGCCTGTGGTGAAGAAACTGCTTGAAGAGAAGTTGGGGGACGTTGGAGCAGAATACGATTTCCTCATTTATGAGCCGGGAGAAAGTTATGTACAGAAGCCAAAGGCTGCTCCTAAACTTTCTGTCTCCAGTCTAATTATTATGCAGCTGAAGATAGGGTTAAAGAAGCATACGAAATTGCGGCTTCAAAAGGCGGCATATTTCATGGATGTATTTGCGAATGAGACGTATTTTTCTTTTCAGAAGCATAAATTTGGGCCGTATGCCCGTGCGATTGACATTGTGGGGCGTGAGATAGGTGCATATCAGACATTTTATGAAATCAAAGACACGGAAACAACTTATCAGATGGTATATAAGACGATATGCAGTGAAAAGACCGATATAACTTTGGACCGACTGTTGCCGGCAGTGACACAGGCCGTGCAGTATGTGAACCAGATTGAGAGCGATCATGACCTGGAAGGAATTTCCACGGTGCTGTTTGTGGTTCAGTCTGGGCCGGGACAGAACGAGAACTGGATTATTCAGGAATTTAAGGCGTGGTCAGAGGATAAGGCGGTCCGCTTTTCGGAGAATGAGATAGAAAAATATATCCGGTATCTGGAGAACACAGGGCTCATACAAAAGGATGCCAAAGGAGGTTTTGATTGTGCCGGAAGAAGCCAGGGAATTCCGGTAAATCTCTGATTTATCCTGATGTTTGCAAATGACTTGCGTTATCCGTAATTGTGGCTGTTTTTCGGTAAGCGGGGAAAATGTTTCTGCAGGTAACACATGAACGCCGCTTCCGATTTTATCCTCCTTGCAGGCGTCCCTTGGTAACGCAACTGGCCGGATGACACTATCCTGGCAGAGCAGATCGAAAGGCACTGCGGGATTCCCATTGCAATGCAGGATATTGCCATGTTTTCCGCAGCATGTACCGTCTTTAGGATACGTTTTCGTTTTTTTCATCCGTTACCTGTTTCAGCAAATCTTGGGCTCTTTTCTTTCGGTAATGGCTTCTTTCATTTCTGCCAACACGCCCGGCAACCTGTGTCCTTTCTTGGATTGCTTGATTCCATCCCCAACCAGGACATGTAGCCAGCCTTTGGAGTGGGATTTTGTAGTGCGAATGTGAAGTTAACATGAATTCTCTGGGAGATTCGCACCATGGGAAAGAGCATTTGGAAGTAGAAAAACCAAGAAAATGGTTTGGTGGATATCGTGTATTGCCAAAAGTTTGGCGATATATTATAATTATGGTTAAGAAATTTGGTGAAATATTGTTTGGTTTTGCAGTCTCCCTCTTCGCGAGGGAGTGGATTGAAATCAGAATGCCATTGGAAATTGCTATTTATAATTCCGTCTCCCTCTTCGCGAGGGAGTGGATTGAAATATCAATGGGAGGAATCCCTATCCCTTTTAAAATGTCTCCCTCTTCGCGAGGGAGTGGATTGAAATTCCACATCCAGTTTTCCCTCAAAGCTTCGGAAAGTCTCCCTCTTCGCGAGGGAGTGGATTGAAATTTTCCCGCTTTGGTGAAATTGAAATTATCCCGTGTCTCCCTCTTCGCGAGGGAGTGGATTGAAATCTCCCGGCTTTCGCAGG
>CALWDR010000332.1 GCA_944376745.1 uncultured Lachnospiraceae bacterium
ATTCGTCATGGTCTCCCGGTTATAGGTCATAACGGTATAGCCGCCAGCTCCATTACCTTCCTGGATGTATGTGGGTTTCAACCCGCCAATCCCCGTTTGTCCGAACCAGTTTGCGGTAAAATAACTAGTATTTCCGCCTTCTATGTTTTCATCTATATCCGAAGGCTTCTTGGGGCCTACAATACTCCGCGCATGCTCTGCATCAGTTGGCTTTCCAAATTGGTACACTTCAAAATCATTATCAAAGACATTGACCGAACTATAGGGTTTGATCTGGGCTTCATAATCCCACTCGTCCGTCCTCTTAATGCGGAAGCTCCCGAAGGCACCCTGGTCCGTGACATTGGCAATCAGAGAGACATAGCCGCCCTGATACTTGTCTGTCAGCGAAACTGTGACGGATAAATCCGAATGTCCTTTCTCATACACCGTCAATTTTCCGTCCTTCACTTTGACGCATATGGTGATGGAGGGTGTATCCGCATTGACTTCGTCTGGAACAGCTGGTGCTGTATCAGTTCCAAACATGTTTGATGTTCTGATATTGCCTGTTCCAACCACAGTTTCATAAACAGGATATCTTGCTTCTGTTATCGTGCTGTAAGTCACTCCGCCTGTCGTTTCAATTTGTGAACTATTTATGGCTCCATATACATATAAATTTCCACTTCCCTCCATGAACATCGCCACACCAGTATCATTGGCATTATCATTATCAAGCGTCAGCGGAAACACCCCCGACTCTCCGCCAAAGGCTAACCCGAAGGCGCGAGCGTTTCCATTGTAGAACTCATACTCCGCTTCAAAATCCGTCATGCTCTCCTTCTTATAGGTCAGCACCGTATATCCTTGTCCGTCTCCACCCTGAATGTAGGTGGGCTTTAGCCCATACGCACCTGTATCTCCGTAATGCAGCGTTGTAAAATAAGAATATTTGATGCCTTCCGGACTTTCATATGCCTCCGGATTCACAGCAGACGGTTTTACCGGTTCCCCCACTGCTTTGGCAGCCTCTGTATCGACTGGCTTCTTAAACTGATACACATCAAAGGCCTCGTCCAGATAACCCACCGTAGCGCCATTGAAGTCCGCCTGAAACCCGTAATCCCAGCCTCCCAATTCCGCCAGTTCCTCCTCCGTGAGATTATCCGCGGATACCGGAAATGCGCTCATATTCACTGTGGTAAGCAGCGTGGCCATAACGAGCAGCACAGCCAGCCATTTCACTTGTATTTTTCTCTTACTCATCAATCGCTTCCTCCTTAGAACAATCGTCCCCAGTTTTCCTCTTCCGGTTCCTCTGCGGGTGTCTCCGGCTCAGAGGGCGGAATTTCCTCTCCCTGCTCCCCGCTCTCCCCGGTACCGTCGCCGCCGTCCGTAGTTGTCCCGCTGCCGCCGGAATCGGTACCGGTACTGCCGCTTCCCGCATTAGAGCCGGAACCGGAACCGGTATTGTTGCTTCCCGCATCGGAGCCGGTACTGCCGCTTCCCGCATTGGAGCCGGTACCGGCACTGCCATCCGTTTCCGTATCGCTGTCGCTTGCGGCGTCGTCACCGTTGTTCCCGTTGGAACCGGAGCCGGTACCGACACTGCCGCCGCCCGCAAGCTGGCCAAAGTCTATCGCGCTGTCCTCCGTGGGTTCCTCCCCATCGGAAACCTGCAGGCCGTCTTCCTTATCCTCATTGGCCGCATATCCCGGATCCTTCTCTTCCCCTTCGTCCAGATCCGCTTCCGCGCCGTCCTGATCCTGCCCTTCCTCTTCCGTCTCCTGCTGTTCTGCCTGATCCTGGGTACCCTCAGAGCCTTTGCCGCCCTTTCCGGTCAGGATCACCACTGTCGGAACCGCAAGCAGGAGCAGCAGAAGAACAGCAGCCCCGATCACGATCGTTTTCTTCCGCGCTGTCATATCCGGCTGTTCCCCCTTTCTCCTACTCGCCTTCCGTGCTATCCGTGTAGCTTAGATTTTTATATACCACATCGGAGACATCGTAACCTTCCAACAAGTTTTCTTGATTGTCACAGAAATCTTCTCCCGAAACCGTGAAGGTCTCCTCCGCCCCCAGGGAAACGTCCTCCTTCACCTGGAACCGCAGATTTACATACATTCCGTCTGCCGCGGCGTTGCCGGAAATATCCGCCACATTTCCCACGCAGCGCACCCTGCCGCTGCCGTCGTCCGCCGTCTCCATCTCTGCAAACACGTTCCCGGTATCCGCGCCCACATACGCAAATTTATCCCCGTCATAGGCCACCTCAAGATAGCCCGCCGCAGCTTCCTCCACCGAATAGAGCCTCACCGGAACATTCACAATGTTCAGATAACCGTCCTCCACCCGGGCGTATCTGCTGACGCCGGACACCTTCGTCCCATCCAGGGTGGTCCAGTAGGGTGTGATCTGGATCCCTGTCTTAAATGCCGTATTCGGAATATTTATGATGGTAGCTGTGACAAAATACTGCGCGCTCTCGTGAAAATCCTCCGGCGCATAGTCGAACGCCACGCCATCACTCTCTGCGGCAATCCTTTGATACACCTCTTTGGTTTCATAATGGAGCGACCCGCCGCCCTCAATCCGGATCTCAAATCCCACATTCTGATAGTTCAGGGTATCCACGGTGGACACGATCCTGAGCTTTCCATTCTCGGTTGTCTCATCTGTAATCCCCGCCTGAATCTGACACTTGACGCTCAACACCTCTGCGGGCACGAACTTCGCGTAGCATTCACCTTCAACCACATCCGCTCCAACTGCCGTTGTACAGTTCTCTTCCATGTACCAGCCCGCGAACAGCCAGTCTTTATGCGTGCTGTCTGTGGGCTTCGGCGCCGTATAGTTTCCTTCTTCTGTCCTGTAGGAGCTTATATCAAGCTGCTCCGTGTGTACCCAGGTATCCTGCTCTGTGACCTCCGAAGCCTGTGCTTCTGCCGCTTCCCCGGACCAGACACATACTCCTGTCAGGGTCAATGCCAGTGCCAGCGTCCCCGCCGCCAACTTTCTTGAAAGACCGCATACGAAATTCTTCTTCATGTGAACTCCTTTCCCGATTTGCCTTCTTTTCGTTAACTATTGATTAAAGTTATCCGTCGGCCACTCTAGATCATCGCCGCTTCCTTCGCCGCCGTCACCAAGGCCGGACGTACAGATCACATCCCCCTCCTCGAACATGACGACCTCCATTTCCGGCGTTTCGTACTTCTCTTTCATCTGGTACTCCTCCTTTCACTTTTTTTGCCAAATGGCGTCCGGGGACACCCCAGGACGATCCTCGCGGGCCTTTTCTATATTTTCCATATAAAAATATACCGGCCCTATGCTAATTTTCATGATAAAAACAAGGCCGATATTTTTCAACCGAAAATACGACACAAAAAGTTTGATTTTTTATACAATCCGCAGCAGTGTCCTCTATAGCGCAATAGAAAAATTTATTTTTTTACATAAAAAGAATCCCGCTGTGCGAGATTCTTTGTCATTAAACCCCCATGTCCGCTGACGCGGACGTCACTAACCATGAAAGCCCACGGATTGCTCCGATCAGATCCCATATTTTAAGAACAGTTCCTGCTGATAAGCCTTGTCCGATACGGCCCGCTCGATCTCCTCCATGCGGCAGTCCCTGATCAGGCACTGGATCAGCTGATTCACCCGTTCCTCTCCCAGCTTGATCCCCTGGTCCCGGCCAAGCTTGATTCCTTGATCCCGGCCAAGCTTGATTCCTTGATCCCGGCCAAGCTTGATCCCTTGGTCCCGGCCAAGCTTGATCCCTTGATTCCGGCCAAGCTTGATCCCTTGGTCCCGGCCAAGCTTGATCCCCTGGTCTTTCCCGATCTTGATCCCATCCTCTCTTATCTCCCGAAATGCCGTACACATATTGTATCCGCCTCCTTCTTCATTCTTA
>CALWDR010000333.1 GCA_944376745.1 uncultured Lachnospiraceae bacterium
ATTTTGCACTGAAGCATACTGAGGAGTTCTATTTTCTTTCATTTCATGGGCGACAACTGACCAACAGCGCGGTGGAGCATATCGTGAAACGCCATGGAGAGGGAATAGAGGGGGTCAGAGTATCGCCCCACACCTGCCGCCATTTCTTCGCCCAGCAGCAGATTAAGATGGGAACAGACCTATACACCATATCAAGACTGTTGGGACACGAGAATATCAGGATTACCCAGACATACCTCAATAGTTTGAGAGATGAGGATGTCATTCAGATTGCCAGACAGAGGAGCGTCTTGATGAACCTATGAATTATGGAAGGGGCAGAGCAATCGCTTTGTCCCTTCTTCCCAACCCGCTCGACCAGAACCGCCTACAGAGCCGCTACAACGCCCGTCACGGCCTGATCTGCCTCTCCACATGTCGGGGGGCATTTATGGATTAGAGTCCGTGGAGCGCGCTGGAACGTGTTAGGGGTAGATATCCAGCGGCCGCGCGTAATAAAGCACAAATTGCGAAGAAAAATAAAAAACGTTCCTGAGCTCTTGAAATGAGTCTTGGAAGGTGCTAGCATTTAGAGCACAGTGAGGCGAAAGCCTAAATGAAACCCGAAGGAGGAGATTCCATGCCTGTCTATTTATATATCCTTGATATAAATTGACAATATTTTACAAAATTGACACCTGCTATCTCTATATATAAAATTATGTATACATAGCAATAAAAAGTGTCACTATTTTATGAAAAACAAATAAAATTTATCTAAAAATAACCAGTTTGGAGGTGGTTGTTACTGGAATAAAGGAGAATTCAAAAATTGAATGATGCAGAACTGCTAACGCGAGAGCAAGTAGATCAGCTCATTGCCTTGATTAATCATGAATTCAGTACGATGACAAAATTAGTAGAGTGCGTTTCCAAAATTGGCGTTCCAAGTCTTGAGAAGTTCAAAAATAAGGGAAAGCAAAGGGAACTTGCAGAGAAGCAATTAAGCAGATATGTACGGGTAGTCAAAAAGCGGGACATCATTCCAGATTGGCCTAAGCCAGGTACCTGTTTTATTGCTGAAGTATATGATCCTCCGCTTCCCAGAGAAGATAAACGAGGCAAAGATGGGAAATACATTAATCTTTTGAAGCCGCTCATACTCAGCACAAAAGAATTCAGCGGAAAGATATATGAGTTAGCAAACGAATGGGGCCTATTTTCAGAATACATTAAAGAGTTGTACCCGAATTCATACTTTGAAGGAAATATATGGAAGTCAAAGAGTTGGATGTCCCCAGGAGAGCGGCGATATAGAGCCATCATGGACTATCAAGGCAGGGATAGAATTAAATATGCCCTCAAATCTCTAGCTGATGAACAAAAGATCTGCTATAGAGAAAGGCTCATGTATATGCCTGAGCTTACAGTTTCGATTGAAGATGAAGATAATGACCTTGAGTTTCCGCATCAAAGACTCAAGACACGAAATGAATTGCGTGAAGATATGTGCAGGGTAGCACAGCTTATTGAAGCAATAAAGTTTGAAGATAACTACACATTGTCTCCTGACGATTTCACCAGTCTGAATTTAGCGAGCAGCAGAAATAATTCTACGGGTAGAGCAGAAAATCGCAGGGGCAAATTAGATCACTATAAGATGGAATATTACCAAAATCGGCAGACCCTCTCTGCTATTGAAGCCACACCAGATGAAGTAAAAACATATCAGCAATATAAAGCCTATGTACGGTTTCTGGCGTGTCTTTCATATCTTACTACAGATGGAGGGAATCTGCCAAAGATAAATCAATTGTTGAATAATGAGTATAAATTTTTTCAGAATCATAAATTAGCCGATATTTACTACAAACTAGATCAAGAGCTTCGTCCAGAACTTCTTGGATGGCGTTTCGTATGGAAAGACATTACATTCAAAGTCCTGGATGAATTTTATACACCTTTGACTGAAGACGCAGCTAATTTATTGAAGAAAAAGCTGGCGTATAGATTTGTTGAATATATGGCGGCACAGATCAACAATCCTTTGCAGGTATTTTATGGCGACCCCGATTTTATAGACGATTATCAAACCAATCAAACCTTTCTATTAAAGGAAGATGACGGTCAAGGCAAGGCCCAAATGGAATGGTGGGAACGTGAACACACGTATCCGCTTAAACAGAGCAAAGCAGCCCACGCCATTCAGCAAAAACTAGAGGAACTGTACCCACCAATCGAAGAATAGTAGAGACAATCCCCCAGAAAAGCCATTCAAGGCCGCTCTGGGGGATTTTATTGTATAGGTGGTGCTGGATTATTGGTGCGTCCCAGAATATAGTCTGTAGACGTTTTGTAAAGGTCAGCCAAAGCAATCAAGATATCTGAAGGAATATCACGGTATCCTTGTTCATAGCGGAAATATTGCGGTTGAGGCATTTTAAGCAGTGCAGCGAGTTGTCGTTGAGTCAGATCGTGATCTTCACGCAGCTCTCGTATCCTCCTATAATAGGCCATATTGTATTTTCTCTCCTTGATATCTATTTGGATATCTTGACAATACAATATTCATGTGCAATAATCCGTAATAGATATCTATTCGGATATCAGTAATTTATTAGAAACGATGTTCATAAGGCGAAGGAGGTATTGGCATGCAGCAGCAACTATCTCAAGAAATAAAGAAAATTTTTGATGCCGAAGATGTACCTATTATTCCCCCCAATCAACAATCAAATTACGGTAGCAAATGGGCTCGTATAATAAAAAACCCAAACACAATAACTGTATTGATCCGCATAATAGATTACACCGAACGAGAATCTGTATTTAATTTGCTACATGCTTGTATGGAAAAATGGGGATACAAATATGGAGAAGAAAAAAGTGAAAAGGCAACAGCTCCATCGTTTGTATGTAAATGGGTATTTTATAATTAAAGCAAAAGAGACCATCAAATTATGAAAATTCTGTTTACAGGAAAAGAAAGTAATCCTTACTCCAGGCATACGATAGAGTACTTAGCCAATTCGAATATGGAAAAATTTGGCGTTAGTGCGGCGAACTTTGTTAACTACATTATGATATATCAGTATCACGAGAAAGCATACAAAGTAAGTAGGTGATGAAAAAGTGAAAAAACCATTTGCATATTTATTTATGATCGCTATATCGGCTACTTGCTTGCTATCATTAGGAGCCTGCACCAGCCAGAGAGCGCAATTACTCCAGGATGCTCAGGAATTCTATGAGGCTGGTTCCTGGCAAGATGCAATTGCCTCGGCACAGAGCATCATAGAGAGCTATCCAGAATCAGAAGAGGCCAACGAAGCGAGACAACTTCTGAATAAGAGCCAAGGGGAATTGGATCTCCTGGACGCAGCCAACTTGTATACTGAGGGCAACTATACAGAAGCGATTGCACAACTGAGTGGCATTATAGGAAATTCAGAAGATTTTGAGGGAACGCAGTGCTTAGAAAACAGTAATAATATCATTGTGGATAGTGTGTCTGCAATCTATAAGCAGGGCGATTATGAAACAGTCATCTCTCTGGTGGATGAACTAGGCTCTACATACGCAGAGAACACTTTGCCAACAGAGCTTGATGCACTGAGAACGCAGGCGGAACAGGCAGATTCTTTTCAGCCTGTAGCAATACAAGATTATGCTGAATATCCAGGTGTACTTGATTTTGGGGCTTTTAGCGGGAAAGAGCAAACAGGTGGCGGCAGAGACTCCTTTCGTTATTCTGAAATTGAAATATGGATTGTAGACCGATATATAACAGAACTCAAAGGAAGAGGGTTTGTTCAACAAGCAGATGACCCCATCCTATTAACGAGTGCGGAATACGGATTGAAAGTAACACCAGATGAGAATGAGCTCCATGTTGAGATTAGCTATGTGATGAGTTTCAGCCAATATAATAAAATTGAAAATGGTATGACTTATGCTGAACTTGTAAATATTGTTGGAACGCCAGGAATATTAGCTCAAAAAGGAATAAACAGACTAATATATAGCTGGGTATCTGAGACTGGAAAAACAGAGATGAGAGTCACATTTGAGGATGGAGTAGTTGTTGAAAAAGATATACCTAGTGTTAAAGAAGGAACTGCACCATCTGTCCAGCGTGTAGCGCCTTCCATTGGTATGACAGCAGAGGAAGTCCGTAATTCTACTTGGGGCAAACCAGAGGATATTAACAGAACAACCACGGCCTATGGGGTACATGAACAATGGGTATATAGCAACTATAGATATATCTACTTTGACAATGGGATTGTCACGGCAATTCAAGAGTAAGACTGAAAGGGTCAGGCGGCTCATCTGCCTGGCCTCTTTCCTTACTATTATATGTTCGTAAAGGTACACCTTTATAGCCATACTGAATTCGCCCTCCTTTAATATTCGTAAAAGCTGATTTTAACATTACAAATATGTTCGTAAATATATTGACTATTACGAACTGATCTGGTAATATAGAATCACCTACAGGAGGGAGCCAACATGGAAAGCCGTACTTACTACTATGCCAGGGTATCCAGCAAAGATCAGAACCTTGACCGCCAGCTTGCCGCCTTTCGTGCCTTGGGGGCTCAGGACAGGGAGATTGTCACGGATAAAGAATCCGGCAAGAACCTGTCACGAGCGGGTTATCAGGCGCTGAAAACAACGATGCTGCGCCGAGGGGACACACTGGTCATTAAGTCTCTTGACCGCCTGAGCAGAAATAAGTGCGACATCAAGCATGAGCTGGAGTATTTCAAGGAGCACGGCATCCGCCTGAAGGTGATCGACCTTCCCACCACGATGATGGATCTTCCAGAAGGCCAGGAATGGGTTTTTGAAATGGTCAACAACATCCTGATTGAGGTTCTGGGAACGATTGCCGAGCAGGAGCGGGAGACCATCCGCAGAAGGCAGGCAGAAGGTATAGAAGCTGCCAAAGCAAAGGGCAAAAAACTAGGCCGCCCTGCCCTGACCTTCCCCGAAAATTGGGACGAAGTTTACGCGGCCTGGAAGGAGGGAAAGATCACCGC
>CALWDR010000334.1 GCA_944376745.1 uncultured Lachnospiraceae bacterium
GGAACAGAGTATCCCGCTGCTGGGGAGATGGAATTATTCTTTTCAACAGCAAAGGAGGTCTCATCGAGCATAATGTTGCGGCTAATAATGGCCAAAGCGATGAGGGCATTGTAGCAGTCTATGTAGGTATATGGGTCATATGGTCAGATGACTGTGTCATTCAGTACAATGAGAGTTATGGACAAGGCTTGAGTGGAGACGCTCAGGGATTTGACATTGACGGAGACTGCAACAGAACTCTGCTGCAGTACAATTATTCTCACGATAATGCAGGCGGATTTGTGCTCTGTATGCAGCATTATAACGGAAAAGCAACCATCCGATATAACGTCAGCATAAACGATGCCGGTTCCTTCCTGAAATATGGCATGCTCGGTGACAGGAGAAACGACGATATGAGAGACGGACTGGAGTTGGATGTGTATAACAATACTTATTTTACGACGCAGTCGGTCAAAGAGATCATGGAATATGATCTTGTAAATTACGAACTGCGGGAAAAAATATATGCTCATTTCAGAAATAATATCTTTTGCGTAAAAAATGGTACGAACGCAACATTTTCATTGATGGAAGCGCTGAAGTTGATGCAGTTTGAAAATAATTGCTATTATGGATTTTCTGGATCTACGCTTCCAAATGGCGAGGTAAATCAAATAATAGGGGATCCAATGTTTATTTCTGAAGGAACCAGTGGCGAAGGCTTTGATGCGTTAGAAGGCTATAAGCTGCGTGCAGATTCCCCGTGTTTGGGATGCGGTTTCATATCATAAAAGTAAGAGAGTGGAAGAGGAGTAAAGGCTATATGAACAACAATAAAGGTATTCCAAGGCCGGAGTATCCAAGGCCGCAGTTTGTGCGGGGAGACTGGATGAATTTGAATGGGGATTGGGAGTTTGAGATTGACCATTCCACCAGCGGAGAGGCGCGTGGGCTGCAGACGGCGGAGCATTTTGCAGGACATATCCTTGTCCCGTTCTGCCCTGAGAGTGAATTGTCCGGAGTTGGTTTTAAGGATTTTATGGACTGTGTATGGTACCGCAGGGAGGTGAAGCTTCCGGAGAATTGGAAAAAGGATGTTCAGGAGAAACAGGAGAGAGTCTATCTTCATTTTGGCGCGGTGGATTACCGTGCAACCGTTTATGTCAATGGTAGAGAGGTCGGTGTACATAAGGGCGGGTATTCCTCCTTTGCCCTGGACGTCACCCCCTACCTGGAGCCGGAAGAAAGCAACGTGATTACGGTCTGCGCCAGGGATGATGTCCGAAGCGGGTTGCAGCCGGCAGGAAAGCAGAGCGTATCCTACAAGTCCGAGGGCTGCTATTATACGAGAACCACCGGTATCTGGCAGACGGTGTGGATGGAGAAGGTGTCGAAGAATCATATCAAGGCGATAAAGATCTATCCAGATGTGGAAAACACCAGGGTGAGAATCACGGCGGAGGTCGCGGGAAGCGGCTGTCTGTCTGTGAAGGCTTCCTACCAGGGCAGAGCGATGGGAGATGCCTGTGTGAAAGTCACGGAGGGACAGACCGACCTGATGATCGAACTTAAGGAAGCGCACCTGTGGGAGGTTGGAAAAGGAAGATTGTATGATCTGGCTCTCACCTTTGAGGAAGACTGTGTGAGCAGTTATTTCGGACTACGCCAGGTGCGGATGGACGGCATGAGATTTCTGCTGAACGGCAAATCTGTATTTCAGAGGCTGGTGCTGGATCAGGGTTATTACCCGGACGGTATCTATACCGCGCCCACAGAAGAAGCGCTGATCCGGGATATTGAACTGTCCCTGGCGGCAGGTTTTAACGGTGCAAGGCTCCACGAGAAAGCATTTGAGCCGCGCTTCCTGTATCACTGTGACCGGCTTGGCTATCTGGTGTGGGGCGAACATGCCAACTGGAGTCTGGATGTCTCTGATTACAGAGCCTATAAGTCATTCCTTCCGGAGTGGAGCGAGCTGGTGGAACGTGACTTCAATCATCCGTCCATCATAGGTTGGTGTCCCTTCAACGAGACCTGGAATGTAAAAGGCAGACCGCAGAAGGACTTCCTGATAGAGAGCATCTACATGCTGACAAAGCAGATGGACCCCACCCGTCCCTGTATCGATACCAGCGGATGTTTCCATGTGAAAACAGATATCTTTGATCTGCATGATTACGATCAGAATGTGGAGAACTTCCGGAACAGGTATGATCACTTTGCAGAAACGGGTATTCTTGATGTAGATTTCCATGTGAAGAGCTGCGGCGGAGCAGGCCGTCAGGTCTACGGCGGAGAGCCGGTATTCATCAGCGAGTACGGCGGTATCAAGTGGGACGCGGACGGTGGAATCAAGAGCTGGGGCTACGGCAACGCGCCTGCCACCAAAGAGGAATTTGTGGAGCGGTATCGCGGGCTGACCAATGCCCTTCTGGAAAATAAGAAAATGTTCGGCTTCTGTTATACACAGCTCTACGACGTGGAGCAGGAGAAGAATGGATTATATACCTACGAACGTGTTCCGAAGTTCGATATGGAGATCTTTAAGGAAATCAATTCAGCCAAGGCTGCCATTGAAGATTAGTGACGCAGGCTGAACGGATATATAAAAAAGACCTGCCGGAAAAATCAAAAAGGAGAGTATTCAGGAGGAGAAAAGAAATGAAAAAAAACAGTAGAAGGATAATAACTTTTTGTCTGGCGATCATGCTGTGCCTGACGGGAATAGGCGATTATATTATTTCCAAAGCGGAGGAGGGTCAGAGGGAGAACGTGGCCCTTGCGTCAAATGGGACGAGCATATTTATCGATAAACCCCATGCCTGGGCAGAGGGAGCAGGATACGGAATTGAAAAAATGATAGATGGTGACCGAGAGACGTTTGGTATGGGATTTGCGAACGGACAGGAGACATCCCAGATAAATCTTACACTGGAGTTTCAACAGACGTACAAGGTTGATTCTATCGTACTCTATGGGCATCAGGACGGTGGCTTCCCCGTAGATTTTACGTTGAGTGCCTATACCCAGGAGGGCTGGCAAGAGGTTGTTAATGAAACGGGCTATACTTCCAAAGGAGAACAAGGCACCTTTACGCTTGCAGCTCCGGTTGATTGTGCGGGGATTCGTCTTAGCATTACGAAAAACGGCGCGGCCGCTGGGCAGGATTATCAATTCTATTTGAAAGAATTTGAGGTTTATGGCGTGGAGTCCAATGTGGCTATTTCGAAGAAGTTCTCTATCAAGAATGCCGCAGCGGCTGCAAATGGCGCCACAGTAAGCTCGAAACAAACTACCGATAGTGGCCATGAAATGGAAAAGGTGATCGATGGAAATACGGCTGGAAATGACTTCGCGATCATAAATTCATATAATGGTCAACACGATGCGGATACTACTGTAACGGTAAATTTTAAAGGGAACTGGCATATTGATACGGTTCGTCTATACAAATCAGACAGCTATGCTTTCCCAGAAGATTTTACCATTGATGTGCTTTCAAGAGACGGGTGGAAAACGGTTCACAGTGAGACTGGATACAGAGCAAACCAGAAGTTGAACTCTTTTTCTTTCGAAGGGATTGATTGTACGGCTGTTCGGTTACATGTTACGAAGCAGGGAAAGGACGAAGGTGGGTGGAATGAATATACCTTTTATCTATCGGAGTTGGAGGCCTGGGGAACAGCTGCATCTGACAATATCTCTGCAAAGAATGCCGCAGCGGCTGCAAATGGCGCCACAATAAGCTCTGACAAAACTACCGGTGCGGGTCATGAAATTGACAAGCTGATTGATGGAAATACGGCTGGAAATGACTTCGCAAATATAAATGAAGATAATGGGAAAGATGTTGTGGATACTAATATAACGGTAGATTTTGAAGGAAACTGGCATATTGATACGGTTTGCCTTTACAAATCAGATGGTTATGCTTTCCCGGCAGATTTCACCATCGATGTGCTTTCAAGAGGCGAGTGGAAGACGGTTCACAGTGAGACAGGGTATCGAGCAAGCGAGAGTTTGAATTCCTTTTCCTTTGAAGGGATTGATTGTACGGCTGTTCGGTTACATGTTACGAAGCAGGGAAAGGATGAAAGCGGCGGCTGGGATGAATATACCTTTTATCTATCAGAGTTGGAAGCCTGGGGAACGGTTACATCTGACAATATCGCTTTGGCGTCAAACGGGACAGAAGCCTCCACACCCTATCCCAACGAGTGGGCAGAGGGAGCAGGCTATGGAATTGCAAATATGAATGATGGTGAAACGGACCGTGTTTCCATGACTGCGATGGCTGAAGGTTATGAGAACAAAGAAATGAAGGTTTTTCTTGTGTTTCCGGTAACCTATGAGGTGGATACGGTACGTTTGTATAAGAATCAGGATGGCGCCTTCCCGGTGGATTTTGAGATCAGGGCTTATACCGCATCGGGGTGGAAGACCGTCGTTGCGCAAACAGGCTACACCGCGACAGAGGGCTGGAATGAATTTCAGTTTGATGCAGTTGACTGCTCGGCAGTGGCGCTGGCAACTACAAAAAATGGTCAGGCAAACAACGGTCAATACGGGATTTTCTTAAATGAATTTGAGGTATATGGCAAAAAGGCGTCAACGGCAGTTTCGGCTCCGGACCTGAGCGGGGAAACAGATCCTCCGGCAGAAAGATCCAATGTGGCATTGGCGTCAAACGGAACGACAGCCTCCACGAGTCATCCCAACGAGTGGGCAGAGGGAGAAGCAGGCTATGGAATCGCAAATGTGAATGACGGCCTTGCAGGTGATGAACATCACTTTTTCATGACTGCCATGAATCCGGTTTATCAGAAGGAAGAGATGAAAGTCTTTCTTGTATTTTCGGAAACCTATCAGGTGGATACGGTACGCTTGCATACGAGTAAAGAGGGAGCCTTCCCGGTGGATTTTGAGATCAGGGCTTATACCGCATCGGGCTGGACGACCGTCGTTACGCAGACGGGCTATACCGCGTCAAGCGGCTGGAACGAATTCCGGTTTGATGCAGTCGACTGCTCGGCGGTGGCGCTGGTAACCACAGAAAATGGTCGGGCATCAGACGGTAATTATGGAATTTTCTTAAGTGAATATGAGGTATATGGAACAAAGGCATCGACGGCAGTTTCAGCTCCGGATCTGAGCGAGGAAACGGATCCTTCTATGAGAAGATTCAACGTGGCATTGGCGTCAAACGGAACAGCAGCCTCCACGAGCCATCCCAACGACTGGGCGGAGGGAGAAGCAGGCTATGGAATCACAAATGTGAATGACGGTCTTGCAGGTGATGAACATCATTTTTTCATGACTGCCATGAATTCGGTCTATCAGAACGAAGAAATGAAGGTTTTCCTTCTGTTCCAGAAAACCTATGAGGTGGATACGGTGCGTTTGCATACGGGCAAAGAGGGAGCCTTCCCGGTGGATTTTGAGATCAGGGCTTATACTGCGTCGGGCTGGAAAACTGTCGTTACAAAAAAAGACTACACCGCGGCAAACGGCTGGAACGAATTCCGATTTGATGCAGTCGACTGTTCGGCAGTGGCGCTGGTAACCACAGAGAATGGCAAGGCGTCAGACAATATTTATGGAATTCAATTAAGTGAATTTGAGGTGTATGGAAAAAAGGCATCGACGACGGTTCCAGCTCCGGATATCAGCGAGGATATAGATCCTTCCATGCGAAGACGCAATGTGGCATTGGCGTCAAACGGAACAGTAGCGTCCACAGGTCATCCCAATGCCTGGGCAGAGAAGGAAGGCTATGGAATCGCGAATGTGAATGATGGCCTTGCAGGCGATGACTACAAATTTTTCATGACTGCAATGGATCCGTTCTATCAGAACGAAGAAATGAAAGTTTTTCTTGTGTTCCCGGAAACCTATCAGGTGGATATGGTGCGTTTGCATACGGGCAAAGAGGGAGCCTTCCCGGTGGATTTTGAGATCAGGGCTTATACCGCGTCGGGCTGGAAGACCATCGTTACGAAAACAGACTATACCGCGACAAGTGGCTGGAATGAATTCCGGTTTGATGCAGTCGACTGTTCGGCAGTGGCGCTGGTAACTACAGAAAATGGCAAGGCGTCAGACAATAATTATGGAATCCAACTAAGTGAATTTGAGGTATATGGCAAAAAGGCGTCAACGACGGTTCAGGTTCCAGATGTGAGCGCGGAAACGGATCTTTCTATGAGAAGACGCAACGTGGCATTGGCGTCAAACGGAACAGCAGCCTCCACGAGCCATCCCAACGACTGGGCGGAGAAAAAGGAAGTAGGATATGGAATCGCCAATCTGAATGATGGCTTGTCAGGCGATGACCAGAAGTTCTTCATGACTGCGATGAACCCTGGGTATGAGAAGGAAGAAATGAGAGCCTTTCTAGTGTTCAAGGAAACGTATCAGGTGGATACGATACGCTTGCACACGAGTAAAGAGGGAGCCTTCCCGGTGGATTTCGAGATCAGGGCATATACTGCGTCGGGCTGGAAGACTATCGTTGCGAAAAAAGGATATAAGGCGACAAACGGCTGGAATGAATTCCAATTTGGTGCAGTCGACTGCTCGGCAGTGGCGCTGGTAACCACAAAGAACGGTCAGGCGTCAGACGGTAATTACGGAATTATGATAAGTGAATTTGAAGTATATGGCAAAAAGGCGTCCACGGTGGTTTCGATTCCAGATGTGAGTATCTATATACGGCATGATATAGGTAATGGAGTAGCAGTAGGCGATAATGACGCTGTGAGCAATGTAGAAAAGAATATAGCGTTATATATGCCGGCGACTTCGCGTACTGATTTAGCAGTTTGGGGTATGGGAACGGAGAAGCTGACAGATGGCGACATCTTCACAATGTGGTCATGCGACACGAGGGAGTCAAGCAAGGGAACGGCTGAATGGGTAGAGATCAATCTGCTGGATAATTATGCGGTGAACGAGGTTGTGCTCTATGCGAGAGCAAAAGGCTGGGGATTCCCGATCGATTTTACAATCAGTATTTTTTATGACGGTGAGTGGACGGAGGTTGTGAACGAAACAGGGTATAAGGTTGCAACGGACGATGTTGTTACAGCCTACTCCTTTAAATTCCCGGAAACGATAGGAAACAAGATCCGGATCAATGCAACAGACATGAACATAGCGGATGGCGAGTATGCCTTACAGCTTATGGAAGTGGCAGCTTATGGGGAACGGGCGGTAGGAGATTATGCGCTTCCCAATGCCAATATTGTCAGCAGCAGTGTGCTTCTGTCAACATCAACATCGTTGGAGGATTATGGATATTATAAAGAGTATTTGATCGACACCGATGTGGAAACAGGATATTCTTCGGAAGAATATGATTCTTCGGATCACGAAGAATGGATTGAACTTGATTTCAGACGTGCTATGAAGGTAAGCGAAGTGCAGTTGAAGCCTGCATGGAGCGGCTATGGTTTTCCGGAGGATTTCAGTATACAGGTATTGGAAGATGGCTCCTGGGTTACCGCATTGACCGTGGAGGGGCATGAGAGACCCATCGATGTAGCATGGCAGAAATTTGTCCTGGACCGTCAGCATCTAACACAAAAAATACGAATTGTTGTGCCGAAATTAGGCCGGGATTTTGGACAGTATAGCTTGAAGCTTAATGAAATTGAAGCATATCTGTTTGAAACGGATGACGAGGTAAGAGGCGCAACGGAGGTTGTAAACAGCGAGCGTACAACGTATGCAAAGTCCGAAGTGCTTAGCGGCTCTTCAAATAAAATGACAAAGATTGCATTTGGCTTTGGAATCGTTATGTTTGCATTGGCCTTGGCTGGCGGAGTGGGAGGAGGAATCTTCCTACTGGTGAAAAGAAGACCTAAGAAGAGAGCGGATTCGGAAACTCCATAAACAATTAAGATAATTTTGGAATTGCAGTAAAGCAATCTGGCTGGAAATAGGCGGGGCAGTATTTTCTGCCCCGCCTTCTGGCGGAGATAGAAAGGTGAGGCTTTCTATGAGAGTAAAAGTA
>CALWDR010000335.1 GCA_944376745.1 uncultured Lachnospiraceae bacterium
TTGTGGATGGTGGTAAACTGCTCCTCCACATGGAGCTTCATGCCCTTGACGATCTCGTCCATCATGGCCTGCCGGTTGAGCATGGCAAAGTGCTGGACGATCTTCATATCGTGGATATACTGCTCAAACAGCTCCCCGGACACATAGGCCAGAGCCTTGGGAATATTGGTCTGCTTGACATTTTTAAGCCTTTTGAGTTCCTTCTGAATTTCCTTTTCCCGGCCTTCTGCTTTCATTTGGGCGATCAGCGCGTGAGCGGAAGCGTCATCGGTGCGGTTGAGCACTTTGTACCCGGCCTCCTGATAATAGCTGGCCACCTCTACCCCCAAATGACGGCTGCCGGAGTGGACGACAATGTAAATATTTCCTTCCTCATCCTTATCCGCCTCGATGAAGTGGTTGCCGCCGCCCAAGGTGCCGATGCTCTTTTCCGCCCGGAGCAGATCCACATGGCGTGCGCAGCACAGCTCTGACAGATCGATCTCCTTAAGACAGCGATGGGCTTTGTCCCGGATGGAAAAGCCGGAAGGGATCTTCTCATAGATCAGCTTATCCAGCTTCTGCAGTTCAATGTGCTTCTCCCGGATGCGGATGGTCTCCATGCCGCAGCCGATGTCCACCCCCACCAAGTTAGGTACCACCTTGTCGGTGATGGTCATGGTCGTACCGATGGTACAGCCGGCACCGGCATGAATATCAGGCATAAGCCGGATTCGGCTTCCCGCCGTAAATTCCTGATTGCAAAGCTCCTGTACCTGCGCAATGGAAGCGCTGTCCACCACATCAGTGAAGATCTTTGCCTCGTTGTATTTTCCTTTGATTTCAATCATAATTTCCTCACAATATTCTACAGGGCATGGCCCCGTCAAGTCATCTCATAGAGCAAGGCACTGCCGCCCTGCGCCAGCTCCAGATGAGAGCGCAGCTTTTCCAGCCCGCTTTGCACAGCCTCGGCGGGCAAGTCCCAGTCTGGTGCAATTTCGGCGGCCAGCTCGGAGAGGTCCTGCTCCCCCAGAGCTGCCAACAGATCGGATGCCAGTTCTCCCTCCAGCAGAGCGCAGTCCAGGGTGCCCTCCGTCTGAGGTGCAGGAAAACGGACATCCAAATCCAGTTCGCTCTCACACCAGTCCCAGATGGCCATATAGACCGCGCCGGAGCAGTTGCCGTCAGGCAGTTCCTGCCTCTGGCCTTCTTTGAGCAGATAAAAGGATGCGATTTGTGACATGGTGGTTCCTCCTGCTTTCTTTTCGATCTCTAACAACTCAGCCCGCAATTGATTTGCTGATACTCGAACTTCCTTCCACTGGCCGTTCTCCGCATCGCTGCCCCGGAGGACCAGCGCGCCGTCTTTCCAGCGGGCAAACTCAATATGGTCGAAACGGCTGTCATCCGGGTCAACGATGTTCCGCACATCCAACCACCGCTCCGGGGGCTGGGGTTGGAGAGGCTGGGAAAAGTCCAGCACGATGATAGAGTAAGGACAGGCCCAGATACAACCGGTGACAGCCAGCAGGTCACTGTCAGGATCGTAATCGGCGCTGGTCCAGATAAACACTTCCTCGGCTTCCTGCCCTTCCTCCGGGTGAACGCAGGCCGGGACATAGTGCATCTCCCGTCCGCTCTCCACCTCCAGAACGCTGTATCCATACAGCTCTGTGCGGAAGATCAAATAATGACTTCCGTTGCTGTGACAAAACATGGTGCAGAACTCCGCATCTGTATCCAAATTACGCCAAGCATACTGCACCCTGCCCTCTTTGTCCAAAAGTTCGTTTTCACTGCCATCCAAGTTTAAATCCCCGTTATGAAAGTAGACTTTGGAGCGGACTGAATATCCGTCCGTCAGCGGAATTTGCTCGTCCTGCTGGGGGGATCGGTTCTTTGGCGCGAACAAGTAATCATACTGTGCCCGCCAGTCCTGATAGCGTTTTTCATAGGCGACATTCATTTTCCACATCTCTTGCCCACACCTCTTGTGCATCCCTGGTCACATCTCTTCCGCATCCCTGGCCACATCAAAAAACAGGATGTAGACGCCGCAGACCTTGCCCTCGGCGTCATAGCCGAAATAGGTGGGATATACGCCGTCGCCCCAGCCGGAGGCGAAAATGGGGATGTTGCAGTCTGTCCCCGGCACCGTCCAGTTAAGCCAGTCGCCGCCTTCCCGCTGGTATTTGGGATTGGCTCTGCTGTTTTCCTCCAGCAGATCGCAGAACAGATCGTTGTAGGGATCGATGTCTTCCTCCTCATCCTCACGCTGTGCCCAGTAGTTCCTGAATGCCTCCTGGGTTTTGACATCCAGAATACAACCCATGCCGGCGTCAACGATGAAGCCGAAATAGTCATCCTCCTCCAGCTCCTCGTCCAAGTCCTCGTTGCCCAGCACACCCATTTCATAGCGAACCGGTTTCTGGTGGGTGACAGCTACCTTCACACAGGCGTAGCGGTCCCCGTAGTCCTCGCTGCACCACACGCAGATGGACACCGGGTAGGTCCCGGCAGGCACCGTCTGGAGAAAAGGCAGAGCATCCTCCAGCTCGACCAGTGGGTCGCAGGCCAAAATGGTGCCGGTGGGAAAATGGACCGTACCGATCTCCAGCGTGTCCACGCTGGCCTTCCCAATCTTCTTTTCCGTAAAATAATCATCCAGGGCAATTTTACAGCGCAAGGTATCCTTCTTCGATTCATATTTTTCTAGCCATTCCTTTGTCGGCATGATTTTTTCCTCCTTTATAGGTCATCCTAATACCGCTTAAACCGCTCCGCCCGGTCAGAGATTCAACCAGGAGAGAAGCCGCGTTGTCACAGAAACACTCCTTAATCAAAATCCATCCAGACCAGGTGTTTTCCGCAGTGAAGACACTGGAACAGATAACATTGTAAATGTCCCCCATTGACGGATTCCCGGATCATTTCCTTCTGCTCCTGGTCCCAGAGGGAATCGTCCAGCACCTCCTCCAGCGCGCCCAGCGCCCGCAGCTCTCTGGCGCCCACATACCCCAGAAAGGCGCAGTAGTCGCCGCAGTGGGCCCGCCAGTATTCCTGCTGCCAGCCGCAGTAGCCAGGGGTACGGTGGATGAGCTCGTCCAGCTTCTCTGGATCGTCTACGCCGTCATCCACAGAGTAATCATCCTGAAAGCTGCCGCCGAATTTCCGGGCGGCCTCGCCGCTGGCAATGCACTCCGGGCATAGATACTCAATATCCTCCACGGAAAAGAACGGACCTGTATAATAAATGTGAGTGCTCTTGCCACAGCAATCGCAGATAACGCCCTCTGCGGACTCCACAAAAGCGCCGGTTTCCAGAGGGTTCGGGTGATACCGGAAGGCGGGCAGGCCCAACTGAACCTGCCGCTCCTTCTCTTTTTGCTTTTCCTCCGATGTTTTGGGCTTGGGGAGGGCGTAGTGGTCGCCCCAATTTCCCGCGTAGTCCTTCAGCGTACCCAGCCGCTTGAGGGTCTTTCGGTCAGCGCAGTCCCCGATCTGGCAGAGCAGGTCGTAGGCGCTCTTTTTGTAGTCCAGCAGATCGTACACATCCACCAGCACTTCTTTGGCCCGCTTATCCTCGCACTGCTCCAGCTCCTCCTTGAAGTCATAGAGGGCGCGAACACTGTCCGGGTTCCCCTCAGTCTCCCGAAATTTCTTTTGGAGCTCGATGTATTGTTTCAGATATTCGTTCATAGCCATTTGTCACACCTCCTTTGACTCTCCACAGAAATAGATTCCCTGTCATCCATCCAGCTCCACCCTAATAATGGGCCGGCAAAAGTCATAGTCGCCGTTCAGTTCCTTGCCCTCCTGCACTTCCGGCTTGCAGTGCGGCGAACAGGGCAGAAAACCGAGAAAGATTCCAAGTCCGCCGCAGATGCTGCGCCCGCCGTCACCGCCGCAGGTGGTAAACCGTTCGTCCTTCACCACCTCCCGCATATAGGGGTCATAGGCGATGGACAGGCCAAAGAAGTTGGGCTCCTCCATGTCGTAGGGCCTGTCCTCGGCCTGCTCCATATCCTCAAACCAGTGCAGGCGCATGGAGTAATCCATTCCATCCCCCCAGGGGAACAGGGTGCGGCACCCGCCGCCGCACAGATAGGCCCACTCGTCCGCCGTGGGCAGGGAGAGGCCCTGCTTTTCCAGTTGGCCCAGGAGCGCATCGTAGTCCGTGCGGTGATAGATCCAGATCTGAAAGCCCTTTTTTGTCCGCTCGATCCTGGCCGACTGGTGCAGGGTCAGGCTGTCAAGGTCGCTCCAGGCAAAATCACGGAACTCCTTCAGCCAGTCAGGGTGGGCAGTCAGCCTGGGATCGTCCATCCTGACCGGCTCCCAGCAAAGCTCCTCCAGCTTACGGCCCACCAGCAGGGGGCCAATGGTCGCCTGCCGGACAGGAGCCATGCTCTCCCGGATCAACTCCTCCGGGTCCTGCTGTTCCATCTCCCATTCCTGAAACAGATAGTCCAGTTCCTCCCGGCTGTCCTGATTGAGCCCCACGGCAAAGTGATCCCAGCCCAGGGTAACGGTATCGCCAGGCACAAAGACAAACTCCCGGCCATTTTTCTCGAATATGCCGGTGGCGCAGCTCTGGCCC
>CALWDR010000336.1 GCA_944376745.1 uncultured Lachnospiraceae bacterium
CTCAATCGCAAAAGACATATTCACGCTGTATTAAGCGCCGCCTCCTGCGTCCTGCTGCTCGCGGCGGTGGTAACTGTGATTTTCTGCCTTACCGGCACGTTGAAAGACCGCAATTCCGGGCAGGACGCGGTGCAGGGGACCGCCTCCCAGGGTACCGTGAAAAATGAAACCGCCGGCTCCCCCCAAAGCACAACGGAGGGCACCACCGCCGGATCTATATCCGCCGGAGCGGCAGACATTTTCAAGGACCTTGCGATTCCCGCAGACGAAACAAAAAATGAGGAGCAGGAGGAAGCCCCTTCCACCTCCCACACCCTCACCAATCCGCAGATCAACGACCTGGCCTCTCTGGACAATACCACCTTAAACTGGGGACAGGGCGTGGACCTCAATGAGAAAAATCAACCCTATGGCTCCCTGAACTATCAGGAGAAATACGGAAAATACAATGCCTATTTCATTATGCCGGACAGCGACAATATTTACCTGACCTTTGACGAGGGCTACGAGAACGGCTGTACCCCGGCAATTCTGGACACCTTAAAGGAGAAAAATGTAAAGGCCGTATTTTTCGTGACCTCTCCGTTTGCCAAGCAGAATCCCGATCTCATACAGCGGATGATCGATGAGGGACACATGGTGGGCAACCACAGTGTCACCCATCCCACCGACGGGCTTCCTTCCCAGTCCATCGAGGAACAGCAAAATGAGGTAATGGGCCTTCACAACTATATCAAGGAAAACTTCGGTTACGAAATGCACCTGTTCCGCTACCCTTCCGGGAAATTCAGCGAACAATCCCTGGCCGTTGTCAACAACTGCAACTACAAGAGCCTGTTCTGGAGCTTTGCCTACCTGGACTACGACACCAACAATCAGCCGGACCCTTCTGAAGCGCTGGACAAGCTGATTGGCAAGCTGCACCCGGGGGCCATTTATCTGCTCCATGCGGTATCCACCACCAACACCCAGATCCTCGGCGACTTTATCGACCAGACCCGGGCGGCTGGGTATGAGTTTGCCTTGTTTGATTAGCTTGCGCCAAACCCCGTCAGCATATTTTGCCCGGCCGGTTTCAGACTGGCCGGGTATTTCTTGAAATATATCCATTCGTTGTTATCCGCATATTTTACTTCTATGACAATACCGATGCCCTCCTGTTCTCATAATATTCAGCCTGTATGGCCTTATCATTCTCATTTTACCAAATCTGGGATTTACGCAAATATATAAAAGCAAACAGCGCCACAACCAGCCGCTTTTTATTTTCACTCATCTTAAAATGCCACTGGCAATTCTCTACTCTGCAATATAACGAGCCAAGTGAACTACCCATTGTCTAAAGCCAATGGGCTTCCTGCTTCATCGACCTCATATCTTCTTGCCTTTCGGCAAGAAGCTTGACCTACTATCTCCACAGGCGTTAATTCGGGCAGTCCCTGCCCTATATTTATTTCTTTATGCTATCTGTCTTAATCCTTCCGCTAAAATATTTTTTGCCGCATTAACATCCCTATCATGTTTTGCACCACAGACTGGACATATCCATTCCCTTACAGATAAGTTTTTTGTCTCCGCATTTTGACATCCGCAGATGGAACAGATCTGACTGCTTGCATAGAATGTATCTATTTTGATGTACTTCCTTTTGTTCCACTCTGCCTTATACTCTAACTGTCTTGTCAGCTCATGCCATGATGCATCTGTTATTGCTTTTGCCAGATGATGATTTCTTACCATATTTTTTATCTGCAAGTTTTCTGATACTATCACTTGGTTTTCGCTGATAATCTCATGGGAAATCTTATGCAGATAATCCTTTCTGGTATTTCCGATTTTCTCATGGCATAATGCTATTTGCTTTTTCTTTTTGTAATAATTATTGCTTCCCTTCTCTTTATGTGCTAATTGTCTCTGTAATCCTGCCAGTTTTCGCTCATATTTTTCTATTGCCTTTGGATTCTCGTATTTTCTTCCGTCTGATGTGATGCACAAATCCTTTATTCCTAAATCCACACCAATATTTTGCTTTGTGTGCAACAATTCTTCATGCTCTGTTTCCACCAATATTGATACATAATATTTCCCGCTTGGCACTTGTGATACGGTCGCAGACTTTATCTGACCGTTGAAATCTCTGTGCAGCTTTGTCCGCACTTCTTTTAACTTGGGCAATTTCACTTTCCCCGTCTCAAAATCTACAATGATATTTCCGTTTGTAAAATTTGTTGTGTATGATTTATGACTGTCATGTTTACTTTTGAACTTTGGATAACCAGTATGTTCTTTGAAAAATTTCTGATATGCTGAATCCATGTTGTAAATTGCGTTAGTTAGGGCGAACTTATCAACTTCCCTCAGCCATTCATATTCTTTCTTTAATTCCCTGTTACAGTAATTATTGCAATCTATTTTACTGATAGACTTCTTTTCTTTTTCGTAAATATCTTTCCTATATGCCAGTGTCTGATTATAAACAAACCGGCAACAGCCAAATGTTTTTGCAATCTGTACTTTCTGCTCATTATTAGGATATATTCTGTATTTATACGCTTTTAACATTTGTTGCCACCTTTTATCTATCCTTGGTTTTCTATGTATTTTCTCAGCATTTCTTCTGAAACATTCCTAACACTACACGATGGCATAAGTATAGCACAAATCGCTACTTCTGGCTACCTTAACCCACCGTCTAAAGCCAGTGGGATTGCGGTAGCCTTATTTCAAAAGCTGTGCGGCTTTGGCCAGTACATAGATGAACTGTAAATCCTCATGCCAGTGCATAACCCCGAAACCGGGATTCCTGGGATAAGCGCTGCCATCCGCAACATCAAGGACAAGATAGGGAAAATCCGTGTCAATATTCAGATTGACCGAATTGATGTAGCTTCCTCTGTCCAAATCCATTTTCACCTCTCCCTTGGGAATATTATGATAATATTCGACGATTTTTTAATATTTTTTCCTGCTTTTCTGTGATAAAATCATAATATGTAAGAGCAAAAAAGTCAAGACGGCAGGAGGAAATGAAGATGGCGAATATCATTGTCTTATTTGAAGTGAAACCCACCAAAACCGGCATGAAAAAATACCTTGACCTTGCGGCCATGCTGAAACCCATGCTTGCCGGGTTTGAGGGCTTTGTCCGGGCAGAGCGCTTTTCCAGTCTAAATGAAGACGGCAAGCTGCTGTCCATGAACGTATGGACGGACGAAGCCGCCGTAGAACGCTGGCGGAATGTCATGGAGCACCGCATGAGCCAGCAAGAGGGACGGGAAAAGCTGTTTGAAAGCTACCAAATAACCGTCTGCTCCGAGATCCGTTCCTATACGGACACAGACCGGGCGCAGGCTCCGCAGGATTCAAACCGATACTTCGGCAGGGAGGGATAACATGCAGTATATCAGTCATTACCACTCTCCCATCGGCGATATTCTTTTGGCAGCCGACGAGATCGGTCTGACCGGCCTCTGGTTTGAGGGACAAAAATATTTTGCGCGCCGTCTGGACAAAGACTATAAGGAACGGGAACTCCCGTTGTTTGAAACGGCAAAGCGCTGGCTTGACGTGTATTTCTCCGGGCGGGAGCCGGATTTTCCTGTGCCCCTTCATTTCCTGGGAACGGAATTTCAAAAAGAAGTGTGGGAAATTCTCTGCTCCATCCCCTACGGACACACGATGACCTATGGAGAGATCGCAAAACAGCTTGCCGCGAAAAGGGGCGCGCCGCATATGTCAGCCCAAGCCGTAGGCGGTGCCGTCGGCCACAATGAAATATCCATCCTAGTGCCCTGCCACCGCGTCGTCGGGACCAACGGAAGCCTTACCGGGTACGCCGGCGGCATCGACAAGAAAGTGAAACTGTTGACTTTGGAAAAGGCGGATATGAAACAATTTTTCATTCCCAGGAAAGCCCCTGTATGGGATACCTCTATGCCGTTCAACACACGGCAGTAAGAAGGAAAGGACGGCATTATGAAACCAGCGAATTTAGAAGCGATCCATCGTTCCTTTGAGATCCAGGCTCCAAACTTTGAGAGCAGAACGGTTAATTTTTCCAAAGAAGAATACTTAAATTACACGCTTTCCCGTGTCGCCCCGAGCAAACAAGATACCGTCTTAGACGCAGCCGCCGGGACCTGTGCCTGCGGGCGTTCTTTTGCTCCGTTGGTACAAAGCGTCGTGTGTCTGGACGCAACTCCTTCCATGCTGCAGGTTGGAAAACGGGAAGCCGAGAAGGATCATCTGAACAATATGGTCTTTGTGAAAGGTTTTGCGGAAGAACTGCCTTTTTTGAACGACAGCTTTTCCATCGTGTTTTCCCGACTGGCTTTCCATCACTTTACCAACGTGGACGCCGCCTTTTCTGAAATGGCGCGGACCTTAAAGCCGGGCGGGAAGCTGGTGCTGATCGATCTGGAAGCTGCCGCCGAAGAAATGCGGCAGGCGGAAGATGAGCTTGAAACGCTCCGCGACCCCTCTCATGTAAAGAATCTTAGCAAAAATGAGATGCTGGAATTGTTTGCTTCCCGCGGTTTACAGGTTGAGCAATGCGAAACAACCGAAATGCAGCAAAGGCTGAAGAGCTGGCTTGCGCTCACCAAAACGCCGGAGCCCGTCCAAAGAGAGATCACGGAACGCATGAAATCAGAGCTTGCCGGGAAAGAAAAGACCGGCTTTTCCCCTTATATGGAAAATGGAGAAATCTGTTTTCATCAAAAATGGCTGCTGCTGATCGGAAGAAAGCCGCTATAAGACACGATGTTTTGAAACCTTTGCAGATATGAACACATAATGGAGCAGTCAATCCGCACCGACATACGGCAGGAGAAAAAGGATTTTGTACTACGGCAGACGCCATAAGTTGTCAAATTTGACTGTATGATTTTTGACGTGCAGTTTATCGCGAATCAAAAAAGACAACAAAAGTTGTCTTTAATGACTACAAAATTCCAAAACGCTATGCTATAATATAAGAGCATAAAAATTATGGAGGTGCAATTATGGGAAATTTAAAAAACAACATTGACCATTATATGAAATTAAAAGGAATAAAGATGTACAGTCATTTGCTCGTTGATATAGCTCACGAATTAGGTATGAAAGGACAAGAAGCATATGCATTTGCGAATAAAGAAAAATCCAACTTTTCAAAAATGCTAAAAGAAGAAAGGCCACTTAAATACGACTTTATCATCCCTTTGGAAAAAATATTCGGTGTTTCATTGGCTAGATTATTAGAGGAAGACGCGTACAAATTACCTGTAGAAAAAGATAATGTACCGTTCAATAAAGGATTTAGATATTATACATATTTGGATGATCCAAAATTGTATAAGGAAGAATTTGACTTATTGCTTGCAAAAGATGGAAAATCTATCCTGAATCAAACCGATGAATTTGAGAAGACCTTTCTTGATTATGTAGTTGAATATCATTCGGTAAATGGTGTTAGATATCTTCACGATGAATACGGAATAAAATTGAAATGGTATCACAATCAATTTGAATTTATGAAAGATAAGGGCATGATATGGATCCATTTTGAAAACAGTATTGAGTTTGCTCGTCTTGTTGCAAGTATGAATGATGTAAAACTATTCAACGATATTTATGACTCCTACAATATGTTCTTCTCAAACGGTCACTATGCTACAGAAAATTGTATTTTTTGTCAAAGCGAATATTTAGAAATATTACTCGATAATGATGGCTTGTTTCATTCAATATTTGAAATAAAACCTTATGAGTTTCAGCTGGGTAGTTCTGCAAAAAGAAAAAAACAAGTTGATTCTGTTTTATACCGCTCTATCAATCCGATCATCAACAACTGTTTAAGATATGCCTTGAAACATTTGGATAAATATAGGCACAGAGCAATAGAGATGTTAAAATTCGGAATTGATTATAACAAAAGAATAGCCGACGAGATTACTTTTAACGATCATTATATTTGTAATGAATTGGGAGGGCTGGCAAATTACAGAGATGAAGACTACTACAATATTGTTATTTTTGTCGATGTAGAAGTAAATGATGATGAAATAAAATCTTTCATTGATCAATTACCCAAATTCAATAAATGGAGATAATACTGTGAATAAATCCAAGAAACAATAAATTGTATCCGTAAACAAGCAGAAGGGAGTTTATACTTATGGGCAGAAATTTTTTTGATTATGATGATGGGGATTTTGCACAAGCCATATCCGATAATATGGCAATCGACTCAGACGGTAATTTGCTAATGCGTATAGGCGATAATATGGCGATGGATATCGAAACAGGTGATTTGCATTTTATTTCAGGTTGGACTGATGACGAAGATGACTAACTTAAAAACGATCACTCTTTTGGTTTCCGACGAAGAAATGGGACGCAGGCGCTCCATGCTGAAACCCTCTGAAAGCCGCGCGAAAAAAGGTATCTGTCCAGATATGCGGAATTGGTTACATCTGGCTGTAACGGCACCGTTCTGCTGTAAAAGAGCCGTTGTTCCTCTTCTCCCTTTTTTCACAAAAAATATCCACTCCCAATTAACCGACAGTCCATCCCCGATACTATATCATCGAAAGCTTTCAAAACAACGCAAGGGAGGTGAGCTTTTGGAACGGGAAAAAGCGGCAAAATTATTGTCTGAGAATCTGAAGAACCTTTTCGCCTATTCGCTGTCGAGGCTGTACGACAAGTCGGAGGCGGAAGATTTGACAAACGATATTATCTGCGAGGTACTAAACTCCGTGCACAGGCTGGAGCACGAGGAAGCCTTTTTCGGCTTCCTGTGGCGGATCGCGGAAAATACCTTTAAGAAGCATATCCGCCGGAAGTGTTTGCAGACCGTGGAATTTGACGCCCATTTTGTGGGAACCTATTGGGTGACACCGGAGGAGGAATATCTGAAGGAAGAAGAAATTCACCTTCTGCGCCGGGAATTATCGCTTCTCTCAAAGCAATATCGCGAGACAACCGTGGCCTACTATATTTATGGGAACAGCTGTTCCGAAATCTCAAAGGACCTTGGTATCAGTATGGAGATGGTAAAATATTACCTCTTCAAAACCAGAAAAATATTGAAAGAAGGTATCGGTATGACTAGAGAATTCGGTGAAAAAAGTTACAATCCGGGAATCTTCCGTATGGATTACTGGGGAGGCGGTGACAATACCTGTTATTGGCAGTTATTTGAGCGGAAGCTTCCGGGCAATATCCTGCTCAGCGCTTACCATGCGCCCGTAACCATGCAGGAGCTATCTGTGGAGCTCGGCGTTTCCACAGTTTATCTGGAAGACGAGGTCGAGCTGCTCCTGAAGCATGAGATGCTCCGGAAAGTCGGCGATAAATATCAGACAAACATCATTATTTTTACCGATGACTATGAAAAAGCATTGGCAGATAAGATCAAACCTATCTACGAAAAAGAGACGACGCAGTTCCATCAGAAGCTGTCAGCGCTTCTCCCCGCCCTGGAGGCGCTGGACTTTAAAGGAAATGACAAAAACGCCAACCGGCTGAAATGGACCTTTGCCAATCTGACAATGGTGATGGCTCTGCAGCTTTCCGACGCTGAGGGCCGGAAGCGTTTCGGCGATTATCCACTGCTTTCCAACGAAAGCTATGGGTTTGTATTCGGATACGATAACGATTATCGGCACCATCATTTTCACGGAATTTACGGCCATTGTGAAAATAAAGACCACACCGCCTATTTCTCCGTGGAAAATTACCGCATCATTCAGAACTGCCAGCTCTGGGAACCCTTGGACTGGGAGCCTTCCATCGAAGCCATGTGCGACGCTGTCCTGGGAAAGCCCGCAGACCCGGACAACGCCATGCTGGTGAAGCTGATCGCCGACGGTTTTATTACAAGCCGCAACGGAAAATTATCGGCTGAATTTCCCGTATTTTCCTCCGATATGATGGATAATATCCGTCCCATGCTAAAGCCGCTGGCGGAGGAAATTTGCGGCTGTATGACCAAGATCTGCGGCCTTGCCGCCCAGGAGCTGAAAAATTATGTGCCAAAAGCGCTGCTTCCCCAATGCGGGCAGCTCGCCTTTATCAACCATCAGCTGGATGTGATGGCCTTCATTATGGAAACCATGGTGGAAAAGGGCTGGCTTACCCTAGGTTCGTCCGCAATTATCCGTTTTCCTATTGAATATCCCCGTTTATGTGGTAAGATATTATTAAGCTTATCTATCGGAGGGATTTTATGCATATAGAAACCAAGCTGGAACTGCAAAGCTTTTATC
>CALWDR010000337.1 GCA_944376745.1 uncultured Lachnospiraceae bacterium
ACGCTCCATAATCTCCGGCGCCGGGAAAATGGTGACGGGCATGGCCGCGTCCACGGTGTCCGTAAGCTGAGGATACATGAAGTAATCCACGCCCTCCGGCAGCTTCCGGGTCCAGAACTCCACGAAATCGGAAATCTCCGTCTCGTTGAAGCCGTAGGCTCCAAGTATCTGCCGGTAAGCCGCCTCCCGGTCCCCGGCGGGGATGAAGAAGCCCTCCTGGGTCTGGAACAGCTCGGGCCGGGTCACGGACTCGTAGAACAGGAAGCCGTAGGAATTGCCCGCCGCATCATAGAGGTCGCCCTCCTCCCCGGTCTCTACCTGCCAGAGACCGCTGTAATCGGGGATCGTGGTGGTCAGAAGCTGGGGCTTATCAAAGCGCACCGTCACCTGCCGCTGCCTGTCGCTGTAAATGTAAATGTTCGGTTTATAGCAGTTCACATTGGCCGGCGTTTTCAGCCAGGACAGAATGGATTCAAAAATAAAATCCAGCGTATCCAGGAAACCATTGTTCTGCTTCAGCCAGTCCTTAAACCAGTCACTCTGCACGATAGCCAGAAGCAGCGCGATCATAAGCCCGAAGAGGAAGAACCCAAGTCCCGAGGCGGCTCCAATGATCCCCATCACCGCCAGGACAATGTCCGTGCACAGCAGAAGCGCTTCGATCACCTTGCCCGAGGTCCTGGTTTCCCCGTCCTGCATCAAGGTGCCTAAATCCATCAGATCCGTGACGATATTTAAGCCGCCAAACACCTTTCCCAGGCCATCCAGGACGCCGGCAGCGGAATACGCTCCCTGGGAAGCATCCTTTAAGGTATCCCCGAAGTCCCCGAACACCTTTTTTAAGCTGCTGCCGTTGATGGTGTCCGCAAGCTGATCCATGGAGTCGGCAAGCCCCCGCTCCATTCCCAACAGCTCGTCCGTGGCCTCTCCGATGGTGTTGTTGGAAATATTTTTTCCCATCCGCTCCAGGAAATCCCAGAGAGCACTGCCTCCCGCGCTCTCTTTGGAGCTTTCGCTCTCCGCATTTTCCCCGGAAGCAGCGGCTTTCTCCCCGGAGGCCACCTCCTTCTTTGGCGCTGCGGCTCCCACGTCAGCCGCCATTTTACTTAAAACATCATAATATACCTCCGCCCTGTCCTGGGGCGGCCTGTTTACCTTCCAGGTGGTGGACTCCTGCCTGGTGTCCTCCGACGCATAGACTGCGCTTCCGCCCAGCGGAGACAGTATGGCCGTCAGTAATGCCACTGCGGCCAAAAGTGCCGACAGGCTTACTCTTATGTATTTTCTCATGCCTCTTCACCTCCGATTCCGGGTATCTGCTCCATATACCAGAGCATGTTGGACTGCAGTTCCTCATCCGCCCCGCAGGTCAAAGCCTCCTCAAAATAAATCAGGCACTGGTCATAGTATCCCAGCTGAAAGGATACGGCTCCCAGGTAATAAAGCACCCTGGCATCCTCCGGCGCCTGCCGGTAAGCCCGCAGGAGATAATACTGGGCGCTCACCGGATTATCCTGCTCAAAGGCCGCGATCCCGGCCATTTTCTGCATATAGGTCCACATCGGGTACTCGTAGGCCGCCGTCCCGTACAGCTCATACAGCCTGCCTGCGGCCTCCTCTGTGCCCTCCATCAGATAGATCTGCTCCAGATTCATGTAATAGGACTGGGAATTCTTGTCCTCGTACCCATCCACATACTCCAGGGCCTCCTCGTATTTTCCCTTTAAAATGCAGTCCATGGCCCAGAGGCTGCGGATCTCATCATCCAGGCCCCAGGCTTCCTCCAAAGCCGCCAGATTCTCCTCCGCCTGATCCAGCTTCTCCTCCTTCAGAAGCTCTGTGGTCTCCGCTATGGTTTCCCGGTACGCGTCCAGGGAAGCCCCCGTATCCCTTATCCCCATCAAAAGAAGAAATACAAAGCAAAGCGCCGTCCCGGCCACCTGTACCACGCAGATAAGCTGCTTTGCCAGCTTCCTCCCCAGAACCAGCCGGAACACCAGCAGGGCGGCCCCAGCCAGAGCCGCCAGGATCCCCCACAGAATGGAGCATCCAAACAGCGTCATTCCCAAAACTGCCATGCACACCAGGAAAATATATAACACCGCCGCCATGTCATTCACCTCCCACCTTGGATTTCAACTGATTCAGCAGCCGATTGTTGTGGTAACCCACCCCGTACCAGTCCAGATCGTGGTCGGAATCCGGCATCAACGTGGTCACCTTCAGGCTGGCGTCGTAGGCCTCCTCGTACATTTCCAGGGCGTCATAGGCATTTGCCAGGGCGTACCAGTAGGTGGGGGACTCACTGTTTAAGGCGATGGCCTGCTGATAGGCCGCCGCCGCTTTCTCAAATTCCTCGGCTCCAAACAGGATCGCGCCCTTCAGATACCAGGCCTGGGCAAAGTCCTCCGAGACGGCCAGCACCTGATCGATACTTTTCTCCGCCGCCTCATAGTCCATAGCATCATAACAGTTATAGACGGCGTCCAGGTAAGCCTCCAGGAAGGGATCGCCCTTCAGCTTCCCAAGCTGTGCCTCCGTCAGCTCCTCATAATAGGCATAGTGGAAATCCGTCCACGAGGAGACTTCATCCACCACCACATACTCCAGCATGGCGAACAGCAGGCTCTCCGACTTC
>CALWDR010000338.1 GCA_944376745.1 uncultured Lachnospiraceae bacterium
ATCTTCCAAACACTCATATAGTTGACCACAAAAGGGAGCACAGCGCAGTAAGCGTTGTGCTCCCTTTTGCGGCCAGATCAAATCAGGCGCGGGGCGCCGGAAAGGAGAAGCGCATGAATACCCGGAAACCCACAGATTACAGCGCCATGTACAGTACGCTGGATCAGCTCATGGCGGCGGAACTCCCGCAGATGGAGCTGTACTTTGAGATCGGCAGGGTCGTTTGTGCCCGCCCGGAGAAGGGCGCGGCGGTGATGGCCGCCGAATATCTCCAGAAGAACTACCCTGCGTGCAAGGGCTTCTCCCCTCGAAACCTGCGCCGGATGCGGGAGTTCTACCGGGCCTACGCCGACAACCCAGTACTCCTGGCGCTGGCCCTGAAGCTGGGCTGGACGCAGAATGTGGCGATTCTGGAGAGCTGTGAGGGTAGCCGGGAGCGCGCCTGGTATCTCCGGGCCACGCTGGAGCACCGCTGGATCAAGGTAGAGCTGCTGGAACAGATCCGGGCTGGGGCATGGCTGCATTCCACACTCGACGAACAGCCGGATTCCTGCTATACTGAGGGAAATACAGTGTGTGTGGAGTGTCTGGAGCATGAACATGAAGAAGATCCTTTTTGTGTGTCACGGCAATATTTGTCGGAGCCCGATGGCCGAGTATGTGATGAAGGATTTGGTAAAGAAAGCGGGGGTGGAGGACGAGTTCCAGATCGCCTCGGCGGCCACCAGCCGGGAGGAGATTGGCAATCCGGTCTATCCACCGGTCCGGCGGAAGCTGGCGGAGCACGGCATCTCCTGCGACGGACACGCCGCCCGGCAGCTCCGCAACAGCGATTACGAGGAGTACGATCTACTCATCGGGATGGACAAGGCCAACCTACGCAACATGTACCGCATCTGCGGCGGCGATTTCAATGACAAGATGCACCTCCTAATGGAATACGCCGGCCGCCCGGAGCAGGAGGTGGCCGACCCCTGGTATACCGACGACTTCGACGCCACCTGGAGGGATGTGCTGGCGGGCTGCCAAGGGCTTTTAGATGACTTGATGTACAGGGGGTGAACGGCAGGTGGATAAACTGATTGTCCGCGGCACAGAAGTCAGCATCCAATGGAATATGGAGCGGGATGACTATATCAGCCTGACCGATATCGCAAAAGTGAAGGACAGCGACAACCCCAGATATATTATCCAGAACTGGATGCGGAACCGGAATACGATTGAGTTTCTTGGTGTATGGGAGTCCCTCTATAACCCCGATTTTAACCGTGTCGAATTCGATGCGTTTAGAAGCCAAGCCGGCCTAAACAGCTTCGTAATGACTCCGCAGAAATGGATTGATGCCACAGCCGCGATAGGTATCATTTCCAAGGCAGGCCGTTATGGCGGGACTTATGCGCACAAGGAAATCGCTTTTGAGTTTGCCTCCTGGATCTCGGTTGAATTCAAGCTATACCTGGTCAAAGAGTTTGAGCGACTCAAAGCAGAGGAGATGCGGCGGTTTGGCTGGGACATCAAGCGCAATCTAGCTAAAATCAATTACCGCATCCATACCGACGCTATCAAGGAGAACCTGATCCCTCCGGAGCTGTCCGCCAAACAGATCTCTTTGGTCTATGCCAGCGAAGCCGATGTGCTGAACATGGCTCTGTTTGGTATGACCGCAAAAGAGTGGCGGGACAGCCATCCGGAACTGAAGGGTAATATCCGGGATTACGCAAATGTTTCTCAGCTCGTGTGCCTTGCCAATCTGGAAAACCTGAACGCTGTATTTATTGGCGAGGGGATGTCCCAGGCGGAACGGCTGGCAAGGCTGAATGCCATTGCCATCAGCCAGATGCAGGTTCTGACACAGGATCACCGGATTGAAATGCTGGAGGGGCAAGTAGATACAGGGAGCAGATAGAGTGGTTGAGAAGTTGTCATTAGTATTCTATTGAAAAAGAGGAAAGTTAGTTAAGAGGTCATTATGAAAGAATTTAATGATTACGACAGAAAATATCCGAATCTTGTAATGGATATTCTCGATTACTTCAAAATTGAATCCGGCATTGACAATAAGTCGATTCTTGAATTTTGTACAATACATGGCAAGAAAAATGGTGGTGGAGTCGATCTTGTATATCAACCTGAAATAGTAAGTAGAATTTGTCAAAAGCTTTGTAAAAAAAATAAACTATCAGCGTTGCGAACAGGTAGCGGTCTGGGTTTTAACGACAATTATGGGTTTATTATCCGCGATAAACAAGAGTGGGAACGAAACTACAACAAGTTGCGCCATTATTATAACTCATTAGTATACGGATTCGAATATATTTATTGTTTCTATAAAGAATTAGTTATTCCACTTATATGGGAAAAAGAAAATGGAGATTACTCTGCAGGCACGGGTTTCAAGTTATATGGCGGTATTGTTACAGCAAGGCACTGTATAGAGGATCCTAAGCACCTATCGATTAAAGGTTTTTCGGCGGCCGAACTAAGAAAAAGCCAAATTTTTGTATCTGACAATCCAAATCTTGACATTGCATTTATCGATGTGGGACGGGACGAAGATTTAGAGGTATTTGTTGATGATGGAACTATTTTACAAGATATTCTAGTAATGGGCTATCCCAAAATTCCTGCATTTACTGATTTTCTGACTGCAGAAAAAGGTACAATTTCAAGCAAGGCCGAATCAAGAATGACTCCTACGAAAGGAACCGTTGCAGCTTTCGGAGACAACTATTTATCTGGGGCCGAGCTCATGCTTATTACTGCAAGAATTAGGGGTGGGAACAGCGGCGGGCCCGTAATAAATGAAGATGGTTCAATTATAGGAATCGCCTGCCAAACACCATACTATGACGAAAAGATCGGAGATTACGATGATTTAGGCTATGGAATCGCCGTGCCTATAAAATATTTGCTAGAGATTTTTCGTGGGAAAAATCAAACTATAAGAAAAAATGAGAACTTTTTTCGAGACTATCTTTTATGAGAAAATAATACTATTAGTCTTGTAGGCTGAATCGATTAGAAAACTAAAATATCCAGATTGGCGTAGCATTTCATAAACCCGTCAGAATCCATGGATTCTGACGGGTTTCCTTTTGCTTTCGTCACTTTTTCGGGCTGATTATTTTTACCGTTTTCGTCTGACCCAAACCGTGACCCATACGGGATCTCGGAGCGGTCAGGGCTGGAGAGTTCCAGAGAGGATACCGCCCATGGTCCTGGCCGCCTGACGCTGGGAGGCGGTGGTCACGTGGGCGTAGGTGTCCAGGGTGAACCCTGCCGAGAAGTGTCCCAGCATCCCGGACACCGTCTTGATGTCCACACCGTTCTGGAGGGCCAGGGTGGCGAAGGTGTGCCGGAGGTCGTGGAATCGAACCCTGGGCAGTCCCGCCCGTTTCAAGACCCGGTGGAGCATATGCAGGACGCTATCTGGCGAGATGGGCCCGCCGGTGGGTGAGGGGAACACCCAGGGACTACTACCGACCTTCTTTCTCTGCTGTTTTAGGACAACTATCGTGTCCTCCGCCAGCGGCAGTGTGCGGTAAGCGTTCTTCGTCTTGAGCAGGGCCTCCACGACCTCGCCGTTGATTCGAGCGATCTGCCGTTTCACCCGGAGGTTTCCATGTTCGAAATCAATGTCTTCCCACTTCAGCCCCAGTAATTCACCTCTTCTTAAACCCGTGGCCAGCTCCACGTAGTACAGCTCAAATACCCCGCTCTCCTTGGCTTCCCGCAGGAAGGACGCCAGCTGCTCTACCGGAAGGGTCTGCATCTCCTTGTGCTCCAGCTTCGGCAGGGCACAGCCTTCGGTGGGATCGGTGGCAATCAGTCGCTGCTCCTTTGCCAGCTTCATGGCCGAGGCGATGATCTGGTGGATGTTCCGCACGGTCTTGGGACTTAAACCCTTGGCTTGGTGCTTGCTCTCGACTCGGTCGATCCTCCCGCTGGTCAGCAGCTTCTTGTAGAGCTTTTGCAACTCCAGAGAAGCGAGTTTTTCCAGGGGGATTTTTCCGATGTTTGGCTTGATATGGTTGTCGATGTACCCTCGGTAGGTCTGGTGAGAGGACGGTCTCACTTTCACCTTTGCGTAGTTTTCGAACCACTCGTCCATCCAGGCACCTACCGTGTATTTCCCGGCTTTGGTGA
>CALWDR010000339.1 GCA_944376745.1 uncultured Lachnospiraceae bacterium
GGGTTGGTAAAGCGTATGTGGTAATTGGAAAAGTCGTAGATGCTCTGCGCCTTCTGCCCGCTGGTCAGGTCGATGGTCTTCATGTTCCGGTACGCTTCCGGCAGCTGCATGGTGATGCCGTCCGCAAAGTCGCTGTTCTCATCCAGAATGTAGAGAATATCGGTATCAGCAGGCGCAAGGGCAAAATCGTAGACGCTCTTTTGCTCGCCCGCCGTCAGCAGCGGGAACTCGCCGTCGTACAGGGTCGGCTCATATTTGATCAGCTCTTTCAGCGCCTGCGCCTTGAACTTAACGGTCAGATAGAGGCCGAATTCCACGTACATGGCCCCCTCCGCCCGTTCCTCCACCTGCCATTCCGAGGTGTTCGCCGGTCGTTCCTTGATGTAAATATAAAGGAAATAGCCGTAGAGCTTGACGTAAGGGCCAAATTCGACGTTGGCGCCCACACTGGCGATAGAGGTGCTCAGGATGCCGACTGCCACGTCGATCTTGAAGCCCGCCCTGACGCCGATATAGCCCATGATATAGAACTGGAAGCCGAAGCGCTCGTCCAGAAGGTCGGTCTCGCTGCTCCCCGAGGTACCGTCAAAGATCTTCACCCAGAAATTGTAGCGTTTTCCGACCTCGTACTCCAGGTCGGTCCCCATGGTCAGGTTCACGTCGGCGCGGACGATAAAATCTACTTTGAGCTTGATCGCAAGGATCTTGATATGGTAAGTCTTGGCAAACAGCTCCCGGTTAAGCAGCTGCACCCAGTCGCTTTCGCTGTTCAAAAGCTCGGAATACCTGCTCATGAGCTGCTCAATACCTACCTTGCTGTCCGCAATGTTTTCCGCGGACAGAACCTCCTCAAACTCGGAGCTGACGTCGGTCATATTGAGCTCGTTTTCCAGCTCCTCAAAGGAATATTCCGTCCCGCCCACGTTGATCTTGGGCAGGCTGTTCAGAATACCGTCGATCTGATCGGCGACCTCTGCGCCGCCGCCCAGCTTCCGCTGTACGCGCAGGTCGTTCAGTTCGCGCAGGGCATCCGTATACTCACCATTTCTTACAAAGTCGATAAACTCGTCAAAGGACTCTCTCTTCTGTTCGGTGACGGTGTAGGTCTTGGCGCTCAGGGAGATATTAGAGTAGCTCTTGATGTCAATGGACACCGAGCAGGTGACCTCCTTGAGCACGGGGATGATCACATAGACCTTCCAGTCCGTGTCCACATCCACGTTGAGGCCGAAGGCTCCCTGCTGCTCAAAATAGGCGCTGACCTCGATCTTCAGGGAGGTGGTCTGCCCGGAGGCAATTTTCTTGCTCACCGAGAACACGGCGCTGACATCCAGGCCCAGTCCGTAGCCGTCTTCGTAGCGGTCATGTATGAAGACAGACGGCGTGACCGTGACGCCCTCAACCACGAACTTCGTCCTGCCGCTGCCGCTACCGCCGGCCGCGGCTGCCAGAGGCTGGGCCGCCATGGCGCTGATCTCCGACTGACTGACGCCCAGATCCAGCAGCTGGTTCTGAACGCTCGGAGTCTGAAGGGCGCCCGTCGCCAGAATGGACGTGGCCTCGTCCGTAAAGCTGCTGTCCTCCAGCGCGGACATCACAGACGCCTGAAGCTCTTCCGTCTCCATATCATCAAGGGTGATGGGCGTGCTGACAAAAAGGCCGCCGGTGAGGTCTTCAATGTCCGCCTTATCTATAACTTCGTAGGCGGCGGTGAGCTCGTCGGCCTCAATGCCCGTCACCTTGGCGTAGAAAACGTCGCTTTCTTCCGTGAGCTCGTCAAAATCCTCGGCATAGAAAACCAGCAGGTCGCCGGTGTTAAACTCCGGGGCCTCCGTCATGCCCAGAGCCGCCCGCGCGATGTGGTCATAGCCGTTGACATCCACGGTGCCGGTGGCGCCAACATTTCCAGCTGGCAGGGTGTCCACCTTATACGGGATAGTGTCCGGCATGAAGACAACTTCGTCCATATCCTCCTCGGACAGGGATTCAAAGTGGAATGCCCAGGGTACGTCCACAGCTGTCACGCGGACGTAGGCGACGGCATCGTCCTCATACAGATCCTGCGTGTAGTCTCTCTCCCGCGGGTCTGTCGTTTCGTAGACGCACACGATGTCGCCTGCCTCCAGATAGGTATCAAAAGCAGGAATATCTGCAGGAATAGGGCTGGTCATTATTTGCATTCTTCCGGTCGTAACCTCAGCAGAGCCGTCGGCATAGATTGGAACGTCCAGGACTGTCGCATACTTCTCATCTGCAGAACCCGGCACGTCGAGATAATAACCGTAAACGTCGTTGTCCTGAATAAACACCACGTCGGGGTCGAACTGGATGTTGTCTTCTTCCTCCTTGACAAAGGTCAGCGCCACGGTGCGGTAGCGCTCGTCCTTGCCCGTAAAGGTCAGGCCGTCCCCCAGCGTCATCTCGTAGGTGCCGCCCGCGCGGAAGCCGCCGTCAGCGCTGACGGTAAAGCTGCCGCCGCTGCCGGAAACGATGAGGTCCACCGGGTCCGAGCCGTCCTTGGCCAGCAGAGTGATAGCCTGCTTGACCTGCTCAGCCGTTTTGTCCGGAGCGGTGATGCCGATTTCCAGATCGGTTTTCTGGTCCGTCAGGGCAAAGGAGTCAATATAGACCTGCTCCGCAGGGTCCATAGGCTCGTACACGGCCCGCAGGGTCATATCCTCCGTAACGGGCTCGCTCTGGTAGAAGTCGGTACCGTCTTTCTTCTGCCAGCCGATAAAGATCTCTCCCTCCTTGCCGGGAGAGGGGATCTCCTGCATAATGGCATAGTTTCTGCCAACCTTGATCGGGTCAATCTCCCCGCCGCCGTCCGTGTCAAAGCGGACCGTGCAGAGGTCGTCCGTCAACTGGATGTTGCCGGCCAGGTACTCCCTGACAAGCGACACATCGTCGCTGTTGATCTCGCCGTCAGCATTGACATCGGCTTCTTCTTGGCGGATGGCGCTCTGCGCCTCCGCTTCGCCGTCTATGTACTGCTCCATCAGATTGACGTCCGACATATCCACAGTCCCGTTGCCGTCGGCGTCGCCGTACAGGATATCGTCCTGGGCCGACGCCGTCAGAAGATTGGACGGGATCATAGACAGCAGAATGGTGAGAGCCAGCACAAAGCTTAAGATCCGTTTCTTCATGTCTCTTCCTCCTCTTATGATTGGTACTTCAGGAATCTCTCCAATAGCGGCAAGCGCACAGAGCTCCTGATTCTTTCCTGTATCTTAGCATAGCATGAAAAAACACAAAAAAGCGAACCTTACAGATTTGTAAGGTTCACCGCATATCCTCTTATGCTGCTCCGGCAGATAACCGCCGCCCCGAAGCTCCTATAACTGCTCCGGCAGATAACCGCCGCCCCGAAGCTCCTATAACTGCTCCAGCAGATAACCGCCGCCCCGGAGGGAGGAGATCTCCAGGCGGGATTCTTCCCGGTTCAGCTTCTTCCGCAGCCGGGAGATCAGCGTCCACAGAGCCCGCAGCTCCGTCTCCGACTCCGCGCCCCAGGCCTCCCGGGTCAGCTCCGCCTGGGAGACCTTGCGCTCCGCGTTCTGGGTCAAAAGCAACAGGACCGTAAATTCCTTCTGGGTCAATAGAATGTCCCGGTTGTTCACATACCCCACAAGGGAGACCGTGTCGAGCTTCAGGGAGCCATAACAGATATATCTCCGGCTGGCCGCGTCGGCCCGAAGCCGCGCCTCGATCCTGGCAACCAGCACCTCCAGATCGTAGGGCTTGGGGAGATAATCGTCTCCGCCGGCCCGAAGCCCCTCCACCACGTCCCTGTTTTCCCCCAGGGCCGTCAGAAAGAGGATGGGGATGTGGTAACGCCCCTTCAGTTCCCGGCAGAACTCCACGCCGTCGGCGTCCGGCAGCATGATATCCAGCACGATCAGGTCCACCGGGTGCCATTGCAGCAGGCTGCGTGCCTCGGCGGCAGTGGCGGCCTTCAGCACCTCGTAGCCCCGGGCGGAAAGCAATTCGTCGTTAATCTTCATAATATGAGGGTTGTCCTCTACCAGTAAAATCCTGCTCATTCTGTCTCCTCCTTTGGAACTGTGAAGGCGAACGCCGTGCCCTCCGGTCCTGTCCGTTCCACCCGGATATCACCGCCATGGGCCTCCACCGCCTCCCGGCAGATCGTCAGCCCCAGGCCGCTGCTTCCGCTGCCGCTGAAGCCCTCCTCAAAAATATGGGGCAGATCCTGGGGCGCAATGCCGCAGCCGGTATCCTGTACCCGAAACAGCACAAAGCCCTCCCGTCCGCCGTCGGACGCGCTGATGGTAATCGTCCCGTTCCGGGTGCTTTTGCTGGCGTTCACCACAAGATTGACGAAGATCTGCAGCAACATTTCAAAGTTGCCGTGGACGTCCCCGCAGGAGCCGTCGTCGATCTTCACCCGGTTGCCGTTCTTCACGCACATGGGCGCGGCGATGGCGGCCACATTTTCCAACAGCTCCGATACCAGGACCCGCCCAAAGCTCAGCTCGCTTTTGTGCCCATAGGAATATTCCATCAGCCTGCTCACCATATCCGCCAATCGCTGGGATTCCTGCTGAATGGTTTTCAGGTTCTCCGGGGCTTCGTCGCTGAGCCTGTGGGCCGCCAGCTGCATCCCCGTCAGCTGGGCATAACCGGAAATGACCGTCAGCGGCGTTTTCAGCTCATGGGCAACCTTGTGCAGGAAGTCCATGTTCATGCGGTTCATCCGTTCCAGCATCTCGTTCCTGCTGCGGCTCTCGATCAGCGCCGTCTCCCGCTGCTGCATCTGCAGGCTGATGGCGGCGGCGTTGCAGAAGATAAAGCCCAGGGCCCCGTATACGGCAAAGCCATAGTGGGTGACCTCCGCGCTGCGTCCCGTCCAGAGCGCCTCATAGAGCAAACCGGCAAGAAGCATCACAAAGCCCGAAAGGACCAGGATATCTGCCGCTACCAGCCTGCCCTGTCTGATATAATGGCGTATCACGCCAAAGACCAGGTAACACAGATAGGGGATAGATAAATAGTACACCGCTGTGGAGACCGTCACAAGCACCTGCGTGGGCAGCAGGCAGATCAGAAGAGCAGCCACGATCACCATGCCCAGATAAGCATACATGAGCCATTGTCTGGTTGCCCTGGCATAGGCGCGCTTCAGCAGCAGAAGGACCGACACCGGCATCAACATGACCACCAGGATCAGGACACGATAGGCAGCATACCAGGACGCTTCCGGCCCAAGCAGGTGAATATTGAAGAAATTCTGGTCCCGCAGCGCTATCAGCAGACAGAAGAAAGCCAGCAGGAGAAAGTCCGCCTTGCGGCGCACCGCCGCGTTCAGCAGAAAATACAGGGCCAGCAGCATGAGCCCGCCGCTGAGAGACAGGGAAACCAGGTCGTTGTCCCCCTTGAACCGTTCCATGTTCTGGGGCGTGGAGAGATACGTGGGCGGAATGTAGCCGCCCTCCCTGTGCACAAAATTGGCGTACTGATAGATGATCTCGATCTCCCCGCTTTCCCCGGAAAACAGAGGGATGGTCATATAGCCCACACGCGGCTCAAACTCCGCCCCGTTGTCCGCCACATTCCCAAAGGCTGCCGCTTCGGAGCCGTTGACAAATACGCGGCTGGCGTAGTCCAGCGAAAAGCTGCAAATGGTATAGTACCGGTTGGGCTGCGCCAGGATCCGCAGGCGGTGGGTGCCGTAAGAAAAATCCGAGGTGGACACCTCCGCCCCCGCTTTTTCCCCCGCCGCTTTGGAAGCGAAATCCCCGGAGGTATACAGCGCCGCCGGATAGAAATCCCAGCTGTTTTCAATATTGACCACGCAGTCCGAAACCTCAATATCCCGAAGATCCAATACGCCGTCCCGGGGGGAGACCTTACGGACGGGAAGCCCCTGCCGGTCAAAGATCCCCTGCAGCAGCAGGACGCTTATGATCACCACCAGCACGGGCAGAAGCCAGGAAAGCAGATTTTTGCAGATACGGTTCCTTTGTATGGCAATGACCCCCTTTCTCTTTCACTTTTTATCCTATATCATCATATCACAAGTTGCTCCCCATACAATATACTTTACAAAATTGTAAGGTTTACGCTCCGTTCCCGTCAGCCAGAATTGTTACGTTCCGGCAGCGGCGGCCATGAAATCTTACGCAGAATTGCAGCCGTTCCGGCGGCAGCTGTCATAGACTGCTATGCAAAACTGCCTCCGCAAATACCCAGACAGATATCCGCAGAGGCAGTTTCCCTTACTTGCTCCCCTTTTTCGAGGGCTATCGGCAGCGGCGTTTTATTCGCCGTCTCCTGTAATTCTTCTTGATTCACCAATTAACAAGTTTTATTCGCCGTCTCCTGTAATCCCTCTTAATCCAGCTCCAGCGCGCCTGTATACAACTGATAGTAGGTGCCCTTCAGCTTCAGCAGGTCCTCATGGGTGCCCCGCTCAATGATTCTGCCGTGATCCAGCACCATAATGGCATTGGCGTTCTGGACCGTAGAGAGACGGTGGGCAATGATAAATACGGTACGTCCAGCCATCAGGGCGTCCATGCCCCGCTGTACGATGGCCTCGGTGCGGGTGTCGATGGAGCTGGTGGCCTCGTCCATGATCATCACAGGCGGGTCGGCCACAGCCGCCCGGGCGATGGCCAGAAGCTGCCGCTGGCCCTGGCTTAGGTTCGCGCCGTTGCCCATCAGCTTCGTGTTGTACCCATCGGGCAGACGGCGGATAAAGTCGTCCGCGCCCGCCAGCTTCGCCGCGTCGATACACTCCTCGTCCGTGGCGTCCAGCTTGCCGTAGCGGATATTCTCCATCACCGTGCCGGTGAAAAGATTCGTATCCTGCAGTACGATGCCCAGACTGCGGCGGAGATCCGCCTTCCTGATCTTGTTGATATTAATATCGTCATAACGGATCTTGCCGTCGCTGACATCATAGAAACGGTTGATCAGGTTGGTAATGGTGGTCTTGCCCGCGCCGGTGGACCCGACAAAGGCCACCTTCTGGCCAGGCTTCGCGTACAGGGAGATATTGTGCAGGACCGTCTTCTCCGGCGTATAGCCGAAGTCCACGTCATAGAAACGCACATCCCCTTCCAGGCGGGTGTAGGTAACCGTGCCGTCATGGTGACGGTGCTTCCACGCCCAGACATGGGTGCGCTCCTGGCACTCGGTCAAAGTGCCGTCTGCGTTCTCCCTGGCGTTTACCAAAGTCACATACCCTTCATCGGTCTCCGGCTCCTCATCCAGCAGGGCGAAAATACGGTGCGCCCCCGCCAGTCCCATGATGACCATGTTGATCTGGTTGGACACCTGTCCGATGGCTCCCGCGAACTGCTTTGTCATATTCAGGAAGGGCACCACAATGCTGATGCTGAAGGCCATTCCGGAAATGCTGATATTGGGGATATCCGTCAACAGCAGCGCGCCGCCCACCAGGGCCACCACCACGTACATCACGTTGCCCACATTTCCCAAAAGAGGCATCAGAATGTTGGCAAAGCGGTTGCCGTTTCGCGCATTATAGAAAATCTCGCCGTTTACCTTGTCAAAGTCCGCCTTGGCCCCTTCCTCATGGCAGAACACCTTGATGACCTTCTGGCCCGTCATCATCTCTTCCATGAACGCCTCCGCCTTGGCTATCGTAACCTGCTGGCGCAGGAAGAACTTGGAGGAACGGCTGGTGATGGCCCGGGCCGCGAACACCATACAGATGACGCCCACAACCACCAGGAGAGCCAGGATCGCGCTGTAATACACCATGATGCAGAACACTACCAGCAGCGTGATGCCGGAAATGGTCATCTGCGGCAGGCTCTGGCTGATGAGCTGACGGAGGGTATCCACGTCGTTGGTGTAATAGCTCATGATATCGCCGTGGCCGTTGGTATCAAAATACCGGATGGGCAGATCCTGCATATGGCTGAACATTTTCTCACGCAGCTTTTTCAGGGAGCCCTGGGTGATGATCGCCATCATCTGGGTGTAAAAGGCGCCCGCGATCAGACTGATGATGTACAACACCACCAGAACGGCCACATAGGTAAGGATACGTCCGGCAACGGATTCCCAGTCGCCGCTCTTGTAGCTGTCGTCCACAACGGCGATGACATTCTGCAAAAACACAGCCGGAGCAGCGCTCACAATGGCGTTGATCAGGATACAGACCATGGTGATGGGAAGCAGTACCGGGTAAAACTCCAGCAGTGTCCGCAGCAGCCTGCGCAGCACGCCCTTGGGCGCACGCTGGCCCCGGGCCGTAGTTTTGGGAACAGTAGTTGTATTATTCTTCGCCATCTTGATCACCTGCCTTATTCTGAGAAGTATATACCTCGCGGTAAATGTCGCTGGTCTTCATAAGTTCCTCATGGTTGCCGATGGCGCAGATACGCCCGCCGTCCATCACGATAATGCGGTCCGCATCCTGCACGGAGGCCACACGCTGCGCGATGATGATCTTCGTGGTCTCGGGAATGAACTGGCGGAAGCCCTGGCGGATCAGCGCGTCGGTGCGCGTGTCCACGGCGCTGGTGGAATCGTCCAGGATCAGCACCTTGGGCTTCTTCAGCAGCGCACGGGCAATACACAGGCGCTGTTTCTGGCCGCCGGAAACATTGGAGCCACCCTGTTCGATCCAGGTATCGTATTTCTTCGGGAACTGCTGGATGAACTCATCCGCCTGAGCCAGTTTACAGGCTTCCAGCATCTCCTCATCCGTAGCGTTGGGATTTCCCCAGCGCAGATTGTCCTTGATCGTGCCGGAAAACAGCACGTTTTTCTGCAATACCACGGCCACATTGTTGCGGAGGGTCTCCAGATCGTACCTGCGCACATCCACGCCGCCCACCTTGACACAGCCCTCGGTGACGTCGTACAGCCTCGGGATCAACTGGACCAGCGTGGATTTGGAGGAACCGGTACCGCCCAGGATACCGATCACTTCCCCGGATCTGATATGCAGGTCCACGCCTGCCAACGCCATGCGCTCAGCCTTCTGGGAATATTTGAAGCTGACATTGTCAAAATCAATGGAGCCGTCCTGCACCTTGGTGACCGCATTTTCCGGGCTGGTGAGGCTGCTCTTCTCCTCCAGGACTTCAACGATACGCTCGGCAGATTCCAGCGACATGGTGATCATCACGAACACCATGGACAGCATCATCAGGCTCATGAGGATCTGAAAGCTGTAGGTAAGGATGGCGGACATCTGGCCCACCGCGATCTCCATACCCCGGCTGGTGATCACCGCGTAGGAGCCAAAGGACAGCACAAAGGCCATTCCCGCGTACACGCAGAACTGCATCATGGGATTGTTGATGGCCATGATACGCTCGGCCCGGGTGAAATCCTTGCAGACATCCTCAGCCGCAGCCGCGAATTTCTTCTTCTCATACTCTTCCCGCACATAGCTCTTCACCACACGCATGGCCTGCACATTTTCCTGTATGGAATCGTTCAGCGCGTCGTATTTGCGGAATACCCGGCGGAAGATCGGCGTAGCCGCGCGGATGACCAGCACCAGCCCGATACTCAGAAGCGGGATGGTCACAAGAAAGATCATGGCCAGACGCCCGCCCATGGCAAAGCCCATGATGAAGGAGAAGATCAGCATCAGGGGCCCGCGGATGGCGATACGGATGATCATCATAAAGGACATCTGCACATTTACCACATCCGTTGTCATACGGGTCACCAGACTGGACACCGAAAATTTGTCGATATTCTCAAAGGAATAATCCTGGATGCGGTAAAACATATCTTTGCGCAGATTCCGGGCAAAGCCTGTGGACGCGGTGGCGCAGGTATTTCCGGCGGCGACGCCGAAGATCAGCGAAAGAACGGCCATGATCACCAGCTGCATACCATAGCGGACAATGACATCCATCCCACAGCCTG
>CALWDR010000340.1 GCA_944376745.1 uncultured Lachnospiraceae bacterium
AATAGAGACAGAGCAATGGGGAAACGCCGGACTGGCGTGTGCTGAGCCCGTCCGCAGGGAAGGAAGTGAGCTGTCCAATGGAAAATTTCATGCTGCCGCTTGGAGTGGACATTTTCGAGGAATTACGAACCAAAGGCTATTATTATATTGATAAGACAAGGTTTATAGAGGAACTGCTGAGCGAGCAGTTTAAGGTAAATCTGATCACCCGTCCCCGCCGTTTTGGAAAAACGCTGACCATGAGCATGCTGGCGGACTTTTTTGATATTCGAAAGGACAGCCGCGCCGTTTTTGACGGACTTGCCATAATGGAAAATAAAGAACTGTGCGCCGGATGGATGAATCAGTATCCGGTGCTGTTTGTCACGCTGAAGGATGTGGAGGATCTGACCTTTGCGGATGCGTATGCCCAACTGGAGTTTGTGATTTCCAGTTTGTGTATTGAGCACAGCTACCTTCTGGAAAGCGACAGGACAGATGAAAGAGATAAACATTTTTTCGCGGAGCTGAAAGCGGGGAACGCAGCCAGGGCGACTGTGAAGAACAGTCTGCTGATCCTCACAAGGATGATGAAGGCCCATTTCGGGAAACCGGTGATACTGCTCATTGATGAGTATGACGTTCCGTTGGCGAAAGCGTATGAGCATGGGCACTATACGCAGATGCTGAACAGTATCCGGGGAATTTTGAGCACTGCATTAAAAACCAACGGCAATCTTCAGTTTGCGGTGGTTACGGGATGCTTAAGAATTGCCAAGGAGAGCATTTTTACCGGAACCAATCATTTTGTGTCAAATTCCATAGCCGGCAGGCGGTATCAGGGAACCTTCGGCTTTACCCAGGAGGACGTGGATAAATTGCTGGTGGACATGGAATTGAAGGAATATGCGCCTTTGATGAAACACTGGTATGATGGCTACCGGATCGGCAGTGAAGAAATTTATTGTCCCTGGGACGTTTTAAATTATGTGAGCGATCTAAGGCAGGACAAAAGCGCACAGCCGGGCAGCTACTGGAAGGATACCAGCCACAATGATATCATTCGCAGTTTTATCGGACAGACCGGTTTTAATGTTACGGACCGGCTGGAGACATTGCTGGCCGGCGGATATGTGAAAGTAAAATTGTGCGATGATCTGACCTACGATCTGGTGCATGGTTCGGAGGAGAATTTCTGGAGCATTTTGTATCTGACTGGTTATCTCACCGGCATGAAGCCGGAGGAGCTTTCCGGCAGGGAAGAGCTGGAACCGGGGGAAGCCTGCCTGAAAATTCCCAATGAGGAAGTAAAGACCATTTTTTCGGAGACGGTAGTGGAATGGTTCCGGGACAATATGAGGGACACGAACCGCCAGCCGCTGATGGCAGCGTTGTGGGAGGGGGAGGAGGAGAAAGCCTCCGCCATGTTGTCTGAGCTTTTGTTTCACACTATCAGTTATCATAATTATAAAGAAGATTTTTACCAGGCTTTTCTGACCGGAATTTTTGTGGGGCTGGGCTATGCTACGGAAAACGACAGGGAGCATGGTCTGGGGAGGCCGGACCTTGTCGTTAAGGATAAGGAGAACCGCCGCGCTATGATCATTGAGACGAAGCATGCAAAAAGCGGCAGCGCCCTCGACAGGGAATGCATAGCGGCAGTGGACCAGATCGCGGTTCAAAAATATGCCCGGGAGTATCTTGACGGTTACAAAACGCTGGTCTGCTACGGGGTGGCCTTCTATAAAAAAACCTGCAGGATCAGGCGCGTGGATATCGGCGAAATAATGTGACGGTAATTTTTGAAGATGGGTATGGAATGCAGCCCTGGACAGCGCTTTTGTTATAAGCAGACCATTGAAAGACGCCGGCACTTGACAAACCGGCCGCTTGCGGGCGGTGAGTCTAGTACCGCTGCGTCTTGATTCATGACAATAGAAAGTTCGCGAAGCGGGCTTTCTATTGTATGAGCGAGAGCGTGTCTGCGTTAACAAAAGCGCTGCCCAGGGCGACCTCCAGACAAAACCTGCAAAACCTGCAAATCCCCCCTTGCCAACCCCAAGATATAGTGGTAAAATATTTTCACAGCCCAATCGGCGAAAAAAGTATTGACGGGACCGGGAGAGTATGCTATAGTAGACTAGCGATGGAAGTAGGTCTTTTTTTTTATGCCTAAAAACAAGAATTTATGGAGGTGGAAGTTGTGCGCACAAGAATTACTTTAGCATGTACGGAATGTAAGCAGCGGAATTACAACATGACGAAGGATAAGAAAGCTCATCCGGACAGAATGGAAACAAAGAAGTATTGCAGATTCTGCAAGACACACACATTACACAAAGAAACGAAGTAATGGTACCCAGTAAAGGAAGTGAGAAGTATGGGAGAGAATAGTACAGAAAAAGCCCCAAAGACCAGTTGGTTTACCGGACTCAAAGCCGAGTTTAGCAAAATAATCTGGCCCGATAGAAAATCACTTACCAGACAGACGATTGCCGTTGTGGCTGTTTCGGTTATCTTAGGTCTAATTATTGCCGTGATCGACCTTTTCGTCAGATACGGCGTGGACATCCTGGTCAATTTATAATGGAGGCAAAGGCGATTTTATGGCAGAGGCAAACTGGTATGTAGTTCATACCTATTCAGGATATGAAAATAAGGTAAAGGCGAACATTGAGAAGACGATTGAAAACCGCCACCTGGAGGACCAGATCTTAGAGGTCCGCGTCCCCATGGAGGAAGTGGTCGAGATGAAGAACGGTGCGAAAAAGCAGGTTCAGAAAAAAATGTTTCCCGGTTACGTTCTTATTAATATGGTTATGAATGATGACACGTGGTACGTGGTCAGAAATACCAGAGGAGTTACCGGATTCGTAGGACCGGGCTCCAAGCCGGTACCGCTTACGGAAGCCGAAATGAAACCGCTGGGTATCAAGGAAGCCAGCTTGGTAGTGGATTTTGCGGAGGGCGATTCCGTCGTTGTCACCGGAGGCGTGTGGAAGGATACGGTCGGCGTGATCCAGACCATGAACCGGGGCAAGCAGTCAGTCACTATCAATGTGGATCTGTTCGGTCGTGAAACACCGGTAGAAATAAGTTTCACAGATGTAAAGAAGATGTAAGACAGGACGACGGGGCTTTCGCAAGGCTCAGTCGGATCAAAAAGGAGGCAATCTCAAATGGCAAAAAAAGTAACAGGTTATATCAAATTGCAGATTCCAGCCGGTAAGGCGACACCCGCGCCGCCCGTTGGCCCCGCGCTGGGACAGCACGGCGTGAACATCGTGGAGTTTACCAAGCAGTTCAACGCCAGAACCGCGGATCAGGGCGACCTGATCATCCCGGTAGTCATTACCGTTTATTCGGACAGAAGCTTCAGCTTCATCACCAAGACCCCGCCCGCGCCGGTACTGATCAAGAAGGCTTGCAACATCAAGTCCGGTTCCGCAGTGCCCAACAAGACCAAGGTGGCGACGCTCTCTCAGGAGAAGCTTAAGGAGATCGCGGAGCTGAAGATGCCGGATCTAAACGCCGCTTCCCTGGAAGCAGCCATGAGCATGATCGCGGGAACCGCAAGAAGCATGGGAGTTACTGTAGAGCAGGCCTAGGCCGGAAGCACTTAGCGATTGGCAAGCCGAAGGCGCAGCCAGAGGTTAGTGCGAGGCCGTTCTGTGAGATTGGCGAAGCCGAGCCATAGGCGAAAGCTGAGCTCTGGACAATTGAACTACTAATGTTCAATTGTATAGCGAACAGAACTTCCTTATAAAAACATTTAGCGTAAGAAGCTATAGGATGTGGGAGGGACCTCTCCCGATACTACCACTAGGAGGTTATAGAAATGAAAAGAGGCAAGAAATACGTAGAGACTGCAAAGCTGGTAAACAGAACAGTTCAATACGATACAGCAGAGGCGATCGGCCTGGCCAAGAAGGCCGCCGTTGCCAAATTTGATGAGACCATCGAGGTACACATCAGAACTGGTTGTGATGGACGTCACGCCGAACAGCAGATCCGTGGCGCGGTTGTGCTGCCCCATGGAACAGGTAAGACCGTTAAGGTTCTCGTATTTGCAAAGGGAGAAAAGCTGGATGAGGCTCAGGCAGCAGGCGCCGATTACGTGGGCGGCGACGAGCTGATCCCGAAGATCCAGAACGAGGGATGGCTGGATTTTGACGTTGTGGTAGCCACCCCCGACATGATGGGCGTTGTGGGCCGTCTGGGCCGTATCTTGGGACCCAAGGGCTTAATGCCGAACCCCAAAGCAGGAACCGTGACCATGGACGTTACCAAAGCTGTAAACGACATCAAAGCCGGTAAGATCGAGTACAGATTGGATAAGACCAACATTATCCATGTGCCAATAGGGAAAGCATCCTTTACCGAAGAACAGTTAGCGGACAACTTCCAGACCTTAATGGATGCCATCATCAAGGCAAAACCCAGCGCTTTAAAGGGACAGTACTTAAAGAGCATCGTGCTGTCTCCCACTATGGGACCGGGAATCAAGGTAAGCGTTGCGAAATTTGTGTAAAATGGTTGACATCCGCAATAGACAATGATAAAATAATAAAATGTGTTGCGGGAAAACCGCAGTCCTATATGCCGAAGACAGCAGGTGCCCCCTGGGGCGTAACAGCAATGGCCTGCCGAGGAAGCTTGCCGGCGTTTGCACGGTAAGAAGGAAAAGAAATTTTCTGTGCCTCTCTGTCTTTGGACAGGGAGGCACTTTTCAGTTTCACAAAATAATAAAAGGAGGTGCACGATTCGTGGCAAAAGTAGAGTTAAAACAACCAATCGTAGAGGAAATTTCTCAGCAGATTGAAGGCGCCCAGTCTGTCGTGCTGGTAGACTACCGGGGATTGACGGTAGAGCAGGACACACAGCTGCGTAAGCAGTTGAGAGAAGCGGGTGTTGCCTACAAGGTTTACAAGAATACCTTAATGAACTTTGCGTTCAAGGGAACAGACTTTGAGAGCATGTCCTCTTTACTGGAAGGCCCCAACGCCATCGCCATTTCTAAGGATGATGCCACCGCTCCGGCGAGACTTCTGGCGAAATTTGCCAAGACCGCTCCCGCTCTGGAGATGAAGGCAGGCGTGGTGGAAGGAACCTTCTATGACGCGGCTGGAATTCAGGCCATCGCCAACGTTCCGTCCAGAGACGAGCTGCTGGCGAAGCTGCTTGGAAGCTTACAGGCTCCCATTGCCAACCTGGC